>JANXVI010000400.1 GCA_025351745.1 Rhodoferax sp.
CGGTGCGCTGATCAACCGCTGGGTGTTCACTTTTCTAGGGTAAACCCTTGAAACAGCTTCTCTATGGAATAAAACCACGCATTTCCTCGTCTATTACCTGAAAGTAGTGTCCCAACGTTTTTCAGAGGAGAACGAGCTTGAGGCTCGAAACCCGGATCTGAATCCGTTGAGGGCGGCGTAAGTAGTTGATTTATTGGAGCTTGTTCGAACATGGTCAGGCTCAGGATTTGCAGGATTTCGTAAAGACTGTGATGCTCAAGATGCGGACGTTTCTTTGCAATGGCGATCAGCACCTAGGTGCACACCGCAATCCAGATTTGCGTCTTCACGGCGTTCTCGCTGGTGCCCAGAAATGCCTTGATGCGAAGGTGCTGCTTGATCCATTTGAAGAACAATTCGACCTTCCAGCGCTGGCGGTACAAGTCGGCAATGAGTTCTGGCTTCAAGGCGAAGTTGTTGGTCAGAAACGTAATGCGATTGCCCGTCTCGTCCTTGACCACCACCCTGCGCAAAGCCGCCGGATAGTCCTTGCTGGAGTAATAAACCGTGAGCACGCCGATCTGATCGCAGATGACCGAGGTGTTGCTGCGGTCCACGGGATTGGAGTAGCGTCGCCTGAACTGGGTGTTGCTCTTGGCACGCGTCACGAAGAAGGCCTGTGCCTGATGAATGACATACAGCCTGCTGAAATCAAGATAGCCCCGATCCATCAGGTAGAAGGCCCCAGCTTCGATCACCAGGTCGTCCAACACATTGACCTCGTGGGTCTTGCCGTCGGTGATGTGAATGAAGCTGGGGATGGAGCCATGCAGATCGAGCAGCGTGTGCAACTTGATGGCCGCCTTGGTCGAGCGAAACGGGGCCCACGGATGCAGCGACAGGCACAAATCGATGGTGGTGGCGTCGAACGCGTAAACGGTCGCATCCAAATCGATTCCCAAGGGTTCGTTGGCATACAGAGGCCTGGCAATGCCAATCAGATGTTGAGCGAAGTCGGCGTAGATTTGCCATGGTCGGGTGGCGTTCGCATTGGCCAGCGTGTTGCGAGAAATCGTCGAGCAACGAAAGCCCATGTGATACAGACGATTGGCCTGGGCTCGCAGGTTGACTTCGATATCGCGAAGGGACTCCCGATACGTGAGTTGCGCAAATGCCATGGCGAAGAACTGGTCCAGGCAAGAGAAGTCCTTGACCTTGTGATCGCCTCGATGCTTGGCCACACACCTGCGAAAAGTGCTCATGGGCAGATAGGCCATGAGCTGAGAGAAAACGAGCTTGCCTTGGTGCATACCGGCCCTTCGCGCTGTCGCGCAAAAGGTCATAAGTCTGACGCTCGACGTTCAAATCGAGACCAGACTGGAATGCCAAATTCTGCAAGCAAATCATTAACTTACGAAGTACTGATGTGAGAACGTTGGGACACTACTGATACGAGATCAATACCGAGACGGCGGTGGGCGCCCTGACTGGCGAACTGGCCCGCACCAATGCGTTTTACGACCAGCTTCGTCTGGTGGTGCAGGCCATGCGCATTGCCGCCCTGTTGCTGCTGCTGTGGGTGGGCGCCATGTTTTCGCGCAGGTTGCGCCGGGAAGTGGCGGAGCAGGCGCGCTTGCGCGAAGCAATTGCGGCATCCAACCGCGTGCTGGAGGAGAGCGTGCTAAAACGCACGCAAGAGCTTGAATCAGCTAACCGCCAGTTACAGGCCTTGAGTGCCACTGATGGACTGACCGGCTTGGCCAACCGCCGGAAGTTTGACCAGGAGTGGGAGGCCGAGTGGCAGCGCGCCAGCCGCCATGGTTTGCCGCTGGCCATTGCCATGCTGGACGTGGACCAGTTCAAGGCTTACAACGACCACTATGGGCACCAGGCCGGAGACGTCTGCCTCAAGATGCTGGCCCAAACTTTGGCCGGCACGGTGCAGCGGTCGGGCGAACTGGTGGCCCGCTATGGTGGTGAAGAGTTTGTCGTCATCTTGCCAGGTCAAACGGGGCCAGAGGCCCAAGCGGCCATGGAGCGCATCCGCGCCGCCGTGCAAGCCCTGGGCCTGCCCCATGCCAAGGCCACGGTGGCGGGCGTGGTCACCATCAGCATAGGCGTGGCATCGTGCGTGCCGCAGCCGGGGCAAAGTTCGGCCAGCCTGGTTCAGGCTGCGGATGCCGCCATGTACCTGGCCAAGAACCAGGGCCGGAACAAGGTCGTCTTGGCGTAGTACTGCGAGATTGGAGTGGGTTGATTATACTGTACAAAATTACAGTATTTATGTGCCCCGACTCAGAGCCACCCCCTTACGCCGAGCTGCATGCCTTGAGCAGCTTCAGCTTCCAGCGCGGCGCGTCCAAGCCCGAAGAGATGGTTGATCGGGCGGCGGCGTTGGGCTACCACGCGCTGGCCATCACCGACGAATGCTCTGTGGCGGGCGTGGTGCGCGCGCATGTGAAGGCCAAGGAGCTGCGCGACCAGAACGGCAGCACGCTCAAGCTTCTGCTGGGTGCCGAGTTTGCCGTGCCGCTAGAAACCGCTGGCTTCACCGTGGTGGTGCTGGCACACAACCTCGCCGGTTGGGGCAACCTGTGCGCATTCATCAGCGGGGCACGTTGCTCAGCCCCCAAGGGCGAATACATGGTGGGGTGGCGTGGCGCGAAAGACCAGGCGCTCTGGGCCAGCCTCACAGACTGTGAGGTGTTGCTGGTTTTTTCAAGCGCTATCAATTTTGAAGCAGCTTACGCAGTATCCACGAGGGCTAGAGGCCTATTTGGCTCATGCGTTTGGCTGGCGGCAGAGTCGCACCTGGGCGCCGACGACGCACTGCAGCGGGTGCGCCTGCAGCAACTGGCGCACTGCACGGGCCTGCCCCTGGTCGCTACCGGCCATGTGCAGATGCATGTGCGCTCCCGCAAGCCGCTGCACGATGTCATCACCGCCGTGCGCCTGGGGCAACCCGTAGCGCAGTGCGGCTTTGCGTTGCAGCCCAATGCCGAGCGGCATCTGCGCTCGCGTGCACGGCTGGCGGCGCTCTACCCGGCAGAGTGGCTGGCCAACACCTTGGTTGTTGCTGACCGGTGTTCATTTGATTTGAAAGAAATCGCCTTTCAGTACCCGATGGAGGCCTTGCTCCCAGGCTCCACACCGGCGCAGACCTTGCGCTACTACTGCGATGAGGGCGCGCACCAGCGCTATCCCCAAGGTGTACCCGACAAGGTGGTGCAGTTGCTGGCGCGCGAACTCGCCTTGATCGCTGATCTGCAGTACGAGATGTATTTCCTGACCGTGCACGACATCGTGCGCTTCGCCCGTAGCCAAGACATCCTGTGCCAGGGGCGCGGATCGGCGGCCAATTCGGTGGTGTGTTATTGCCTGCATGTGACCGAGGTCAACCCCATAGGCGGCAATCTGATGTTCGAACGTTTCGTCAGCCGCGAGCGCAATGAGCCACCCGATATCGATGTGGACTTTGAACACCAGCGGCGCGAAGAGGTGATTCAATATATTTACACCAAATACGGCCGGGAGCGCGCTGCTATTGCCGCCACCGTCATCAGCTACCGCCCGCGCAGCGCACTGCGCGACGTAGGCCATGCGCTGGAGATTCCCGAAGCGTTGATCACCGAACTGGGCAAGGAACACCCCGGCATGTATGACCGCGAGGTGCTGGTGGAACGCTTGCAAGATGCGATGCAACGGCTAGGCCCGGACTGTGTCCCACCGCCGCTGGACCGCCTGGAATTGTGGATGTCGCTGGCCGTGCAACTGCAGGGGTTTCCCCGCCATTTGAGCCAGCACGTCGGCGGCTTTGTGCTGACACAAGGGCCGTTGACGCGTCTGGTGCCGGTG
>JANXVI010000406.1 GCA_025351745.1 Rhodoferax sp.
CACCATGGGACTTTTTGATCGATTCAAGGCCGTCAAAGTCCCCGTTAAGAGCCCAACTGCGGCGGCCGAAGCGGGCGCATCCGATCTGATTGCACAAGGCAACGCTCTGGAAGACGCAGGCCAATTCCCGCAAGCGCTGCAACGCTACGAGGCAGCCATTGCCTTGGCGCCGAGGTTGGCCCGCGCACACTTGAATCGGGGCAACGTGCTTCTGGCGTCCGGCAACGCAGACACCGCAGTTGGCGCTTTTGAAACCGCGTTGAAGCACGATCCAGACTACGCGGCAGCGCATTTCAACCTGGGCAATGCCTATGTTCGTGTGGGGCAAGCCGATGCGGCGATGGCGGCTTACCGTAAAGCCATCGCGCTGAAACCGGATTTTGTTGACGCGCACGTTGCACTGGGTGCCTTGTTGGACGACGACCGCCAATATGCTGTGGCGATTGCACACTACCACCTTGCGTTGACCATCCGGCCCGACTATGCCGAAGCGCACAGCAACTTAGGCAAGTCTTTGCGAGAGTTGGGCCAGTTCGAAGACGCGCTGGCCAGCTACGGCCGGGCGTTGGAAATCAACCCCGATTACGCCGAGGGCCATAGCAATCTGGGCAATATCCTGAAAGACCTGGGGCGGCTGGACGACGCGCAGGCATGCTATCGGCGCGCGCTGGAAATAGCACCGGCATTTGTGGAGGCCCAAAGCAACCTGTTATTCTTGATCAACTACCGTGAGGATGCTGACGCTCGGCTGGCGCTCTCAGAGGCTCAGCGCTACGGTACATGGGTTGCGGAACATGCCACCGTATATGCGGATTGGGCGAATGTGCGGGAACCTGAGCGGTGCCTGCGAATAGGATGTGTGTCGGGTGATTTGCGCGACCACCCCGTGAGTTATTTTTTCGAGGGCGTGTTATCGGCCTTGACCCGCTTGACACCCCATCGCCTTGAGTTCTTTTGCTACTCCAACCATTTTCTCGTCGACTCTGTTACCGAGCGCATCCGGTCGTTTTGCAGCGGCTGGTGTAGCACAGTTGGCATGTCGGACGCCGCTGTCGCCGAACGCATCCATGACGACGCCATTGACATCCTGATCGATCTGTCAGGGCATACAGCCCACAACCGTCTGCCGGTTTTCGCCCGGAAGCCCGCACCGGTGCAGATCAGCTGGCTTGGTTACTTCGGCACGACAGGCGTGAGTGCCATCGACTATCTGATCGCCGATCCATGGACTCTTCCACCCAGCGAAGAGGCCAACTTTACGGAAAAAATCTGGCGTTTGCCCGAAACGCGGCTGTGCTTTACCCCACCTGATCTGGCGGTAAAGGTTTCGGCATTGCCCGCCCTCGACACCGGATACGTGATTTTCGGATGCTTCAACAATCTCAGCAAGATGAATGACCGCGTGATTGCACTGTGGGCACAGGTACTGCTTGCCACGCCCCGGAGCCGTTTGTTCCTTAAGTCGCCACAGCTGAAGGAAGCGCTAGTTCGAAAAAGAGTATGTGAGGCTTTTGCAGCCCACGGCATCGAACCGGAGCGGCTTCTGTTGGAAGGGCTGTCGTCCCGTGCCGAATACTTGGCCTGTTACCAACGGGTGGACATTGCGCTGGACCCCTTCCCCTACACGGGAGGCACTACAACCGCCGAAGCCTTGTGGATGGGGGTGCCCGTGTTGACCCTGCAGGGGGAACGATTCCTGTCCCGGCAAGGGGTTGGCCTGCTGATGAATGCGGGTCTGCCCGATTGGATCGCCGCAGACCAGTCCGACTATGTGTTTCAGGCCACAGCCCATGCCCGTGATCTCCCCGCACTGGCTGAGCTACGTGCCGCTATGCGCCAGCAAGTGCTGGCATCCCCCATCTTCAACGCAAGCGATTTTGCGCACCACTTCGAGACGGCCCTGCGCGGTATGTGGCGCACATGGTGTTCGCAGCAAGCAGGTCGGGTAGATTCTCCCACTGGTTGATCAAAGCGTTTGCTACAAAATCAATAGTGAAACAGCTATATTCGACGAGGGCTAGTGGCCAATTCGACATATGCCAACTGGCTCGGGGAGCCTAACTGTACAACACGTGTCACTTGATACACACCTGCCGTACCATCTTCAGGTCCGTCAGTCCCATCATGACTTTCTCCATGCCGTCCATCTTCAGGGTGCGCATGCCACCCTCTACCGCGGACGCAAACAGCTCGGCCACACGGGCGCGTTCCTGAATCAGCTTCTTGACGCCGTCGTCAGCCACCAATAGCTCATGCAGTCCGATGCGACCTTTGTAGCCCGTCTTGTTGCATTTGTCGCAACCCACGGCTTTGTATAACTTGACATGCCCGTCTGCCCCATAGGTCTTGCTCCAACTGTCCACCAGTTTTTGGCGTTCACCATCAGGGTCCGCCTTCCAGACTTTGGAGTGCCGTAGTTCTTCCGCGTATTCGGTTACAAACAATCGAAACTCGTCGGCATCGGGAACATACGCCGCCTTGCAATCACACAATTTCTTGGCCAGACGTTGCGCCAGAATGCCCAATAACGCGTCCGCAAAGTTGAAAGGGTCCATGCCCATGTCCATCAGGCGGGTGATGGACTCTGGGGCAGAATTGGTGTGCAGGGTCGAAAACACCAGATGGCCCGTGAGTGAGGCTTCCACCCCCATGGACACCGTTTCCTTGTCACGTGATTCGCCCACCATGATGATGTCAGGGTCGGCCCGCAAAAACGCCCGCATGATGAGCGCGAAATCGATCCCGGCCTTTTTATTGATCTGAACCTGTCGCAAGCCCTTTTGGGTAATTTCAACCGGGTCTTCCGCCGTCCAGATTTTGGTATCTGGC
This sequence comes from Rhodoferax sp., assembly GCA_025351745.1. Classification (GTDB taxonomy): domain Bacteria; phylum Pseudomonadota; class Gammaproteobacteria; order Burkholderiales; family Burkholderiaceae_C; genus Allorhodoferax. The sequence continues at coordinate 2,830 of JANXVI010000406.1, forward strand.
GTGTTGAGGAATTTAAGGATGGAATGCAATGTGGTCGTTTTACCGGAACCGGTAGGGCCGCACACATAAAACAGACCATAGGGTTTGCTGACAGTCGCCTCCAAACGTTCCTTGTTGTGCGGAGTCAGACCCAGCTTTTCCAAGGGGATTGGCTCACCAGCAGCCAGAATCCGCATGACCACGTCTTCCACACCGCCTGCCGATGGAATGGTAGCAACCCGTAGTTCAATGTCGAGCGGGCCGTACTTCTTGAACTTGATCTTCCCGTCTTGCGGCTTGCGGCGCTCGGAGATATCCAGATCGCACATGATCTTCAGACGCGTAACCATGGCCGACCGGAAATGGGCCGGCACTTCTACATAAGGAACCAGGCTTCCGTCGATGCGAAAGCGAATGCCGGTTTTAAACTTACCGGGCATGGGCTCGATGTGAATGTCGGACACCTTCTGGTTATAGGCATCAATAATGACCTTGTTAACGAACTTCACCAACTCGTTGTCCGCTGCTGCAGACTCCAGAGAATCGTCGTTGGTGCCGTCGTCTATCGGTCCACCATCCATATCCGCCAGGAGCTGGTCAATGGTGCTGCTGTCCGCGACCGTGCCAAAAAGCTGACCCAAGGTTTCCAGAAATTCGGTCTGCGTGGTCACGCGGTAAGCAAACTTGGCGATGCGTGGAAAAACCTGGGGTACCACGCGGGAGCCGCGGACTGCCTCCGGGTCCATGCACATGATCACCAAGCCCTCAGGCGACTCTTCAAGTGGAATCCACCCCTGCTCCTCAATGAATTCGCGTTTCAGCGAGCCATGCAGCATTTCCGAGCGAATGCGTCCCGCGTTGAATGCTTCGTACGGGACGCCAAAGAACTTTGCCAGCGAGGGGCCGATTTGTAGTGGCCGGATCTTGTACTGCGCCATCAGCAAGTGCTCAACGGACTTTCCTTCAGATCGGGCATCCGAAATGCATTGGCTAAGCTCGTCGTCCGTCAACAAGCCATCTGACACCAAGGAGTCGTATTTGGTGGCCTTACGCGTGGGTGCGACGGTCGCCCCGTTTGCGCGCTGGCGAATGGCGGTTGCAAGTGTCTTGCACAACTCGGAAACACCGTCGACCTCGAGATCGCCAAATGGTTCGTCGCTTTTGTTGTTGATGACCTGAAGCACGCCATGCAGCGTTTTGCCTTCGAGAATGGGGGCAACCAACATTTGCTTCGTTCGGTAACCGGAGCGCTTGTCCACCACTTTCAGAAATGTCAGCGCTGGATGGATTTGTTTGAGGGCATCGTCGTCATACACGTCTGGCAGGTTGAGCGATGTGCGGCTGAACGCAGCATATCCAGCAATGCTTTGCGGCGATATAGGGAGCTTGAGGTCACTGCTGCTGTTAAGGCCGGTCTTGATCTTGGACACTATGGCCGTCTGGTCCTCGTTAACCGCATACAAAGTCAGCCGGTCCGCATTCAGAAGTTTGCAGATATCCTGACTAGCCTCCAACATGATCTGTTCAAGGTTTTCCGTGTCGTGGATGCGTGCGGTGACGTGGTGAAGCTGGCGGTAGAACAGCGCCTCGAAGGTCATACCCCGTTTTTGGGAAGGTTGCTTTTGCGATTCAAAAAAGGCTTGCTCTGAGGCCTTGTCTGACGCGCCGGGGGTCACTACGCCACTCATAGGTCAAACTCCTGGCCGGCATGCATTCTGCGTATATCGTGTGTCACATTGGGCCCAAAGGGTTGTGTCTGGTCAAACCGTTGAATTTCGGCCATGATGAGTTCAGTCTCTGCGGGTTTGGTATGCGTTATGTAAATCGGGTAATTTTTACCCATGGCGATGCAATCGAGTTCATTGGCCAGCACGTTCGGAGACAAATGCAGGGCACGTCTGGCGAGGTCCTTTTCGCGATTGCTGAACGCGGTTTCTATGACCAGCATGGCGACGTTCAATTGGTTCACACGATCCCAAAATGCCTGGTTGCGTTCAGTATCGCCCGTGAATACCCAGCAACCTTGCCCAGCCGTAATCGCAAAGCCCGCTGCCGGAACGGTATGAACGGCGGGCAACACTTCGATATATTTGTCCGACAACTGAATGGTTTGCCCAATCTTGATCTCATGAAAACTGATGAAGGGCGCCTCTGGAGTGGGTATACGGGAAAAATCCGGCCAAATGATGTTGTTAAAAATGTGGTCCCTCAGGGCCTTAATGGTTCCCGCCAGTGCGTGGACTTTTAGCGGTGTCTTGCGTTGCGCTGCAACGGCATCCACCATCAAGGGCAATGCCGCTATGTGATCCAAGTGGGAGTGGGTCAAAAGGACGTGGTCAATGCAACGCATTTCGTCGAGCGTGAGATCACCCACACCCGTCCCGGCATCGACGAGAATTTGGCCGTCGATAAGAAACGACGTGGTCTTGCAATCCTTGGCAATGGCGCCTGAGCAACCGAGTACACGTACTTTCACAGTGGGCGCCTCATTTGGTTTCGAAATTGGTTGCACCGTCCCATTCAGGATCGAAGGGGAGCAGCCGCATAGAGGCTACCCGTTCTGAATACATCTGGTAAAGGAATTTTTTGGCATTCATGCGCATTAAGTTGAGCATTAAAACGTCCGCCTGATCCCAGTTTTGCGCTCGGTACGCCTTCATGAACGACACCCAGGTTTTGATCTCTGTACTGGTGGCATCATTGACCTGTGCCTTGAGCGCCATGGGCCAGAAAATGGCCACTGATTGCTCCTTGCCCTTAACCCGTACGCGATCAAGTTCTTGCCATGCAAACTCGTTAGCTTGTTTGCGCGTCGTTTCACTGACAACAATATCGATTCCATAGGCCTTTGACAAGCCTTCCAGCCTGGAACCCAAATTTACTGAATCTCCGATAACGGTATAGGCGCGGCGAATATTGGAACCCATGTCGCCCACACACATGGTTCCCGTGTTGAGACCGATACCTATACCAATCTCTGGCAAGCCTCGAGCTCTATGGTCTGCATTGATGCCGCGCATTGCACTGGCCATTTCCATTGACGACTTCACAGCCAGGTGAGCATGCTCTGGCGTCTCTACTGGAGCACCCCAAAACGCCATGACACAGTCACCCATGTACTTGTCGATGGTGCCGCGGTTGGTTCGAATGATGGTGGTCAGTTTGCTAAAAACGCCTGTCAGCAACTCTTGCAATTGCGTGGGCTCCATGTGCTCCGACATTTTGGTAAAACCCCGCATATCGCAAAACATGACCGTCAGTTCTCTGCTTGTGGCTTTCATACTGTAGCTGTCGGGGTCTTTGACCATCTCGTCAACCAATTCCGGAGGCACGTAGGTTCCGAACAAATGAGCCAACTCACGTTTGGACCGGGTCTCGACAAAATAACCGTAACTCATATTCAGTGCAAACGCAGTCAGGCTCATGACCAGCGCGGCAGCCAAAGGCATCACCAGACCAAACCCTACATACATCCAGGTATTGATGCCGATCACGCTAGCCAAGACACCGACACTCAGGAGAACTGCGCGTGGCGCTGAAAGCAGCGGCAGACCAATAGCCAGCACCAAACCCGCAACGATCAGTATGAAAACGTCATAGCCCATTGCATAGTCGGGCTTCAAAGCAACCTTGTCGTCCAGCCAGCCGGAAATCAGGTTGGCATGCGCTTCCACACCGGGATAGATCTGACCCACGGGAGTTACCCGCAAATCCAATAGCCCTGGCGCTGTGGTTCCTACCAGGATGATTTTGTCTTTCAGGCTGTCTGCCGGTAGCCGCCCTGCCAAGACATCTGCTGCCGACACATAGCGGAAAGATCCGCCCTTGACACCGCCTAAACCCCGGTAAGGAACCAAGGTAAATATGTGCTTGTCCACCGGAATAGAAAGCGCCAGCTTGCCTTCTTTCAGCAAAATACGGTCCAGCCCCTGGTAGCTGCGCGACAGCCATTGCTCGTCTGAAAAACCGGGTGTCACCTTTGGCGAACCTGCGAGCCGCCGGAACATCGCAAGCGCCAAAGATTCGTAATATTGTCCTTTGTATTCCGCCAACAATGGCAACGCACGCACAACGCCGTCCAGGTCCGGGTTGGTGTTGAAATGGCCCGCTATGGGGGCAGCCCTGGCCAATACATCAATATTGGCGCTGTAACCTGTCCACGAAGAGGCCTCAACAGTTCGGCCCTTGAGATCATTTTTGGACATGACGGCTGCCGGCAAACTGCCCACCGTACGACCGTCACTTTCGCTGGTGAAATAATAGCCCAGCACGACAGGACGCTTTTCAAGAACCTTGGCAAACAAGGCATCGTAGTCCAACTCTGGCTGCAGCTGTTTTAGACGTTCAGAAAAACCGACTTGGTCTTTGAAGTCTGAGCGCGCCAATTCATTGAGTCGACTTAGACCCGAGCTGTCATCAGGTTCGGCAAAAACAATGTCAAAACCCAATAAGGCGATGTGCTGTTGGTCGAACAATATGTCGACCAAGCGACCCAGCTTGTTACGGCCCCAGGGGAATCGTCCAACTTCTGCGAGGCTCTTTTCGTCTATATCGACGATGACAATACGCTCATCCAGCGTGTTGGGCATCGTTGCCCGCAAGCGAGCGTCGTAGATGGCATCGTCCAACCGCTGCATGTTGCCCACCTGCACGATGCCAGCAGCGTGCAACAACACCAAGACTAGCGGGATCAGCGTAACCGCAATCCGTTGCCAGTGTTTGGCTAGCGTATTCATGCGCAACACCTTGAGATTTGGCGCGCAATGGACACAGCCAAAAGTCTACAAACTGTCAGCTCTGTACAAATTGCATTTGCGTGCCGGCCAACTCAATCATGTCTCCGTTTTTCAAAGCGACCGGATCTGCCTTGATCGGTGAACCATTGAGCGTTGGGTTTCCAGCACCCTCTACGTGGTGCACGACAAATCCCTGTTGGCGTCGGGTAATGGCTGCAACGGCCACACCTGGTTTGCCAATGGTCGTTACAACCTTGGTCAAAGGGACTTCACGTCCCGATGCAGCGCCGGACAAGACTTTGATCGACGCATGGAAGGCGCCCATGCCCATGGAGTCACCCCCCATGGAGGTGGATGTCGGCCGCATGGGCGGTGGCGCGACGGGTCTCGCCTTCACCACCATGGTCTTGTCAAAATTGTCGGCTTCCGCGTCGCCAACAAACTTGATTTTGTATTTGCCTATCTCGATGCTGTCGCCATTTTGCAATTGCTGCTTTTTGACAGCCTTGCCATTCAGATAGGTTCCGTTGGTACTGTTGAGGTCTTCCAGCACCACATCACCGCCACTCATCTGAAGAACGGCGTGTTCGCCGCTGACAGCCAAGTTGTCAATCACGATGTCGTTGTACGGCCTGCGACCCAAGGTGGTTTTGTCCTTGGTGAGTTGTACTTCTTTGATCACGACCTCATCGATCGAAACGATCATTTTCGGCATGATCGACTCCTTTTTGTGTAATTTGTTTCTGAAAAACGCTGCTGCATCTTACTTCCCCAACCAACGAGCGATTAAACCGCGCTTTTCAGGCGCCTCTTGCACTTCAATTAAAAGTACTGAAATATTGTCGCGGCCACCGTTTTCATTGGCTTGCGCAATGAGCTGGGTGGCCGTTTGATCAAGCGGCTGCTGCGACGTGACAATTTTAGCGATCGCACCATCTTCCATCATGTCTGACAGACCGTCTGAACACATCAAATACAGATCACCGACCTGCACCTGGTGTTCGTTGACCTCCAACAGCACCGAATCATCGACGCCTAGCGCACGGGTCACCAGATTTTTAATAGACGAAGTCGCAGCCTGCTCGGGCGTAATCAGTCCCGCATCCATCTGTTCCTGCAAAAGGGAATGGTCTTTTGTGATTTGTTCCAACAGCCCTGCGCGCAGGCGATAGCAACGCGAATCACCAATGTGCCCTAAAACCAGCTTATCGTCCTTGAACACTCCGACGACCAAGGTGGTGCCCATCCCCGCATAACCGGCATTTGAGTTAGCCGAGTTGAATATGGAGCGGTTGGCATTGTCTACGCATATTTCCATCGCACGGCGCACTTCTTTCGCCTTGATCCCGTTCCCCGCTTCGGTGATCCAACGGCTTAGCTCCGATTTGATGAACGCAGTGGCCATGCCGCTGGCGATCTCACCCGCGTTGTAGCCACCCATGCCGTCAGCCAATACGGCGGTCAGGGATGGCTCGTCGTACACCACCGAATCTTCGTTGTTGTCTCTTGCCCTGCCAGGGTCCGTTTTCGCACAAAAAAGGTAATTCATGGGGTGCTTATTTCGCTTCCCCGGGCTTTTTGACCGGTTGGACGACAGTTTTCTCAAAGTTCACCGCAGATGCGGGAACGGTTGCGGTGAAATCGACTTTGTTTCGCGCTCCGCCTGGCGCGCCCACCATAGTCGCTGCAAACGCTACAGTTTTATCATTGCTCGCTCTTTCGTTTGAAACGTGGCTGGGTGTGGCAATCGGCGCCGCACCGGACATTTGGGTTATGACGCTGCGCAAATCCACGGCAAACTGGTCTCCTGTCTGATAACGGGTCTCTGGTCTCTTGCTCAAAGACAAGGCAACAACGTCGGCTAAATTTTGGGACAACTCGGAGCGGATGATACGGATATCAGGCGCTTCTTCATTGGCAATCTTGTACATCAACTCGGACATCGAGTCGCCGCGAAATGGTAACACCCCAGCCAGCATCTGAAACAGCATGACGCCCAATGAATACAGATCGGAACGGCCGTCGACCTTCTTGCCAGCTAACTGTTCCGGGGACATGAAGCTTGGGGTTCCCAACACAAGCCCGGTCTTGGTTTTGCTTGAATCGGTAATGCGCGCAATGCCAAAGTCGGTGACTTTGACGATATCGCTTTGCGGCTCGTACATGATATTGGCCGGCTTGATGTCGCGGTGCACCACATTTTGCTTGTGCGCATAGGCCAGTGCCTCGGCAACGCGGGCCACGATGCTCAGGACCACAGGCACCGGCAACAATTGGTCGCCCTTGCAATGGTCGGCCAGGTCCTTGCCTTTGAGGAACTCCATCGCAATGTAGGCCAGGTCGTGCTCTTCGCCTGCATCGAAAATGGTCACAATGTTTTGGTGCTGCAGACGCCCTGCTGTTTCGGCTTCGCGGAAGAATCGTTCGCGGGCATCAACCAATTCGTCGCCTGAAAATTCCTGGCTCAGTGCCATGGTCTTGATCGCAACCACGCGGCCGATCTTGGGATCTTTGCCAAGGTAAACGACACCCATCGCGCCTTTGCCCAGTTCCTTTTCAACCTGGTAGCGCCCCAACATGGGTTTTTCGACCGCGCCGCCTTCGAGCAATATCGTGCCACCGGGGTGACCGCCAGCCCCGCCCAACATGACGGTCTCTGACAGGTTCTTGGCCCGGTTGAGCTTGGTCTTGATATCTTTGTAGTTTTTATCAAATGCCGCCATGTGCTCGTAGACCGCTTCGGCTTTGTTGAACTGGCGCTTGCGTTCGAAGTCCATGGCCAGGCTGTACAAATTGCCCATTACGGCCTCGTTCATGGGTACGCGGCGGAAGCGGTCAAACGCCATGTCCAACTGGCCCTGCCCTTGCAAAGCCAAGCCCATCATGCGGTTGGTCTCTGCTGACTCTTCATCGGCCTGCACTTTGCCAGCCTCGGTGACCAGGAAGCGTTTGGTTGTCAATGCCAGATG
>JANXVI010000318.1 GCA_025351745.1 Rhodoferax sp.
TGGCCAAGCGGGGCAAGGACTGGGCCATGCGCTGCATCTTCCACGAAGACGCCACGGCCAGCCTGGTGGTGACCGAAGCGAAGAACCTGTACCACTGCTTTGGCTGCAACGCGGCGGGCAGCGTGCTCGATTGGGTGATGAAGACGCAGGGCGTATCCTTGCCGCATGCCGTGCAAATCTTGCAGACCGGCGCACCGCTGGAGGGCGAGCGCCTGGGCGTGGCCCGTAGCCAGATGCGCCACCTTCCTCCCCTGATCGCCAAGCTGGAGGTGGATGAGGCGGATGCGCAATTGCTCTTGGCCCAGGTGGTGGACAGCTATTGCACCAACCTCAAGAATTCCCCCGATGCGCTGGGCTATCTGCAGAGCCGTGGCCTGACGCACCCCGAGCTGGTGGAGCACTTCCAGTTGGGCTACGCCAATAAAAGTCTGGCCTACCGCTTGCCACCCGGACACACCCAGGCCGGGCGCGCCATGCGCGGCCAGTTGCAGGCCCTGGGCATCTTGCGCGACAGCGGCCATGAACACTTGAACGGCTGCCTGGTGGTGCCGGTGGTGGGCTTGGCAGACGGTGCGACACCTGAGCACGCGGGCCAGGTGTTGCAACTCTACGGACGGCGCACCGTGGCCAAGAACAAGCTGTTGCCGGGCCAATCGCCCCACATGAACCTGTCGCGCCCCATCCGTGGCGTGTGGAACGAAGCGGCCTTGGTGGCCAGCAAAGAAATCATCCTGTGCGAAGCCCTGATCGATGCCATGACCTTCTGGTGCGCGGGTTACCGCAACGTCACGGCCACGCTGGGCGTGAACAACTTCACGCAAGACCACTGGCAAGCCTTGAAGCACCACGGCACGCGCCGTGTGCTGATTGCCTATGACCGCGATGATGCGGGCAATGCCGCCGCCGACAAGCTCACGCCCGAATTGCTGGAGGGAGGCATTGAGGTCTTTCGTGTGCTGTTCCCCAAGGGCATGGACGTCAACGACTACGCTAGACAGGTGACCCCAGCGGCCAAGAGTTTGGGCCTGTTGTTGCAACAAGCCCAGTGGGAGGGCAAGGGAAGCCGCCCCGGCGTGAGCGTGATCGAGCATGCGCCCCTTGCACCAGTCGCGGCAATCGCAAAGACAGCCGCAGCTAAAGAAAAAAGGCCTTCCACGTCGCGGCCAGCCACGCCACCGGAACCGACTTCTTCCTTAGCCGCTATCCCCGTATCTGTATCCGTACCCGTATCTGCGCCGCAACCACCCAGCGCATCGCCAGCCGAATTACCTGCTATCCCCGGCGCGGCGCACGCATCCGCCGTAGCGCAGCCGGAACCGGAATCAACCAACAGCAAAGGCGAATTGCTGCTCACGCTGGGCGACCGGCATTGGCGCATACGTGGTTGGCAGAAGAACCTCGCACCCGAGCAAATGCGTGTGAATGCCCAGGTACGCACGGACGCCACCGACGCAGCCGATGCGGCCTACTACGTCGATACGTTGGACGTGTACAGCGCCAAGCAGCGCGCGGCCTACACCAAGGCCGCCGCCACCGAGTTGGGGGTGGTTGATGACAGCATCAAGCGCGACATAGGCCAAATCCTGCTCAGGCTCGAAGCCTTGCAAGATGCCGCCATTGAAGCCGCGCTCGCTCCAAAGAACCCCGCGCCCGTCCTGAGCGAGGCCGACACCCAAGCCGTCTTGTCGCTGTTGCAGTCACCCGCGCTCACGCGCCGACTGGTTGACGACATGGAGCGCTGCGGCATCGTCGGTGAATCCAGCAACCTGCTGGCCGGCTACTTGGCCGCCGTCAGCCGCAAGCTCGATGCGCCGCTGGCCGTGCTGATCCAGTCCAGCAGCGCCGCCGGTAAAAAGCTCCCTGATGGATGCGGTGCTCAACCTCATGCCCGAAGAGGAACGCGTCCAGTACAGCGCCATGACCGGCCAGAGCCTGTTCTACCTGGGTGAGACCAGCCTGTCCCACAAAATATTAGCCATTGCCGAAGAAGAAGGCGTGCGCCAGGCCGCCTATGCCTTGAAGCTTTTGCAGTCCGATGGCGAACTCACCATCGCCAGCACCGGCAAGGACGAGACCACCGGCAACCTGGTCACCAAGCAATACAAGGTGCAAGGCCCGGTCATGCTGATGCTCACCACCACGGCCATCGACGTGGACGAGGAACTGTTGAACCGCTGCCTGGTGCTCACCGTCAATGAAAGCCGCGAGCAGACCCAAGCCATCCATGCGCGCCAACGCGCCAAACAGACGCTGGAGGGCTTGATGATGGACAGCGACCGCCACGCCATCATGGCCCTGCACCAGAACGCGCAGCGCCTGTTAAAGGCCGTGCATGTGGTCAACCCCTATGCCAACCGCCTGACCTTCCTGGATGACAAGACCCGCATGCGCCGTGACCACATGAAATACCTGACGCTGATACGCGCCATTGCCTTGCTGCACCAGTTTCAGAAACCACTGCGTAGCATCGAACATCGCGGCCAGCGACTGGAGTACATCGAAGTCACGCAGGACGATATTGCGCTGGCCAACCAACTGGCGCACGAGATTCTGGGGCGCACGCTGGATGAGTTGCCGCCACAGACGCGCACGCTGTTGCGCCTGATTCACGGCATGGTGCAGGCCCGGGCCGACACCCAAGGCGTGCCAGCGCGTGAGGTGCGCTTCACCCGGCGCGACGTGCGCGAGGCCACGCGCTGGAGCGGCAACCAGTTGAAGGTGCATTGCACCCGTTTGACGGAAATGGAATACCTGCTCACGCATGGCGGCACACGCGGCCACTACCTGCAATATGAACTCCTGTACGACGGCAAAAACGACGACCAGGCCCACATGATGGGCCTGCTGGACCCTGCCGAACTGGGTCAAAACGTCAACAACGATGAACGCAAGTTGGACCCAATCAAGAGCAAGTTGCCCCCAGGTTGGCCCGAAGTTGCCCCCAAGTTGGGGCCAAGTTGGACCCAGAAAAACGCGGTGTTTGCGAGTGAAGCACAGCCGGATGTGCCGCAGACCCCCAAGAACGCACGTGTTGTTAAAAACGGCAAAGCCTCTTCCTTAGCCGCTGTTGTTCAGTGAGAGGCCCGCCATGCCAGCCACCGATCGCAAAAAAGGCCGCAAACCCAAGCCGAGCCCAGTCATAGGCCCCGCCAACGACCCGGCCAGCCTGTACCACCAGATGCAGCCCTTCCTGCAATGGATGCTGGAGAAGAACTACAGCACCAACACGGTGGCCAATCGCGAGCTGTACCTGAGCTACTTCATCCGTTGGTGCGATGAGCGCGGACTCACTCGACCGACGGAAATCACCCGCCCGATTCTGGAGCGCTACCAGCGCCATTTGTTTCTGCACCGCAAGAAGGACGGCCAGCCCTTATCCAACCGCAGCCAGAGCACGCGCATCGTGCCCATACGCGCCTGGTTCAAATGGCTCACCAAGAACAATCGGCTGTTGTACAACCCGGCCGCTGATCTGGACCTGCCCCGCATGGAACAACGCTTGCCCCGGCACATCCTGACCGCGCAGGAAGCTGACCGGGTGATGAACATGCCCAACACCGCCACACAGGCGGGCTTGCGTGACCGCGCCATGCTGGAGACCCTGTACAGCACCGGCATGCGGCGCAGCGAGTTGGTCAACTTGCAGCAGTTTGACTTTGATTACGAGCGCGGCACGGTGATGGTCCGCCAGGGCAAGGGTAAGAAAGACCGGATGATTCCGATTGGTGAACGCGCCTTGGCGTGGATTGCCAAATACCGCGATGAGGTCCGGCCGCAAATCGCACTGTCCGGCGATATCCATGGCAACTACAGCGACCCGGCGCA
>JANXVI010000430.1 GCA_025351745.1 Rhodoferax sp.
CCAACACCGCACGCCGCCCCACGACAGATTGCAACACCAGGTTGGTGTCCACCGTAGCGCCCACCCGGTAGGGTTTGGCAGCCTTGCCATCAGTGGCGATCAGCGCCGCGCCCCCATGCAGCTTGTCGGCCAGTACACCTACCAGCACGTAAGATGTGCTCGGCGTAACTGCCACGCCAGCGGGCGCAACCGCGCCCCCGCCGCCAAGAGCCCGGGCCAATGCCTGGGGATCCAAAGAAGAAAGACCGGACGCCGCAGCGGCGGCCGGTACACTGTTGGCGTGGGTACTCTTGAGCGCCCAATACGTGGCGCTAAGCGCCGCCAACGCAGCCAGCATCAAGGTTGCCAGCCGAATCCCCCACATCTGGAAAGCGTTTGTTTGCATAGCACGATTATGATGGAGCCGACCATGACCCAACAAGCCAACACACCCAAACCATTCGCGCGCGCTACCCGCAGGCGCAACCGGCCCGCAGGTTTCACCCTCATCGAACTGATGGTTGTATTGGTGATCATCGGCGTTCTGGCCGCACTCATCGTACCCAACGTGCTGGACCGGGCCGAAGATGCGCGCGCCACCGCCGCCAAGACAGACGTGAATAACTTGATGCAGGCCCTCAAGCTCTACAAGCTCGACAACCAGCGCTACCCCACCGCCGCCCAGGGCCTGTCGGCGCTCCTGACAAAACCCACCGAAGGCCCTGTCCCCACCAACTGGAAGCACTACCTGGACAAGCTCCCTAACGACCCCTGGGGCCGCCCCTACCAGTACCTGAACCCTGGTGTAAGGGCTGAGGTAGATGTGCTCTCCTTCGGCGCAGACGGTCAAGCGGGCGGCGAGGGCAAAAATGCGGACGTCGGTAGCTGGGATTAGCGGGGTTGTGACCCCGAGGCCTGCCGCCGAGCCTGGACGAGCAAAAGGCTTCACGCTGCTGGAGCTGCTAGTCGTGGTGGCCATCATGGCCCTGGCAACCGCCGGCGTAAGTTTGTCGATGCGCGACGGTGTGCAATCCCAATTGGAGCGCGACGCGCAACGGCTTGCCGCCATGCTGGAGTCGGCCCGTGCCCAGTCGCGTATGACTGCCCGCGCCGTGATTTGGCGCAACACGCCCAACGGTTTTGTGTTCGAGGGCTTGCCCAGTACGGCCATGCCCATCCCCTGGCTGGGCACCGACGTCGTGACGATCGGCAACTTGGCTGTGGTGCTGGGCCCTGAACCCATCATTGGACCGCAGCGTATACGGCTGGCATCGCTGTCCCAACCCGCGCGCAGCCTTAGCATTACTACCGACGGCGTAAGGCCCTTCAAAGTGGCGGCCGATGCCGACGCGACCCAGAACACACCATGAAACGACGCACACGACGGCGTTTATCGACCTGCGGTTTCTCATTGGTTGAAGTCTTGGTTGCGCTGGGCATCGTGGCCATCGCACTGGCGGCCGGTGTGCGTTCCACCGGTGCGCTGACCCTCAATGCTGAGCGCCAATCGGACCTGCTGTTGGCGCAACTGTGCGCTGAAAACACATTGGTGGCGGTACGCTTGTCCAAGCAAATGCCCGCCGTGGGGGACAATACCACCGCCTGCGATCAGGCGGGGCACAACCTTGCCGTGACGCTATCGGTGCGGCCTACGCCCAACCCGAATTTTCTGCGGGTTGAAGCCCATGTGGCGGAACGTGAAGTGCCCTTGCTGACGCTGTCCACCGTGGTGGGGCGGTATTGATGGCCCCCACGCTTGTCGCTGCGCGTACTGCGCTGCCCCCCCAGGGGGCTAAATCCGCTTGGAACGGCCCGGCGCGGATTTCGATGGCCCCCACACTTGTCGCTGCGCGTACTGCGCTGCCCTCCGCGCGGCTTCGAGGTTTCACGCTGATTGAGTTGCTCGTCGCCATCGGCATCCTGGCACTGATGGCCGGTTTGAGCTGGCGCGGGCTGGACGGAATGTCGCGCGCGCAAACGCAGTTGCAACAGCGGGCGGACACCGTGCTCACGCTGCAGGCCGGTTTGTCACAATGGGCGGCCGATCTGGACGCCCTGGTGCAGTTGCCCAACACCCCTGCTCTCGATTGGGATGGCCGCGCCCTGCGCGTGACACGCCGTAGCACGGCAGCTGTTGGCGATGGTTTATTGGTCGTAGCCTGGACCCGGCGCGAGATCGACGGGGCGGGCCAATGGCTGCGCTGGCAGTCGCCCCCCGTACAAACCCGTGGCGAGCTGAAGACCATGTGGGCGCGCGCCGCCCAGTGGGCGCAAAACGCCAGTGAAGAAGACAAAAAACTAGAGGTGCGCGTCGCGGCACTCGACCAGTGGAAAGTGTTTTACTTCCGCGCCGATGCCTGGACCAACCCCCTGTCCAGCGACAGCGCTGCTACCGCTCCCCCACCACTGCCTTTACCTGCAGCGTCCGCCGCTGCAACGGCTGCACCCGCCGAAGCCGTGCTGCCCGATGGCGTGCGCCTCGTGCTGACGCTGCCGCCCAATGACGCCTTTGCGGGTACGCTGACCCGTGACTGGGCTCGCCTCACCATGGGCGGCGGCAAATCATGACCTCCCGCCAGGCCGGTGCGGCCCTGCTGACCGCCATGCTGACGGTGGCCCTGGTAGCCAGCATGGCTGCTGGCGCACTGTGGCAGCAATGGCGCAGCGTCGAGGTCGAGACGGCCGAACGCGCCCGCGTGCAGTCGCTGTGGGTGCTGACCGGGGCGCTGGATTGGGCGCGCCTGATCCTGCGCGAAGACGCGCGATCCGGCGGCGCTGACCACCTGGGTGAGCCCTGGGCCGTGCCACTGGAAGAAGCCCGCCTGTCCACCTTTCTGGCCGCAGAAAAAGGCGTGGCAGTAAATACCACTGACGCAGCCTCGCAGGCCTTTTTGTCCGGCTATATCACCGACCTGCAAGGACGCCTGAACGTCCTCAATCTGGTGGAGAACAGCAAACCCTCCGAACCCGCTGTGCGCGCCTTTGCCAAATTGTTTGAAAAACTGGGCCTGCCCCGAAACGAGCTTGCAACGCTGGTAGAAAACCTGCGTTTTGCGCAGGACACCAGCCCCGACAACGGCTCTTCCCGCTTGGCCCCGCTGATGCCGCAACGCGTCGGGCAACTGGTTTGGCTGGGGCTGTCCCCGCGCAGCCTCGCAATTTTGCGCCCCTTCATCACGGTGTTGCCGATGCGCACCCCGGTCAACTTGAACACGGCCAGCGCTCACGTACTGTTCGCCACCATCCCTGGGCTGGACATGGCCCAGGCCGAACGCTTGGTCACTACCCGCCAGTTCGCCCACTTCCGCGCGATCAGCGATGCCGGCAAGGTAATCCCCGACGCAGCTGCGGATTTGAACGAAACCCAGCACAGCGTGAATTCGCGATTCTTTGAAGTGCTGGGCCGCTTGCGCCTGGACCAGACGGTGGTGGAAGAGCACTCATTGGTGCAGCGTGATGGCATCAATGTGAAGACGCTTTGGCGCGACCGGGGCTCGTCGGGCCTGCAGACCAGCCCCCTACAATGAAGCAGCTCCAAAAACCTGCATGTCTTCGCTGATCGTCACACTCCCTCCCTCTATGCCCACGGCGTCCACGCCGTGCAGCACCGTTTGGAGCGACGACGGCAATACCGTCACACGCCATACGGACGCACCGCTGAACCTGCTGCCGCAAACGCCTGATTCCGAAGTGGTGGTGGTCGTGCCCGCGACCCAGCTGTCGTGGCACCGCGTGGATTTTCCCAAGGGAGTGCTGGAGCGCGGCTTCTTCCAGGAGGCCAATGCGCCGCGCCTGCGCGCCGTGCTCGACGGCCTGCTCGAAGAGCGCCTGCTCGACGAGCCTGCCCAACTGCATTTCGCGATCCAGCCCCAGGCCCGCCTGGACGCGCCCAACTGGGTAGCCGCTTGCAACCGCGCCTGGCTGCACGCGTGGCTGGCGGCGCTGGAGCAAACCGGGCGCCCGGTTGCGCGCATCGTGCCCGAACTGGCACCACCGGTCGATGCAACACCCGATTCCGTCAGCCTGAGTGCCATCGGCACCGCGGAACATGCACAACTGGTCTGCAGTGGCCAGCACGGCGTAGTGGTTCTTCCGTTTGCGCACAACAGCATCGCCTTGGTCACCCACAGCGCCGACACATCGCCGGTGCTGGCTGAGCCAGCCGTCGCAGCCTTGGCTGAACAATATTTTCCCGGCCGCGTCAGTCTGCAAACCGCCGCCCAGCGCGCCATTGCGGCCGCCCAGTCGACGTGGGATTTGGCGCAGTTCGACCTGCTGCGAACCCGCGGCACCCGTACGCGCAAACAATTGACGCTGCTAACTCAAGAGCTGCTGGGGTCGCCCCGCTGGAAACCAGCGCGTTGGGCGTTCGTTGCCATCCTGCTGGCCAATCTGGTCGGCCTGCAAGTTTGGGCCTACAAAGAGCAGACCGCACTGGCAGGCAAACGCACGGCCGTGCGCGAGACACTGACCATGACCTTCCCAGACGTGCGCGTGGTGGTGGACGCGCCCTTGCAAATGGCGCGTGCGCTGGCCGACTTGCAACGCCAAAGCGGCGCCGCAGCCAGCGGCGATCTGGAGACCATGCTAGGGACTTTTCAGACGCTAGCCCCCGAGCTTGCTACACCTACCGCTATTGAATTTATAGCAGGTGAATTGCGTCTGAAGCTCGTCGACCCTTCCGTGCCCACACGTGCTGCGGCCATCACCCGCCTGCAAGCCCAGGGTTACAGCGCCGTGCAAGACGGTGACCGGCTCGTTTTGAAACAACAGGAGCGTCGGCCGTGAGCCCATCTTCCAACGCCACGCCTTTTGGCTCGCTGCAAGCCCGCTGGCGCCAACTGGCTTCGCGCGAAAGGGCCTTCCTGGCCTCTGCCCTGGCGCTGATCGTGCTGGCCCTGCTGTGGCTGATGGTGCTGTCGCCGTCGCTACAAACCCTGCGCACATCAGGGGCCCAAGCCAATTCGCTGGACGCACAGTTGCAGCACATGCAGTCGCTACAAAACCAAGCCAGCGCCCTGCAGAGGCAGGCGCCACTGGCCTATGACGAGGCGTTGCGCGCGCTCAACACTGCCACCACACAAACCCTGGCGGCCACCGCCCAGGTAAATGTTGTTGCCGATCGCGCCAACGTGACCCTGCAGTCGGCCAATGCCGATGCACTGGCCCAGTGGCTGGCCCAGGTACGCCTGAATGCACGCTCGGTGCCGCTGGAAGCGCGCCTGACCCGAGGCACAGGCTCTACACCAGCAGGGCCGACCTGGAACGGCACGCTGGTCATGAGCCTGCCACAACGCTGACGATGGCCACCATGCGCGCACCCGGTTTGCCACACCAGGCCTCGCCCCCTTGGCGCTGGGCCGTTGCGGGCGCGTTGCTGGGCGGCATGGTTGCGACGACAGTTTTCGCACCGGCGCGTTGGCTGGCAGCAGCCTTGAGCCAAGCCAGCGGCCAGCAAGTTCAATTGGTCAGTGCACAGGGCAGCGTCTGGGCGGGTTCATCGCAACTCGTGCTGTCCGGCGGGCAGGGCAGCACCAACGCCGTCGCCCTGCCGGGCCCGGTTGCTTGGCATATACGCCCGACATGGACCGGTCTGGACATACAGATCACTGCAGATTGCTGCACGCCGCAGCCTCTGCAGCTTCACGCCATGCCGGTGGGTTTCAAGGGCGTGCGCCTGGTCCTGCAAGATGGCCAGTCGCAATGGCCGGCCAGCCTGCTGGTCGGTCTGGGCACGCCATGGAACACGGTGCAGGCCCAGGGCCAGCTCAGCACCAGCACGCAGGGTTTCGTTGTCGAGGTTGGCCCCGCCGGGCTCAGTCATGCCGGGCGTCTGCAACTGGATGCGCTGAACATCTCTTCGCGGTTGTCGACGCTGTCGCCCATGGGCAGCTACCGCTTCACGCTGGTGGGCGGACCATCGCCCAGCCTGGAGCTGACCACACTGGAAGGCGCCCTGCAACTCAACGGCCAAGGCCAATGGGTGGGCCGACGGCTGCGCTTCCATGGCGTGGCCAGCGCAGCGCCCGACCGGGTCGAGGCGCTGTCCAATCTTCTGAACATTCTTGGGCGACGCGATGGCGCGCGCTCCATCATCACCGTGGGCTAAAGTGAGACCCCAGCACATGAACACCCTGACCTTCACACGCAAGCAAAGCGCTATTATTTCAATAGCTGCTTATGCAATATTGGCGGGGGCTAGCAGCCTTTTTTCTTCTAGCACTTCGGCCCAGACCACCCCCGCGGCAGCCCAGGCACGGCGCGGCGACCCGATCACGTTGAACTTCACCAACGCCGAGATCGACGCCGTGGCCCGCACCATGGCCACGCTAACCGGGCGCAACGTGGTGGTAGACCCCCGCGTCAAGGGCACGATCACGCTAACCACCGACAAACCGGTGACGCCCGCCGTGGCCTATGCCCAATTCCTGGCCATGCTGCGTTTGCAGGGCTTCACGGTGGTGGACGCGGCGGGCCTAGACAAGATCGTGCCAGAGGCCGATGCCAAGCTGCAGGGCGGCGCCGTATTCGACAGCAAACTGGTGTCCGGCAACCAGATCAGCACGCAGATCTTCAAACTCAATTTCGAGAATGCCAACAACCTGCTGCCGATCCTGCGGCCGCTGATCAGCCCCAACAACACGATCAACGTCAACCCGGGCAATAACTCGCTGGTCATCACCGACTATGGCGACAACCTGCGCCGCATGGCCCAGATCATTGCCGCGATGGACGTGTCCAACGCCACCGACGTAGAGGTCATCAGCCTCAAACACGCCATTGCAGCGGACCTGGCGCCGCTGGTGCTGCGCCTGCTGGAATCCGGAGGCGGTGTGGCGGCCGCGCCCGGTGGCCTGGCTGACGGCACCTTCAAGACCACGTTGATTGCCGAGCCGCGCTCCAACACCTTGATCCTGCGCGCGGCCAACCCGGCACGCATGTCACTTGCCAAGTCACTGATCGACAAGCTGGACCAGCCCGGCACGCAAAGCGCCACAGGCAACATCTATGTGGTCTATTTGAAGAACGCCGAAGCCACCAAGCTGGCCGCCACCTTGCGCGCCGCCATGTCGGGCGAGGCCCGCAGCCCCAGTTCAGGCAGCACCCCGTCAATCACACCCCCCGGCGGCGCGGCGGCAGTCGGTGGCAGCGGCAGCACGGCCACCAGCCAGTCGTCCACCGGCGGGCAAATCCAGGCCGATGCGTCTACCAACTCGCTGATCATCACCGCTCCCGAGCCGCAGTACCGCCAGTTGCGTGCCGTCATCGACAAGCTCGACGCACGCCGCGCCCAGGTTTATGTAGAAAGTTTGATCGCCGAGGTGAACGCCGACAAGGCGGCTGAGTTCGGCATCCAGTGGCAGGGCCCGCTGGGACAAAATGGTGACAGTACCGTCGGCATTCTGGGCACCAACTTCAGTGCGATCAGCGGTGCTGGCACCAACATCATCAGTCTTGCCACCAGTGCGCTCGGCGGGGGCACGACCCTTGCCACGGGTGGCAACCTCGCCATTGCCAACAAGGTCAATGGCGTCTACGCGCTGGGCTTTCTGGCCCGCTACCTGCAGGCCAATGGCGATGGCAATATTTTGTCCACGCCGAATTTACTCACGCTGGACAACGAAGAAGCCAAGATCATCATCGCGCAAAATGTGCCCTTTGTGACCGGCCAATTCACCAATACCGGTGCCGGGGGTAACTCGGGGTCGGTCAACCCTTTCCAGACCGTCGAACGCAAGGACGTGGGCATCACACTGAAGGTCAAGCCCCAAATAAGTGAGAACGGCACCGTCAAGCTGACCATCTACCAAGAGGTATCGACCATCCAGGCCAGCACACGGAAAGACACGAACGGCCCGACCACCAACAAGCGCTCCATCGAGTCGACTATTCTGGTCAACGATGGCTCCATCGTCGTGCTCGGCGGCTTGCTCCAAGACGAGTACGCCAGCAACCAGGAAAAGATCCCCCTGCTGGGTGACCTGCCGGTGGTGGGCAACCTGTTCAAGAGCGAATCTCGAAAACGCACCAAAACCAATTTGATGGTGTTTCTGCGACCCGTGGTGGTACGCGATGCAGCCGCCACCGACGCTCTGTCGCTGGACCGCTACGAACTGATGCGCAACACCCAAGAGCAAATACAGCCTGCTCCCAGCACCAGCGTACCTGTCAATGCGGCGCCCATGCTGCCCCCGGCCCCCGTACCCGCACCTGCACGCGTAGTGCCCGAGGCCAGGCCTTGAGCATGGGCCACGCCGTGCAATACCCGCTGCCCTACGCATTTGCGCGCAGCTACCAGTTGTTGCTGGAGGATCAAGACGGCGCGTTGACGCTGTGGCTGCACGACCTGGCCAGCGACGCCGCGCAAAGCTCCGTTGCCGAGGTCATGCGCAAGTTTGGCGTAGCCCAGGTCGAGACTGAAGCCGCCGAGTTGTTGCGCCAGCGCATCAGCGCAGCGTACGCGCAAAGTGAATCCAGCGCCGCCACCGTCATCAGCGAAGTCGAAGCCGATGTGGACCTGTCGCGCATGATGCAGGCCTTGCCGGCAATTGAAGACTTGCTGGAAACATCTGACGACGCGCCCATCATCCGCATGCTCAATGCGCTCTTGACTCAGGCCGCGCGCGACGGTGCCAGCGACATCCACATCGAACCCTACGAGCGCCACAGTAGCGTGCGCTTCCGCGTCGACGGCTCGTTGCGCGACGTGGTGCAGCCGAACCGTGCGTTGCATGCCGCATTGATCTCGCGCCTGAAGATCATGGCCGACCTCGACATCGCCGAAAAGCGCCTGCCGCAAGATGGACGCATATCCCTGCGCATCGGCACCCGTGGCGTCGATGTGCGCGTCAGCACGCTGCCCAGTGCCCATGGCGAGCGCGCTGTGTTGCGTTTGTTGGACAAGAGCGGCGGCAAGTTGAGCCTGGAATCGGTCGGCATGCAGGGCGATGTGCTGGCCCGCTTTGAGCACCTGGTGGCCCAGCCCCACGGCATCATTTTGGTCACCGGGCCTACCGGCTCCGGCAAGACGACGACGCTATACGCCGCGCTGCAAAAGCTCGACACCCGCCGCCAAAACATCATGACGGTGGAAGACCCCATCGAGTACGAACTGGCGGGCGTCGGCCAAACCCAGGTCAATGCCAAGATCGACCTGGACTTTGCCAAGGCACTGCGCGCGATCCTGCGCCAGGACCCCGATGTGATCATGATTGGTGAGATTCGCGACTTTGAGACGGCACAAATCGCCATCCAGGCGTCGCTGACCGGCCACTTGGTGTTGGCCACGTTGCACACGAATGATGCAGCCAGTGCCGTGACACGGCTGACCGACATGGGCATTGAGCCTTTCCTGCTCAGTTCGTCGTTGCTGGGCGTACTCGCACAACGCCTGTTGCGCAAGCTGTGCACCACCTGCCACGGCAAGGGCTGCGGCGAATGCGGCCAGACCGGCTATCTGGGGCGTACTGGCGTTTTCGAGTTGCTGGTGACCGACGATCCCATCCGCGCGCAAATCCACCACCAGGCCTCCGAGGCCGACATACGCGCCGCCGCCATGGCCGGCGGCATGGCTCTGATGCGTGAAGACGGTGAACGCCTGGTGCAGATGGGCATCACCTCGCGCGAGGAGCTGGTGCGGGTAACGCGGGATTAAACCTGCTCCCACGCTCCGCTGCTGCGCAGGTCGCTGCCCCCCGAGGGGGTGCATTTTTCCTTGGGGCGGCCCTACGGCAAAACCGTTACCCTCACGCTCCGCCGTAAATATCTGGTGTTTTGGCACCTACTTTTACTTGGGTTCCATGGCATGCGGAACACCATCGGTTTCAGAGGAAACCGCATGTCAAACGTCTCACGCAGGCTCATTCGTAGGCACGCAAACGTGGCCGCTCCGCGTCGGTGAAGGCCTTTTGCTGCAGCTGCGCCAGACTGGCCTCGCGCTCAGACGCACTGGCGTTGGCCTGCGACTGCAACAGCTTGCTGCGCTCCTCCAGGTAGCGGGCAATGCGGCTTTTCCATGCCGCCTCTTCGCGGTCAACCTCGGCCAATCGTGAAGCGGCCTGCGGGTCCAGCTCTTTGGCACGCATGCGGTATATATCGTCCTCGCTACCGCCCTTGGCGCGCAGTTCCTGGGCCTGTTGCTCCAAACGCACCACGACGCTCGTGGCCTCACGCTCCTTGCGTAACTGTTCTGGAAGCGCAGCATCCAGCGCGGCCAGTTGCTGCTTCTTTTGGTCGGCGGTGAGCGCGGGGTTCTGGCTGGTTTCCAGCCGGGCGATGGCGTCCATGTCGTAGGCGTCTTCAAAACCGAACATGCCCTGGGTTTCTTCGTTGCTGAAATAGCGCGCCCGCATGTCTTGCATGGCCAGAAAGCGGCCCCGTATGGCTTGCAATCCATTGCCCGCCAATTGCGGCTGGCTTTCGACCCGAACCAGTTCGCGTTTGAATGCGATGTAGAGGCCTAACAGGCGCTGTGCCTGCTGCGTCTGCGCGGGTGGCAGACGGCGGTCCAGTTCGCCGCGGATTTGCAAAGTAATGGTTTCAATGCTTTGCTCGCCCACCGCGCTGAGGTAGTAGTCAAACAGGCGTTTCAGTTCGCCATAAGGCAGCGTGCCGCTCGCCCCCGCGGCGGAGCCCGCCGACACGGTTCGCAGATCGCCATCGGGCAACGTGTCTTGCATGGAGCGCACAAAGGGCGATGCGCGGCTGACCGGACCCACTGCCGCCGTGGCGGGCAGCGCCGCAGGCTCAGCCGTCTGCCACCACCAGAGCAGCATACCGCCGCCCAACAGTGCCACACCTAGCAAGCCAAACGCCACCCGGTTGGAGCGGCTCAGGTGCATGATTGCCTTCTGACTACAGGCCCAGGCCTTGCAGGCGGTTGGCGTGCTGGCGGTATATCGTCACCGGGTTGGTCTCGAACAAATTGGTCAACCCCACGGTCTGGTTCACTTCGTCAAGGTGGTTCATCGCATAGTCGTCACGAATGACCCGGCCCAAATGGGACGAGCAACTTGCCACTAAGCCGTCGTTCTTGGCACCGCCAAAGGCCAGCGATGTCAGTGCCAACGCGGGGTCAATAGGGTCAAAGATATTGGTGTAAGCCTTGGCACCGCTCCACGAGAAGTAGGACACCCCGCGGGCTGCGTAAGCACCTTCGCCGCAACTCGACGTTGGTAAACCTTCCGGATGGGCCAGGTTGAATTTGTTGGAACCCGCGGTACTCAGCGACTGCGCAGCGGCCAATGCATTTTGGCTAAGGCCGCTGCCGCCTGACAAGAAGTTGATGATGGTCGCCAGGCCGTTGGTGATAGAGACGACCACCGAATTGGACAGCGACCCGGGAGGCGCCACTTTGAGCAGTACATCCGCCACGGCCGAGCCCTTGTTGACACCGCCCACCGACGTGGCCGATGCGATCAGGTCCGGACGCACCGATGCCACGTAGCGGATGGTTGGCCCGCCATGGCTGTGGCCAATCAGGTTGACTTTGGCTGCGCCGGTGGCGGCCAGAATCTGCTTGACCTGGGTCAGCAGCTGTTCGCCGCGCACCTCTGTACTGTTGGCCGCAGACACCTGGGTCACATAGACCTTGGCACCGTCGGCCCGCAGTGCGGAGGGGATGCCGTACCAGTATTCCACCGGGCCGATATTGTCAAAGCCAAACAGCCCGTGCACCAGCACGATGGGGTATTTGGTCTGGGTGTAGCCTGCAGAAGCAGAAGCGGGCAGCAGGGATAGGGCCATCAAACAGGCACCCAACCAGGTCATCAAGGTCTTTTTCAAAATACGCTCCAGTAGGGCCGGTGGCCCAAAAGGTTGAAAGGAATTCGTCTGAAAAGGCAGTGCGACCTCTGGGGTGGGGGCGCTGTCGCTGGCTGACCCGGTACCCGATGTTTGTGTCAGCGGGTCTGAATCAAAAAAGCACGATCGTGCATTTTTCGCGATCTTAAAACGCGTGATTTTGTTTGTCATGCACGTTAACCCGGATGACGCACTCTATTGGTATGCGGGTTTTCACGGGGGAAGGAGCGCGTGAGCAGGCGTCCGGGGACCCAGCGTAGCTGCGTCCGTTTCACCGCTAACATCACGCCATGCCCGCCTATTCCTTTGAAGCCCTCGATGCCAACGGCAGCGCCCGCAAGGGTGTGATTGAAGCCGACACTGCCAAGGCCGCGCGCGGCTTGTTGCGCGCGCAGTTGCTGGTTCCGTTAGTAGTGGAGCCGGTGGGGCCGGGCGCGCAGGGAACAGGCGCCGACAACACCAGCCGCCAAGGCACCACACTGTGGTCTTCTCGCGTATTCAACGCCAACGCACTGGCGATCTGGACGCGGCAGATCGCCGGGCTGGTGTCTTCCGGCCTGCCGCTGGAGCGGGCGCTGACTGCGCTGTCAGAAGAGGCAGACGACGAACGCCAACGTCACTTGGTGGCCGCCATCCGGGCCGAGGTGAATGGCGGCACTGCATTTGCCACCGCGCTGGCCCAGCACCCGCGCGAATTTGCGCCTACTTACTGCGCCGTGGTCGGCGCGGGCGAACACAGCGGTAATCTAGGCTTGGTGCTGGAGCGGCTGGCCGACGACCTGGAGCAAGGGCAGGCGTTGAAATCCCAACTGATTGGCGCGGCGTTGTACCCCGCGATCGTGACGCTGGTGGCCATCACCATCGTCATGTTCTTGTTGGGCTATGTAGTCCCACAGGTGGCCGAGGTGTTTGCAGGCAGCAAACGCGCGTTGCCGCTATTGACGGTGATCATGCTGGGCATCGGCAATTTTGTGCGCAACCAGGGTTGGCTGATGTTGGTTGCTCTTATTTTGATAGCAGGATGCGCCCGTTTGGTGTGGGCTAGCGCCACATTTCGTGAAAAATTCGACGCTGCGTGGCTCAACTTACCTATTTTGGGTAAATTGAGCCGTGGCTACAACGCGGCACGCTTTGCCGGCACGCTGTCCATGCTGGCCGCCGCCGGGGTGCCCATTCTGAAAGCCTTGCAGGCGGCAGCAGAGACGCTGTCCAACCGCGCGATGCGCACCGACGCGCTGGATGCCCTGGTGCTGGTGCGTGAAGGCGCGCCGCTGGCATCCGCGCTGGCGCAGAAGAAGCGCTTCCCCGGCCTGTTGGGCATGTTTGCCCGCTTGGGCGAACAAACGGGGCAATTGCCGGTGATGCTGGAGCGGGCGGCCAAGCAGCTCAGCACCGAGGTGCAACGCCGCGCCATGCAACTGGCCACGTTGCTGGAACCCCTGCTGATCGTGGCCATGGGGCTGGTTGTCATGCTGATCGTGCTGGCCGTGCTGTTGCCCATCATTCAGCTCAACCAATTGGTGAAATAGCATGTCTGACTGGAACGAGGGCTATGTAACCGACATCGGCTACACCTTTGGCTACTACGCCGAACTCAATCCGCTGCGCACCCGCCTGGCGCTGCTCAATGCCGGCTGGGCTGCGCCCGATCTGCTGACCGAGGGCCCGTCCTGCGAGCTGGGCATGGGCCAAGGGCTCAGCGTCAACGTGCACGCTGCGGCCTCGGGCACGCCCTGGTATGCGACCGACTTCAACCCCTCACAGGTTGCCTTCGCACAGGAGCTGGCCGGTGCCAGCGGTGTGGGGGCCCAAGGCACCCGCCTGTTCGATGAAGCCTTTGTCGATTTTTGCCAGCGCACGGATCTGCCTGACTTCAGCTTCATCGGCGTGCACGGCATCTGGAGCTGGATATCGGACGCCAACCGCGCGGTGCTGGTGGACTTTGTTCGGCGCAAGTTGCGCGTGGGCGGTGTGCTCTACATCAGCTACAACACCCAGCCCGGCTGGGCCGCCATGGCGCCCATGCGTGACCTGTTGACAGAGCACGCGCACGTGATGGGGGTGCCCGGCCAGGGCATCGCCAATCGTATCGACGCGTCTCTGGCCTTTGCCGAGCGCCTGATGGACACCAAATGCCACTATGCCCTGGCCAACCCCCAAGTCGATGAGCGACTCAAGCGCTTGAAGGGCGTGAACCGCAACTACCTGGCCCACGAATACTTCAACCGCGACTGGCAACCCATGTCCTTTGCCAACGTGGCGCGCTGGCTGGCACCAGCCAAGTTGGGCTATGGCTGCTCCGCCCACTTCCAGGATCACCTGCCTGCGCTTAATTTCACGCCGGCGCAAAGGGGCTTTTTAGAAGAGCAGCCCGACGCCATGTTCCGCGAGACCGTACGTGACTTTTTGGTCAACCAACAATTCCGCCGCGACTACTGGGTCAAGGGCCCGCGCCGGCTGGCGACGGTAGCACAGCACGGGGGCTTGCGCGCACTGCGCGTGATGTTGGTGGTGCCTCCGGCAGATGTTGTGATGAAAGTCAAGTCGATAGTGGGTGAGGCGGCGCTGACCCCCTCGGTCTACGAGCCGATCCTGGGGGCGCTGGCTGACCAGCAATCGCAAAGTATTGGCGAGCTTTGGGAGCGTCTGCAAGCAGGCACCCACAAGGCACCCATCAACTTTGGCCAGCTCATAGAAGCGACTCTGCTGCTCTGCGGCAAGGGCGACTTGGTAGTGGTGCAAGACGAGGCGGTCATCAACAAGGCCAAGCCCCAATGCCAGCGGCTGAACCGGCACGTGCTGGGCTTGGCACGGTACAACGCCGATGTGGGCTACCTGGCCAGCCCGGTCAGCGGCGGTGGTGTCATGCTGGGCCGTATCCAGTTGCTGTGCCTGCTGGCCATGCAGGAAGGCAAAACGCCGCTGAATGCTCCCGACATTGACGTGCTGGCAGGCTTTGCCTGGGACACGCTGTTGGCGCAGGGCCAGCGCATGCTGCGCGACGGCAAGCCCATGGAATCGGTGCATGACAACATGGCCGAGTTGCGCACACAGGCCGCCGAATTTGTGACAAGGCGCCTGCCCACTCTGCACCACCTGCAGTTGGTGCAGTAGGTCCTACTGCAGCCCCCTAGGCCGCACTTTCGATCCGGCGTGCATAGGCCGACGCCACGAGCGGCGTCACGTTGAGCAATTTGGCGAGGTCTTCAATGTCGTCAGGAACGGCGGCGTTGTCCCAGCCCTGCGTAGTATGGCGTGCCAGGCGCACAGCCAACACCACATTGCGCACCATGGCCGTGTCGGCATGCCGGTCATCGCTGATACGCACCAGCAGCTCGGGCAGATGCCACAACTTCATCAAAGCCTGGCGCAGGTCATCCAGCTCGATGTTCAGCGTAGCGTGCTGCACGGCAGCGCTGCGCAGCGTTGGGTCTGCGCGCTGCTCCTGTGCGACGCGAAGTTGCAGCGTGGGTGCGTGGCACCACATCAGCATCTCAGCAAAATCGTGCAAAAAGGCTGCCAGCCGGATCACGTCTGCATCGGTGTCGCTGCGGTGCACCGCAAACCCTGCCGCAAACTGTGCGGCGCGGTCAGCCCGGTGCAGCAGGGCGCGCAAGCCCTCCAAGGCCTGGGCTTGGTCGTGCAAATGGTCCTCTACCGTGGGTTGCAGGCCGAAGCTGTTGAAGAAGGGCGTGATGCCAGTCATGACCAGCGACGTGGTGATGCTCTCGATTTCGGTCACCGCATCGCTGTCAGAATTGGCCCGGCGGTTGCTGGCCACATGGGCCAGCAGTTTGAGCGACATCAGTGGGTCGCATTCTATGGTGGAGCCCAGCCGACTGGCGTCCACATTGTCTTCATCGGCGCGCAGGGCCTCCAGTGCCAATGAGGTCTTGGCCAGCACCGGGATTTGCGCGTCACGGAAATAGCGGGTCCAGGCCTCCAAATCTCGCAAAGGTGCGGTTAGGTAGCTTGTTGAGGTAGCCATGGCCGGGAGTATGAGGGTCTGCCCCGCAACGGTCAAGACGCGAGAAAGGTGCCGTCATCCCATTGGCACAGGCTTTCGGCCCATGGTCCGCGCATGAATGGTTTGACAACGGTCATTGCGGTAAAGCAGTAATCGTTGGCACTGCGCAGGACCGCCCATGCTGTGCCTGGCGCAGCGCCAACTGCTTGGCGCTGCGTCCCATTTGGGGCGCCTGCGGACGTGGCAGTACGTCGCGCAGACAGTGCGGGCGGGCATGGGCACCGCTGCGTTGGTAGTCCGCCAGTAGCATCTGGCGAACCGCTTCCGTCGGCAGGCCACGTTGTGTGGTCAGATAGGCAAAGAGTGCGTCCACCAGATCCTCGGGCGTCAGGCCATGGGTCTTGTGCGTGGTCTGCCACAGCCAGTCGCTCCAGGCCGCGAACGCCTCAAATGCCGACGCGCCCTGCAATAGGGCCTCCAACGATTGCCGGAAGCGGCCGGAGTTGGCCACCAGGTCCCAGTAGCGGGCCAGGCGGATAAAGCGCTGTACCGATGCGATATCAAGCACCGCCGTCTGCACCACCGCGTAGGGCGGTTCGGTGGCATAAACCATGCCGTGCTCCAGCGTGTGGCGCGC
>JANXVI010000444.1 GCA_025351745.1 Rhodoferax sp.
GGTGACCAACCACGTCTACAGCCCCTGGATCGTGACCGCCAGCAAGAAGTGGTGGGACCAGCTCTCCAAGGACGAGCAAAAGGTGCTGATGGATGCCGCCAAGGCCAGCCGCGACTTTGAGCGCAAGGACACCCGCGAAGAAGCCGCCAAGGCCATCGGCGACCTCAAGGCCAAGGGCATGCAGGTCAATGAATTGTCCCCCGCAGAATCCGCCCGCATGCGCGACAAGCTGACCAAGGTCTATGCACTGATTGGTGCCGATATCGGCATGGATTTGTGGAACGAAACCCAGGCCGAGCTGGTGAGGATACGCAAGTAGGAGTTCATTGAGGCAGCCCCAACCGATTGGCTTGCCCACTGTCGCTTGCAACTTGTTTAACTTGAACCCGCGGAGCGCTCAATGCACTTTCTTCATCGCATCTGCATCGTCCTTAGCGTTGCCAGCCTGATCGGTGTTCCACTTTTGGCACAGGCTCAGGACGGTAAGCCGCGCCTGATCCGCTTTGGCTATGGTCTCAACGAGAACAGCAATCAAGGCCGCGCGGTTGCGGCATTTGCAGAACAGGTAGAAAAAGCCTCAGGCGGCAAGATGCGCGTTCAGGCGATTGGCGCAGCCGCGTTGGGCTCGGACACCCAAATGCAGCAAGCCGTGATAGACGGCGAACAGGAAATGATGGTGGGCTCCACATCTACGCTGGTCGGGGTAACCAAGGAAATGGCGCTGTGGGATACGCCGTTCCTGTTGAGCAACACCAAAGAAGCTGACTACCTGCTGGACGGCCCGATAGGTCAAAAGGTGCTGGACAGGTTGCAGGAGCGCGGTCTGGTGGGTCTGGTGTACTGGGAAAACGGCTTTCGTAACCTGACGAACAGCAAGCATGCAATCACCCACATGGAAGACCTCGGGGGTATCAAATTGCGAGTAATGCAAAACAATGTGTTCATCAGCAGCTTCCAGACGCTTGGCGCCAATGCAGTCCCCATGCCGTTCACGGAACTGTTCGCTGCGCTGGAGTCGAAAACAGTGGACGGGCAAGAGAATCCGTACAACACCATTTTGTCGAGCCGGTTCTATGAAGTGCAAAAGTACCTGACGCTTACGAACCATGTATACAGTCCGTGGGTAGTCGTTGTTAGCAAAAAGTGGTGGGACAAACTGTCGACCGTGGAGAAAAAAGTACTTACTGAAGCAGCCCGGGCGAGCCGCGAATTTGAACGCCAAGATACGCGTGAAGAGGCCACCAAAGCCTTGGCAAAGCTCAAGGACAAGGGCATGCAAATCAGCGATTTATCGCCGGGTGAGCTGGCCCGCATGCGCGGCAAGCTCACCCGAATCTACGCCCTGATTGGCTCCAACATCGGCATGAACCTTTGGATTGAGACGCAGGTTGAGTTGATGAAGATTCGCGCCAAGAAATAACAGGAAAGCCCACCGTGCTTTAGAAGAAGCATCGTTGGACTCCCAATTAAATTCCCTGGTGATTGCTTTAGCGAACGAACAGCGCAATCAGGATGATCACGGGAATAGGTACACCGACGAGAAATAGGATGAGTGAACGCATGGAAGTCTCCTTAGGCGTGAGTTTGAGGTAGAGAAATGGTGGTTAAAAGCTTGATAAGGCTATTTACGCATCACGTTCACGTCCTCCTATGGTGGCTGTGAAGCTCGCAGCGAAAGCGCCTGACAGCAGTGCAATGAACAGCCACAGCGACGCCTGTATGCCGGCCTTGCGTGCCTTGTCCGCAGCCTCTGCAGCGGCGGTTTTGGCGTTGGTCATACTGGTCTGCAGCGCTGCATAGGTATCGGCCACCCGGCGCTCGGCATCTGCTGGCTGCAGACCCGTGCGCTGGGACACCATTTGCCCGAGGTAACGCAAATCTTGCGGGGGCAGGCTGGCTGCGCCAGACGCGTTGACAAAGATGCGCGTTACTTCCGCCAAGGGCAGGCGCACCGCATCGGACGCTGCGCTGTCGGCAACCGGCGCAGGGGCGGACGTCGAAGGCTCCTTGCGAAAGAGCGAGTCCACCAAGTAGGCCGTGGGGCCAGTACCGTCTGCCCCGACCCGGCCCGCGCTGGCAGCTGCAGCGGTGCCCGCAACCGCCGCACCCGATGCCAGCGTGGCCGAAGCTTGTGTAGCAGCGCCCACTGCACTGGAAACCACCCCCAACAGAATAGCTGCCGTCACCAACGTGGCCACTGCCCAGGACAGCAGACCGTGCGCGGTGTCGCGAAAGTACACCTCATCGGTGTGCACCGCAGCCCAGCGTGTGCGCAACCGCCCGGCTAGGTAGCCGCCCAGCGCGCTGGCGCACAACTGGGTAACGACCACCCACACGATGCTGGACACGCCAAAGGTGGCTGCGCGTACCCCGCGTTGTGCCCATGGCGATATGGCCGACAGGCCCAGGCCGGTACCGAGTGACAGCAGTATCAATGACGCGGCGGCTGCAACTGCAGCGCCAGCCAAGATGGCGCCCCAAGAAACGGCAGATGCATTACCGGATAGGCCCGTAGCGTCGACTGCCGCATCCGCACGGGGATGGAATGGGTAGGCAGAGGGATCTGTAGTGGTGGTTGCGGCTAGTGCCATGTCTGACTCCGAATGGTTGGTAATGGACGAACAATAGGGTGCCACCAGGTGTCGGTCCGTGCGGTGTCTCACAGACCCAACTTTGCAATTCGTTACGTGTGCGTGTTGCCCATCGCACAGAGTGGGAATCGCCTGGTTCCTACGATGACAACGTGGGCTTGAAAGAGCGCACATTTTGTTGATTTATTCATCTTTCAGAGGAACTTCAAATGACACAGAAACCGACCGAAAATTCAAACGCCAAGCCAACTGCGCAGCAAACCCAACAACCGGGTGCGCAGGGCCAGCAGGGCGCCAAGAGCAACAACGAGGCGTCTAAATCGCACGGCTCCGGTGACCACAAGGGCATCGACCAGCAAGCCAAGACGGGCAAGGACAGCAATGTGCAGGCCGGCCATAACAACAAGGCAGATT
>JANXVI010000014.1 GCA_025351745.1 Rhodoferax sp.
GGCGCCAATAACGGCCGTGATACCCCCCACCCAACCGACAATGACGCGATCGAATAGGTTGATGCGCTGTTTGAGGGCGACGCTCACCAAAGCGACTAAGGTCGCCACGTAGGTCGCAATCAGAATGGGGAGAAACACATCTGAGGGGTCTTTGGCACCCAGGACCGCACGCTGGGCAATGATGGACAGCGGAATGAGGGTCAGGCCGGATGTCTGCAACACCAGAAACATGATTTGCGCATCGCTGGCCTCCTCCTTGTTCGGATTGAGACTTTGCAAACTGTCCATGGCCTTGAGTCCGAATGGGGTGGCCGCGTTATCCAGACCCAAAAAATTGGCAGAAAAATTCATCACCATGTGGCCCGATGCCGGATGGTCCTTGGGAACCCCTGGGAAGATGCGGGAGAAAAAAGGCCCTATCAGTTTTGCAACAAATTCAATGGCCCCGGCCTTCTCGCCAATATTAAGCAGTCCTAACCACAGTGTCATGACCCCGGCAAGCGGCAACGCGATGTCCATCACCGCCACCTTGGCAGATGTGAAGGTGCCGTCAATGATGCGCTTGAAAACCTCCACATCGCCCATGAAAAGCCACTGTACCAAAGCAGCCGCAA
This sequence comes from Rhodoferax sp., assembly GCA_025351745.1. Taxonomy (GTDB): domain Bacteria; phylum Pseudomonadota; class Gammaproteobacteria; order Burkholderiales; family Burkholderiaceae_C; genus Allorhodoferax. Next base: position 615 of record JANXVI010000014.1, read on the forward strand.
AACCCACCAGGAAGAAGCCCGACCAGATATAGGACAGTGCCATAAATTAATATGCCTACCAGCGAGCGGTGTAGGGTTGGCTATCCGCACGCGGCTTGGACAGAACCATCCCCTGCTCAGAATTCACCACATCAAGCAAGGCCGCGATTTCTGCGTCCGGACGACCGTCATATTTCCCGGGCCGGTATTTCATTTGAAAACTGACCAGGCTGTCGCGCGTTAAAGCGTCCCACTCACCGCTGCGAGACGTGTTGTAGCCGTAATTCGCCAACTTCTCCTGAAACCACTGCGCGTCGGGGAGTTGAAATTCGTACAGCGGCCTCTTCGCTGCCACCATGACAGCATCCGGCCAAGCTATCAGCCCTTCGTCGGCCAGGCGCTTCCATGGAAACAGCGGGCCGGGGTCTTGCTTGCGCCCCGGTGCGATGTCGCTGTGTCCGATGATGCGGTCCGGCTTGATCTGGTGGCGCGCCACGATCTCTTTGCACAGCGCGATCACCTCATCCAATTGCTTGGGACCAAAGGGGCTGTAGCGGACTGACCCGTCAACACTGGTGACGCGTCCCGCATTCACAATTTCTATGCCAATGGAACTGGCATTCAGGTTGGTGAATCCCTTCCAGTAGCTCGGGCCCGCGTGCCAGGCCCTGCGGTTTTCATCCACCAGTCGATAGGTGATCACGGGTTCATCGCGCACCAGATAGTGGCTCGACACGGCGCGATTGGAGGGCTTGGTCAGCGTCTTCAACGAACTCTCGAAGTTGCCCACCGTGTAATGCAGGACTAGAAACAGGGCCCGGCTGTCCTGGTTTTCCGATGTGTAGCTGGTATCGATGCGAACGCCCGAGGCACAGGCGTTCAACAACAGCACTGCTACGATGCCAATGCAACGGGTGGCGCAGCGCCTAAGGCCTCGCATGGGGCTAGAAATACCAGAATCCATAGCAGATGCATCCGGTGGGCAAATATCATTCCAGCTTACTACGTGCCAGGGCGTCGCTCCTATGTCAAACGCGTCGCGGCACATAACCATTCGGCATGGGAAAACACCGTGGCAACCATATCTTTAGATTATGGCCGGTGGCTGCGCTTCAATAGGTGCATTCAAAAGGGCGTGACTACAATGAATTTTCGTTTTTCGCCGAATATCTCCAGATGAAATACCCCACCGGGACTCTACGGATTCACCAGTTTTTGGCGCTGAAGCCCGGTCCGCGTTTGATCGTGACCGGTGCCGTGCATGGCAGTGAAACCTGTGGCGCACGCGGCATTGAACGGGTGTTGTCTGAGTTGGAGAGTGGTGCACTCGCGGTGGTCCGGGGCAGTCTCACGTTGGTTCCTGTTGCCAACCCCTTGGCCTACAGCAAAGGCGAACGCAACGGGGACCGCAATTTGAACCGTAATCTGCAACCCTGTGTTGACCCACAGGACAACGAGGACCGCATCGCCAACGTGCTGTGCCCGCTGCTGGCGCAGCACGACGTATTGCTGGACCTGCATTCGTTCAGAGCCGCAGGCGAACCATTCGCCATGATCGGCCCGGCCAACAACACGGGTCACCTGGAGCCAGTGCGCCACGCGGCACTGGAGCAGGCCATGGCGTTGCGGCTGGGCCCACGGCGGATCGTCGAGGGCTGGCTCTCCACCTACGCCGTGGGCGTTCAGCAGCGCCTGGCGCGTACCCGGCCGACCCAGCGCACCGAGCTGCTCAGCACCCACCCCAGCTACGGCATGGGCACCACCGAATACATGCGCACGAAGGGTGGTTACGCGATCACGCTGGAGTGCGGCCAGCACGACGACCCCGCCGCACCCGAGGTGGCCTACCGCGCGATTCGCAACACGCTGGCGCATCTGGGGCTGGTGGACGAAGCGCCGCCCCCCCCGCGTTCCGACATTGAATTTTTGCGCCTGGCCGAGGTCGTTGACCGCCACCACCCGGATGACCACTTCTCCCGCGCCTGGTCCAGCTATGACCGGGTCCTTGCAGGCGATGCCATTGGCGTGCGCCACGACGGCACGCCAGTGTGCGCGCCACGTAATGGCTACATCGTGTTCCCCGATGCCAATGCCACTGCCGGAAACGAATGGTTCTACTTCGCCCACCTCAGCACCCGGTCCCTCACATGAGACTTTACGGGACAGATCTTTAGCGCTGTCCTCAACTGATTAAAGACATGCTCAATACCGAAAGCCCCAGCACCCAGCATACCGAGCTGGACTTGTATTCCACGAAGGAACTGGTCTCGGCGTTGGTGGAGGACCAGGTCCATGCCGTGGATGCAGTGCGCGCCGCTGGTGCCGAACTGGCCCGCGCGATCGATGCCGCTGTACTGCGCATGCAGGACGGTGGACGTCTGATTTACGTCGGTGCAGGCACATCCGGGCGCCTCGGGGTGCTCGACAGTGTGGAGCTGTACCCCACTTTTTCCTGGCCACACGATCGCGCTATCGGGTTACTGGCCGGTGGTGCGGGTGCCATGTTCGCTGCCGTTGAAGGTGCGGAGGACGATGTCAACCAAGGCGCACTGGACGTGCAGTCCGTCAACGTGGCGGTAAACGATGTGGTGCTGCTATTGGCAGCATCGGGGGCCACGCCCTATGTGTTGGGTGCCTTGCAAGCCGCACGCAGCGCAGGGGCTCTGACAGTAGGCTTTGCCAACAACCCGGATGCACCTGTCACTCAGCAGGCCGAAATTGGCATCACGCTGGACACCGGTAGCGAGGTGATCTCTGGCAGTACCCGGCTCAAGGCCGCAACCGCCCAGAAGATGGCGCTCAATGCGTTTTCCAGTGCCCTGATGGTTCGGTTGAACAAAGTCTACGGCAACCTGATGGTCGATTTGAAAGCCACCAACGCCAAACTGGTGCGGCGCTCAGTTGCGTTGACTATGCGGGCAGCAGGCTGCGACGAGGCCGTGGCGCGCGAGACATTGCTGGTCTGTGACCACCACGTGAAGGTTGCGGTGGTCGCCATCCGGCTGGGCATCAATGTGTCCACCGCACGTGAACGGCTGACCGCCGTGGGTGGCAGCGTACGCCGCGCATTGGAGCTGGCGTGACGACCCAGCCGCGCGCAGCTTCCAACCCCTGGGCCTGGATACCCACGCTCTACTTTGCGCAGGGCATTCCCTATGTGGTGGTGATGACCTTGTCCGTCATCATGTACAAGAACATGGGGGTCAACAACACGGACATTGCCCTCTACACCAGCTGGTTGTATTTGCCCTGGGTCATCAAGCCCCTGTGGTCTCCGCTGATTGAGTTGCTCAGCACCAAGCGCGTGTGGATCGTGGCGCTGCAGTTTGCTGTGGGCACGTCCTTGGCCTGTGTGGCCCTGACCATTCCCGGTCCTGGCTATTTCAAGATGACGCTGGCGGTGTTTTGGTTGATGGCATTTGCTTCGGCATCGCATGACATTGCGGCCGACGGTTTTTACATGCTGGCGCTCCCCGAGCACAGCCAAGCCGCATTTGTCGGTGTCCGCTCCACGTTTTACCGCCTGGCCAACATTGGTGGCCAGGGTGGTCTGGTGTATCTGGCCGGGGAGCTGCAAGAACGTACCGGCAGCATGCAGACCGCGTGGAGTGTGGTTTTTGGGGTGTTGACTGTCCTCTTTGTGGCGATGGCTGTGTACCACTGGTTGGTGCTGCCCCGACCACCCACTGATGTGCGCGGTGCGGGGCACGCCAAGCTGGGCGAACTGTCCCAGGGGTTCCTGCAGGTATTTGCAGAGTTCTTCAAGCGGCCCGGCATTCTGGTGGTGGTGGGGTTTTTGCTGCTTTACCGCTTTCCCGAGGCGCAGCTGCTGAAACTGGCCACACCATTCTTGTTGGACAAGGCAGAGCTGGGTGGCCTGGGGCTCAGTACCAAGGCGGTCGGCATTGCCTATGGCACGGTAGGGCTGACTGCGTTGACCCTGGGCGGCCTGTTGGGTGGTTGGGTGATTTCCAAAGTGGGTTTGAAGCGTGCGCTGTGGCCGCTGATCCTGCTGATGCATGTACCCAACGCCGTCTTTGTATTCCTGGCCATGGCCCAACCACAGGATGTGGTCATGGTCAGCGCTGCGCTGGCCGTGGAGCAATTTGGTTACGGGCTGGGCTTCACCGCCTACCTGCTGTACATGATTCTGGTGTCCGACGGGCCCCACAAGACGGCGCACTACGCGATCTGCACCGGCTTCATGGCGCTGGGCATGATGCTGCCGGGCATGTGGAGCGGCTGGCTGCAACAGCAACTGGGCTACCTGCCATTCTTCGTCTGGGTACTGGTGGCAACCGTTCCGTCGTTCGCCATGGCCGCACTGATCAAAATTCCTGAAGGGTTTGGAAAGAAGGCCCCCGCATGAAGCAGAACCAACGCCTGCTGTCGCTGGATGCGTTCCGTGGCTTCACCATTGCCGCAATGCTGCTGGTCAACAACCCGGGGGACTGGGGCAACCTGTATGCACCGCTCAAACATGCTGCGTGGGACGGCTGGACATTTACCGACTGGATTTTCCCCTTCTTCGTGTTCATCAGTGGCGTTTCCATGACGCTGAGTCTGGGTCGGCGTGCGGCGCTGGGCGACTACAAGTTGCATCTGTTGCGACAAGCGGTGCGGCGCGGGGCCACCATCATTGCGATCGGGCTGTTGCTCAACTTCATTCCCTACTTCAATCTGGTTAACGTGCGAATTCCCGGCGTGTTGCAACGCCTCGGACTTTGCACCGTACTCGCAGCCCCCATCGTGTTGTACTGTGGCTGGCGTGCCCAACTGGCGTGGTTGGTCGGCTTGTTGCTGGCCTACACCGGTATACAGACTTGGGTGAGCGTGCCCGATGCAGCCGGT
>JANXVI010000054.1 GCA_025351745.1 Rhodoferax sp.
TGCGTGCCGTGGCTCTTGCGGTAGCTTTCCAGGAACTTGGCGATGCGGTTGATGGCCTCGCGCAAATCGTCTTCGTGGGGCAGAAACACAATACGGAAGTGATCCGGTTTCTGCCAGTTGAAGCCTGTTCCCTGCACCAGCATGACACGGGTCTCGCGCAGCAGCTCCAGGAAGAATTGCCGGTCGTCCGCGATGGGGTACACCGCCGGGTCCAGCTTGGGAAACATGTACAGAGCGGCCTGGGGCTTGACACAGCTCACGCCGGGAATGGCAGTGATCAGCTCATAGGCCAGGTCGCGCTGGCGGCGCAGGCGGCCGCCCTCGCCGACCAAGTCATTGATGCTCTGGTAACCGCCCAGCGCAGTCTGGATCGCCCACTGGCCGGGCACGTTGGAACACAGCTTCATGTTCGAGAGCATGTTCAGGCCCTCGATGTAATCAGCGGCGTTCTTCTTGTCACCCGAGACCACCATCCAACCTGCGCGGTATCCGCACGAGCGGTAGCTCTTGCTCAGCGAATTGAAGGTCAACGTCAGCACGTCATGTGACAAACTGGCCATCGCCGTGTGTATGCCGCCGTCGTACAAGACCTTGTCATAGACCTCATCGGCCAGGACGACCAAACCGTGTTCACGCGCGATCTCGACGATGCTTTTGAGCAAGTCGTCGGAATAAATCACACCGGTAGGATTGTTGGGGTTGATGACTACGATGCCCTTGGTCTTGGGCGTGATCTTGGCGCGGATGTCATCCAGATTGGGCATCCAGCCATTGGATTCGTCGCACAGGTAATGCACCGGTGTGCCGCCCGACAGGCTGGTGGCCGCGGTCCACAACGGGTAGTCCGGCATGGGCAGCAACAATTCGTCGCCGTCATCCAACAACGCGTTGGTGGCCATCGTGATGAGTTCGCTGGCGCCGTTGCCCAGGTAAATGTCGTCGAGAGTGACGCCGGCGATGCCCTGCTTCTGGGTCTCATGCATCACCGCCTTGCGCGCGGCGAAGATGCCCTTGCTGTCCGAATAACCCGCCGAGTTGGGCAGGTTGCGGATCATGTCCTGCTGGATTTCTTCCGGGGCATCAAAGCCAAAGACGGCAAGGTTGCCGAGGTTGAGCTTGATGATCTTCTGGCCTTCGTCCTCCATCTGCCGGGCCGCATCCATGATGGGGCCGCGGATGTCGTAGAGCACATTAGCCAGTTTGGCCGATTTTTGAATGGTACGCAAAAGTCCCTCCAGAAGTCGTGATCACAGGGGAAAACTATAATTTGACCACAGTTCTGCACGCAATTAGTGCAGTGCAGCATTCAATTTCACCCAGGCACCACTATGAAGTTTCTCCCAGACCCCACAGAATCGTCTTCAGTGACGGGTTACGGGCCAGGCTGGGTGGCGGTAAATGGCGACAAATACACTTCCAGCGTGGTGGTCAGCACGGTGGCCGCTCCCTATTTGTGGGAGTGTCCCCAATTTGACGATTTGCAGGACAGCCACTTCGAGCGGATAGCGAACATGGATGCCGAACTGGTGATTTTTGGCAGTGGCGAACGTATTCGTTTCCTCAAGCCCGCGCTGTTGCAGGCCTTGTACGCCAAACGCATCGGTGTGGAGACCATGGACACGCACGCGGCTTGCCGCACCTATAACTTTTTGGCCCATGAAGGACGCAAGGTGGTTGCGGCCCTTTTGTTATAGTCAGGTTTACCCTGAGGTCTTGCGGGGTGCTTTTCAGAGTAAAATCATGGGTTGCAGTCGAGGGAAAACAAACGCTGTCACGTTTGAGCCCTCTACTTTGACTGACACATCCAGAGCGAGACTAAAAGTACCATATGGCGATCGTTGTCAACAAGCCCCTACCTGAATTTGAAGCCAATGCAACTGGTGGTCTTAAGGTTAGCAATACTACTCACCTCGGTAAAACCATGGTGTTGTATTTCTACCCCAAAGACAATACCCCCGGCTGCACCACCGAAGCCATGCAATTCCGTGACAAGTACAAAGACTTTGTCAAAGCTGGCGCCACCGTATTTGGTGTGTCCCGCGACAATATGAAGTCGCACGACGAATTCAAGACCAAACTCGAACTCCCGTTTGAGCTGATCGCCGACACCGAAGAAAAAATGTGCCACATGTTTGGCGTGGTCAAGAACAAGATCATGTACGGCAAAAAGGTCAAAGGTATCGAGCGCAGCACTTTCCTGGTGGGCGCCGATGGCCTGTTGAAAGAAGAATGGCGCGGCCTGAAAGTTCCCGGCCATGTGGATGACGTATTGAAAGCTGTCAAGGCGCTGAAAAAAGCCGCTTGACGCGCGACCAGCCCTATTCCGAGGGTCAGTTACCGCATTGATTTGACAACGTGGTTTTTGGCATACGTTGATCCGGCGGTGCCATCGCGGTCATGCATAATGTTCCAATGCCGTTGAACACCGCGAACGCGCCACAACAAAAAGCCGCCTGGGCTCAGGGCGGCTTTTTTGCTTTTGCGATTCCATTTTTATCCACATCCCCTTCCATGAGCCTCACCATCCATGCCACTGCCACCCGCCCCAACCAAACCTGCTGACCGCCTTCCTCCCAAGGCTTTTGCTGCGTCTGCTCGAAGTGCAACCCGCCCGCCGCTCAAATCGGAACACGTTGAAGCGGTCAAAGCGCCCATTGCACGGCACGCCGCAGAAAAAATCATCGCCAAGGAAGTAGCGCCCAAACGGGCGACAGCCGCGTTGTTGGACAAGTCAGCGCGTGAGCAATTACCGCTGGTGGAGCCGGTCGCCGCACCTATCATGATCCAGGTAGAGACCCGCCCCAGCACGGCCCGCTCGCGCAAACCGGTGCGCACCGGCCCAACCAAGCTGTTTGTGCTGGACACCAACGTGTTGCTGCACGACCCGATGTCGCTGTTCCGGTTTGAAGAGCACGATATCTACCTGCCGATGATCGTGCTGGAAGAACTGGACGGCCACAAGAAAGGCATGACCGAAGTCGCCCGCAATGCGCGCCAGACCAGCCGCACGCTGGATGCATTGGCGGGCGCACCTGGGGCCGATATCACCGCTGGTTTTCAACTTGGCAGCACCGGTCACCGCGATGCGCGGGGCAAACTGCTGTTCCAGACGCAGCCGCTCAACTACACGCTGCCCACTAGCCTGCCCCAGGGAAAGGCGGACAACCAGATCCTGGGCGTGGTCGAGGCCTTGCGCCAACACTACGCGCCGCGCGAAGTGGTGCTGGTATCCAAGGACATCAATATGCGGGTCAAGGCCCGTGCACTGGGCCTTGCCACCGACGATTACCAAAGCGACAAGACACTTGAAGACGGCGATCTGCTGTATTCCGGTGCCACCGCCTTGCCCACCGATTTTTGGGCCACGCATGGCCAAGCGGTGGAAAGCTGGCAGCAGGGCCAACACACCTTTTACAAGATCGATGGGCCAGTGGTTCCCAGCCTGCTGATCAACCAATTTGTGTACTTCGAATCGCCCGGCGAGCCCAGCCTGTACGCCCGTGTGACCGAGATCCGCGGCACCACGGCCGTTATCAAGACCCTGCGCGATTTCAACCATCTGAAGAACGCGGTCTGGGGCGTCACCACGCGCAACCGCGAGCAGAATTTTGCGATGAATTTGCTGATGGACCCCGAGGTCGATTTCGTGACCCTGACCGGCACGGCCGGTACCGGCAAGACCTTGATGGCACTGGCCGCTGGCCTGACCCAGGTGCTGGACGATCGCCGCTACACCGAGATCATCGTCACCCGTGCCACCGTCAGCGTTGGCGAAGACATTGGTTTCCTACCCGGCACCGAAGAAGAAAAGATGGGCCCCTGGATGGGCGCACTGGACGACAACCTGGAAGTGCTGGGCAAGACCGACACCAGCGCCGGTGAGTGGGGCCGTGCCGCCACCAACGAGTTAATCCGCAGCCGTATCAAGATCAAGAGCATGAACTTCATGCGCGGGCGCACCTTCATGAATAAGTACGTCATCATCGACGAGGCGCAGAATCTGACGCCCAAACAGATGAAGACGCTGATCACCCGTGCCGGCCCCGGTACCAAGATCATTTGTATGGGCAACCTGGCGCAAATCGACACACCGTATTTAACCGAAGGCTCGTCGGGCCTGACCTTTGCGGTGGACAAGTTCAAGGGCTGGCCGCACGGTGGGCATATCACGCTGGCCCGTGGCGAGCGTTCGCGGCTTGCGGATTTTGCGAGCGAAGTGCTTTAAGAATATTTCTCTGGTCGCGGCGTGGCGCGGGTGGGCTATTCTGTGCACCACGTCGCGAGAAAGCGGTGTCTTGGTTGTCCGCGCGAGGGATTGTGAGCACGCAACCCGAAGGAGCGGGCAGGCTGGGCCGTTTTGCGCAGGTAAAGGAGGAGCGCGCAGCGCGGGGGACACGGAGCAAAACGGCCCAGCCTGCCCGCTCCTGACGCGAACACAAAAACGGGCCTAGTAGTCCCCGCCCCCACCCGAAGCCAGACTCTCAAACTTGGTGATGTTGCGCAAGAAGGCGAGCTTCACGGTACCAGTTGGGCCGTTACGCTGCTTGGCGATGATGACCTCCGCAACACCCGGCTCCTTACACTGTTCCTTGGTGTAGTACTCGTCGCGGTAAATGAACATGATGATGTCGGCATCCTGCTCAATGGCGCCAGACTCACGCAAGTCACTCATCATTGGGCGTTTGTCGGGGCGCTGCTCCACGCTGCGGTTGAGCTGTGACAGTGCAATCACCGGGCACTTGAGTTCACGGGCCAACATTTTGAGCCCACGTGAAATTTCGCCAAGTTCGGTCGCACGATTTTCGCCGTCACTGCCGCTACCACTCATCAGCTGCAAGTAGTCGACAACGATAAGACCAAGCTGGCCGCACTGGCGGGCCAAGCGGCGCGCATTGGCCCGTAACTCGCTGGACGTCAGACCTGCGCTCTCATCGATGTGCAACGATATCGTTCGCAACTTTTCAATCGCCTCGGAAAGGCGCGGCCACTCGTCATCTGTCAGCTTGCCGGTGCGCAGATGGCCTTGGTCGATGCGGCCGATGGAACCCACGATACGCACAGCCAATTGGGCGGCACCCATTTCCATCGAGAACACAGCCACTGGCAGGCCTTCATTCAAGGCTACGTGCTCGGCGATGTTGATAGCCAGCGCGGTCTTACCCATGGACGGGCGCGCGGCCAGCACGATCAGGTCGCCGGCCTGCAGGCCCGCCGTCATGCGGTCCAGATCATAAAAACCGGACGGCACGCCCGTAACGTCATTTGGGTTGTCGGCCATTTCCTGCACACGGTCCAACAGTTTGACGACCAGCGAATCCATGGCCTGGAAGCCCTGGTTGTTGCGCTTGCCCTGCTCGCCAATCTTGAAGATCTTTTGCTCGGACTCATCCACAATTTCAGCCACCGGGCGGCCCTTGGGGTTAAAGGCATTGGTGGCGATCTCATCGCTGGCCGTGACCAGCTTGCGCAACAACGATCGGTCGCGCACGATCTCCGCGTAACGACGGATATTGCTGGCGCTGGGCACATACTGGGCCAGCGAGTTCAAATAGCCCAGTCCACCGATTTCCTCTGCCCTGCCCTGGCTTTGCATGTGCTCAAACACCGTAATCACATCGGCTGGCTTGCTGGCATTCACCAAAGCGCCAATAGCCGCGTAGATCAGTCGGTGTTCATAGCGGTAGAAGTCGCTGTCCATCAGGATGTCGCCCACCCGGTCCCAAGCTGCGTTGTCCAGCAACAAGCCACCTAATACGCTGGATTCGCCTTCAATCGAATGCGGCGGCACGCGCAGCTGTGCAATCTGGCGATCTTGGCTGTATTCGTCTACGGGGGAAAGGACGGTGGACATGGATTTTCCTTGAAGCTTTCCATGCTATGCGCTGGCGGCAATCGCGGCAATGCATAACTCTGGGGAAAAGGCTGTGGACAACAACTAATTGCTGTGGGTAACTTGGGACCACAAAAACAAAAGCCGCCAGGGCGAACCCTTGCGGCTTTTGGTAACAGGTCCAACCCCTGCGGGCTGGCCTATTGTTGACGTGGTTTAGGCAGTTTCGCCGTACACGGATACGGTGATGTCCACCACCACATCGGTGTGCAACGCCACGGCAACGGTACTTTCGCTAACGATCTTGATAGGACCGTTGGGCATACGGATTTGCGACTTGACAACCTTGTAGCCATTCTTGACGAGCTCTTCAGCGATGTCAGCATTGGTTACAGAGCCGAACAGACGGCCATCCACACCGGCTTTTTGCGTCAGCTTGATGGTGGTACCACCGAGCTTTTCACCCAAAGCTTGCGACTCAGCAAGCTTGGCGGCTGCAGCTTTTTCAAGCTCCACACGCTTCACTTCAAAAGCAGCCTTGGCGGCTTCGGTAGCGCGGCGTGCGCGGCCCGAAGGGATCAAAAAGTTACGTGCGTAACCGTCTTTAACCTTGACGATATCGCCCAGGTTGCCCAGATTCACGACCTTGTCGAGCAGAATAATTTGCATGTTCGTACTCCTTAGATCTTGTGCTGGTCGCTGT
>JANXVI010000076.1 GCA_025351745.1 Rhodoferax sp.
GCGCCCACCTGGTCGTGCATCAGCGCGATCAACGGGGAAATCACCAGTGCCACGCCCTGCCCCGCGCGCTGGCGGGCGATGGCCGGAATTTGATAGCAAAGCGACTTGCCGCCGCCGGTGGGCATCAGCACCAAGGCGTCGCCGCCGTTGGCGACATGCTCCACGATGGCCTGCTGCGGGCCGCGGAATTGCGGGTAGCCAAACACCTCTTCCAGGATGGAGTGCAGGGTGTGACTGGAGATGGACGGATGAGTTGCTATCAAAACAGTAGCTAGTTGCGCAGTGTCTACGAGGGCTAGGGCCTAAATCGCACAAAGTGTTCCGGGGAAACGCGGTGTACGCACCCCTATTGTCGGGCATGGCACAGGCCATGGTGTGGCGCAGGTTGCGAGCGCTAGTCTAAAATGAAGGCTTCCCAAGGGGCGCTGCAGCGGCCGGGCACTGTGAACACCACGGTTTGCCAACGGCCACCAGGCTTGGGTTTGCACCAACTGCGCTCACTTCCTCTAACCAGACAGAAAGTGAGCCTGACCATGACGCAAACGCCTCTTAAAACCCCCACCTACACCCGTGGCCAGGCGCTGCCAGACATCTTGGCCCATCGCATCGCGATTCTGGACGGCGCCATGGGCACGATGATCCAGCGCTTCAAGCTGGGCGAGGCGCAGTACCGCGGCGCGGGCTACACCGGAGCGGGCGCGCAGGGCGCACGCTTTACCGATTTCCACCGCGACGTCAAGGGCAACAACGAGCTGCTGAGCCTGACGCGCCCGGACGTGATCTCCGACATCCACGAAGCCTACTTGGCCGCTGGTGCCGACCTGATCGAGACCAACACCTTTGGCGCGACCACCGTGGCCCAGGCCGACTACGACATGGCAGACCTGGCGGTGGAGATGAATCGGGTGTCGGCCAAACTGGCCCGCGCAGCCTGCGACAAGTACAGCACGCCCGACAAGCCCCGCTTCGTCGCCGGCGCTTTAGGCCCCACGCCAAAAACCGCCAGCATCAGCCCGGACGTGAACGACCCCGGCGCCCGCAACGTGACCTTTGAAGAACTGCGCCAGGCGTATTACGACCAGACCAAGGCGCTGGTGGAGGGCGGCAGCGACGTGCTGCTGGTGGAAACCATCTTCGACACGCTAAATGCCAAGGCCGCGTTGTTTGCGATTGACGAATACTTCGAGGCCAGCGGCGAGCGCCTGCCCATCATCATCAGCGGCACGGTGACCGACGCGTCGGGTCGCATTTTGTCGGGCCAGACCGTGACCGCGTTCTGGCACAGCGTGCGCCACGCCCAACCGCTGGCCATCGGCCTGAACTGCGCACTGGGCGCGGCGCTGATGCGCCCTTATATCCAAGAGCTCAACCGCGTGGCGCCGGATACGTTTATCAGCTGTTACCCGAACGCCGGCCTGCCCAACCCGATGAGCGACACCGGCTTTGACGAAACTCCGGACGTGACCAGTCGCCTGGTGCGCGAGTTTGCGGCCGAGGGGCTCGTGAATATTGTGGGGGGTTGCTGCGGCACGACGCCGGGCCACATTGGCGCGATTGCCCATGCGGTGGCGCCGTTGCCAGCCCGCAGCCTGCAGCGAAACTTCTTCTACAGAGCAGCAGCCTAAGGTTGCCGACCACGCCACCGTGTACCGCTGACAATCGAAGATTTTTTCGGCAGCCATTTTCGGCCGCTAGCGCGGCCAGGTCGCCCGGTAGTCGGCGCCAAAGTAATCCGCGCGTTTGCGCAGGCCTTCACTGTGGAAGAACACTTCGCCCTGGATGCCCTCTGCGCGATTGGCCTGGATTTGCGCCTTGAGCAACTCCGCGGGCGCAACATATTCGGAGCCAAGCGACAGCAGGATGCCGGGAAACACCTGTTGGAGTTGGGCCGGGCACACCTGCTCGTGGCTGATTTTGTGTAGCTCTGTCTTGTAGGCCGCTAGGTTGTAGCGGTAAATCTGCGGCGATACCGAATCGACCCAGCCGTTGCGCAGCCAGGTGGGCCAATCCTGCAGGTACTCGTCCCTACCCCAAGGGAAGGGGCTGGGTGACATGCTGATTTGCACCGAAGGTTTGCGCCGCTTCACTTCGCCGTGTAGGCGCTGGACAAACTGGTTGAGTTCATTGGCGCGCCACTGCAGCCACTCTGGGTCTTTGCTATTACGGGGGGGCACCGCGCCCGCATGGGCCTTCCGGTAGCGGGCTACCGTGCCTGCGTCGTAGCCGCCCTCGCTGGGCATGGCCGGCAAGCGGTCATCTCCCTGCACGCCATCCACGTCATAGCGGTCCACCACTTCGGTCACCAGGTTGACGACAAAGTCTTGCACGTCCGGGTCCAGTGCATTCATCCAGCGAAAGCCGTTTTTGATGACGTGTTTGCCGTGTTGGTCCCTCGCGGCCCACTGCGGGCGCTTTTCCAGCAACTCGCTGCCTAGGCCGCCCTGGTAGTCGCTGGCAAAACCAAACTCAAACCATGCATAGACCTTGAGCCCCTCTTGGCGCGCCCCGGCAATGACCTCGCGCAGCGGGTCTCGCCCCTGAAAGCGGGCGTCGATAGAAACGCCCGTAACCGCGCTGACCACCGCGCTGGGGTACATCGTGCGCCCCTGGTTCCACATGGCTACAAACAGGGTGTTGATTCCCTGCTGCCGCCAGACGCGCATCTGCTCTTGCATGCTGGCGGGCGAGTCAAAAAAGCGGTTGTGATCGGGGCTAGCCACCCACACGCCACGCACCAATGCTGGCGTAGCGGGCTGTGGAGCCTGTTGGGCCGACGGGGCGCACTGCGCAGTGGCCTGGATGGGTACTGGCAGTGAAGCGGCCAGGGCCACCCAGGTCAGCACGGCGCGCAGTCGGCGCGCGCCAAGATGGGTGGTGGTCGAATGTGTTTTATTCACTGTGCTGTCCAACGTCGAACGCGACTTAGTACTTCATGCGCAAGTTCAAATAGAACTGGCGGCCATTCTTAAACCAACCGACGGAAGGAATGTTTTCTGTCGTCTGGTAGTAGTAATAGGTTGGGTTCAACAGGTTGTTACCATCCAAAGACAGGGACAGGTTTTTGTTAAATTTATAGGACACACTCGCGGACAAACTGTCTTGCGAGTCAGACCAGTTCGACACACTCGTTCCAGTCAAAGCGTTGGTGCTAAACAGGTACGGGTACTTGCTGCGGAAGTTGTAGGCTGCAGTCACGGTCAGCTTGTCGTTTTCGTAGTAGCCCTTCAGGTTAAAAGTCTTGTTCGAGACTTGCACCATGGGTGCACCATCCTCATCTTCACCTTGCAACCACGTTGCATTGGCTTCGACGCCGAAGCCGCCACCAATGGGAATCGCCATGCCAAATTCCGCGCCATTGATAGTGGCGGTTTTTCCCTGGAACGACGTGACTTTGTAGATATCAGTGATCAGGCTGGTCGGGTTTGTCAACTCTACGTCGGTAGAGCCGCCGGCCTTGACGTAATTGTTCAATCGCTGCTCGAACACGCCAAATTGCACATAGCCGCGTGGTGCGAAAAACCAGGACAGCGACACATCGCTGTTGTTGGAAGTGATGGGTTTGAGGTTGGGGTTGCCGCCCGAAGCGGTCTTGTTGACATCGCTAAAGCCCCCAATGGGTTGGGCCAATTGAGCGTACTCGGGGCGCGACATGGTGTGCGCGCGGCTAGCGCGCATCAATACGCCAGGGGCAACTTCCAAGCGCAAATTCAAGCTTGGCAACACGTTATCGTGGCTGACGGTGTTGACTTGCGGCACGTAGACATCGTAGCGCGAGCTGGTGATGGCTTGCGGATTTGCCTGTGTGACCACACAGCCCGTAGATAGCGCGGGGCAACCGACAATGCGATCCGCTGTTGTACTGGCCAGCGCACCTATGGTGTTGGCCCCGACGTATTTGGTGACTTCTAGGTCGGTATGCACGGCGCGAACACCGACGGTGCCGCTCAGTTTCTGGTACTCGAAATCACCCGATATGAATGCGGAAGTATTTTTTTCCTTGAGGATCCAGCTGTTGTTCCAGCGTTTGTTCAATACGGGGTCCCAGTTCCCCAGGGCATTGCCAAACTTCACAACCTCGTCCATGTTCATGTAGGGAATATTGACGGGAACACTGTTGGCAAGCCCTGTCCCAAAGTTGGAGGGCAACCCGGTTGCCCCTGCCAGTGGCCAGCTCGACGGTGGATAGAGCCCGTTGACGTAGGCTTGGGCAACAGGGGTGTTTACAGCAGTTTCAGCGCCGGTATACGGCAACCCATTGTTGCGGCAATACTGGGTCGATGTACCAGCAACGTTATTGACCTTCGCGGCCTGGCAGAAAAACATTTGGGCCGCTCCAGGTGTCGCATTGAACCCGGCGGTCATCCGGTCCACGGCATCCCAGGAGCCGTCGATGGCGTCTTTGGTGTTCTCATGATTGCTTTGGCGAATTCCAAATTTCAATTTGGAAAACGGGCCCGCGTCGACGTCCAACACACCGTTGAGGAAGCCGTAGCGCTCTTGGTCACGGGTTTTGAAAACGCCCTGCAGTTGGCCTGCATAGGTCAGGAAAAAATCGTTCTTGAAATTGTTCAGATCCAAGGGGCGCAGCGTGTAATTTGCCGCATTGGGGTCTCGCTGCAAGAGTTGCCAGGTGAACGGATCTTTGCCATTGAGCTGCCACGACATGCCGGTGTTGTAGGCGCGCAGCAAGATGCCCGGGACCTCGTTGGTATCGCCGGTGCCTTCTGTGCTGCCAACCAAACCGGTCAGCGTCAGTCTTTCATTCAGCTTGAATTTGAAGTCCACGTCTTGAAACCCTGAGCTGGACACCGCGCCTTTGCGAACCTGATTGCTAATTTGGGCAGATTGCGCGCCGTACGGGTTGGCTGCGGTTACGTTTCCGGTGGCCGCATAATTGGCGCCGGTGCCATTTGCGGGGTAGGGAACCAGGGTTCCCGATACCACGACATCGCCGTCAAAAACGGGGTCTTTGATAAGAGCTCCATTGTTGGCCAGGAGGCCTGAAGTCCTGCCGTTGACATTGGCGATGGCATTGTCGGCGTTGAGTGATGACTTGAATCCGGTGTAACCCAGCTCCAAGTCTTTGGTAGGGCGCCATTGCATGGCGATGGTTCCACCTTGCCGTACGCGCTGACCTTCAAAAATGCCCGTGTTGGGGAAGGTCACCATACGTTTGCCAGCCAAGGCCCCATCGCCGCAGAGCTGTGCTCCTTGGTAGGTGAAGCAACTGGTCGGCGAGGCCGCGCGCCAGGCCGAGGAAATGGTGTTGTTTTGAATGGTCTCGATGCCGTCGCGACGCAAGGCCCGCTCATGCTGGAACATTTGCACCATTGCGCCAAATGTGTTGGTTTCGTTCTTCCAGTTGGCTAACACATTCAATTGAGGCTTTGCCTTGGCGGCAAGGTCGCTGTACACCGCGCCTGCGGAGGCTTCAACGGTCAAAGGCTTGCCAAAATCAAGCGGTTTTCGGGTGACGATATCGATGTTTCCGCCAGCACCGCCCTCCATCACCTCGGCTGTGCCATTTTTGGTAACCACAGCGCGGCTGATCAGTTCGGAGGGCAGCAAGCCGAAGCCGACGGCACGCGTTGCGAACTGCTGGTCAGACAAGTACCAGTCACCGGAGCTCAACGAATGACCATTGATCGTCACCATGTTCAAAAAGGTGGGTGTTCCGCGAATTTGTACGCGCTCGGCTTCGTCAAATGCACCCGCGGACCCATAGGTGACGCTGACACCCGTGAGTCGCGACAACGAGTCCGCAATGTTTTTGTCGGGCATCTTGCCCACGTCTTCCGCTGTAACGACCTCAATATTCGCTTCTGCGTTTCTCTTGGTGGACAACGACTTTTCAAGCGATGCGCGAACACCTGTGACTTCAACTTTATTCAGTTCGGCACTGTTGTCGGCAGGTGATTGCGCATGGGCGGAAAGGGTCAGCCAAGCCGCTGCAGCGGCGATTTGGGTCTTACGGAAATTCATAAAGTACTCCAATGAATCATTGAATGCAATCGGACGTGCAAAAACTAGACCATTAATGTACCAAATGGCCGTTTGGCGTCGTTAAGGGATTACCCTAGGCGATGCGGCTGATCTATGCGGTTGTCCAAGCGCAAGGAGACGTAGCAAGGATTTTCCTGATGTGACGAACGCCAACGCTACCTGTACCAATCACGTAAATCGGGAAAGTTTTCTATCGGCAGATTGCTGAAGTGGTATGTTTTTGGCCTATGTCGCATCCAACCTATACCGCGTATCATTGGTGTATTACCTGTGGCAAAAGATGCCAGTGAACACTAAACCGCCGCGATGTGGTACGCCACGCCAAAGTGCTGTTCGCAGCCGGACGCCAGGCTATGCATGGTGGGTTTGTCGGCCAGGGCCAGCGGCGTAGAGGCGTCGTCATCGACGCCCCACCAGGGCTCTATGCACACGTAGTCCGCACCGGGCTTGGCCCACAGCCCCAAATGCGGCGCCCCGCCAGTATCGACCCGCAACCGTTGCCCGGTGGTGTGGTGTACCAGGGCCAGCGCTTGTGACCGTATGTTTTTGAAGATCAGCGCATCGCGCTCAAACAGGGCGTCGGTAAGCACCACGGCGTTGCCCGGGGAAAAGACAAAGTGCTCCGGGGTGGTGGACAGCAGTTGGCCGCCGGGCGCGAGGCGAAACACCGTTGGGTCCTCGGCTTGGTCAAACTGCACCGACCACGCGGGCAAGCCGTGCGGGTCACGCGGCAGCGCAAATGCGGGGTGCGAGCCCAGCGAATAGAACATCGCCGTGGTGTCCTGGTTGCGCACGGTGTAGCGGATAGCCAGAGCACGGCCCTGCAAGCGGAAGTTCACCTGCAAGGCAAAGGCGAAGGGGTAACACCCGCGGTGTGTGTTGTCAGGCAAAAGTAACAGCGAGGCCTCGCCCGCTGTGCTTAAGTAGCTATCAAAAAGTGAGTGACTGGCAAACCCATGGGTCGCCATGGGGTAGGCTTGATCCTGGTGTGTAAGGAACCCTTCGCGCACCCGCCCGACCACCGGGAACAGAATGGGCGAACTGCCCGCCCACGCGCCGCTGCCGTTCTGCCAGAGGTACTCTTCGCCCGTCGCACAGTCCTGCAGGCTGCACAACTCGGCACCGCGCAACCGGACCGTGGCGCACAGTGCGCCATTGTCCAGGCGCAGGGTCTCAGGCATGGCGCTGGCTGATGCATTGGCCTTGCGCACCAAAGGCAAACAGCCGTTGCGCGCGTGGCGTTACCCAGACCGTGTCACCGACAGCCAAGCCGCGTTCCGGGTGGACGCTGATGCAGACTTCTGTGACGCCGATACGGCCGTAGGCCTGGCTGACAGCCCCGAGGCGCTCCACCAGGTGCAGCGGCACGGGCACCGCGGTGTCCGATGGGCTCTGGCCCGCGTCCTGCAGCTCCCAGTGTTCGGGGCGGACCCCCACCGTTATGGCCTGCCCCGATGTGGCACCGTGGCCGTCACGCAATGCGCACGCCCACCGGGCCCGGCCGTCCAGCAAGACGGTGGCCTGGCCAGAGGCGTCCACGCTATCCACCGTTGCAGGCAGAAAATTCATCGCAGGCGAACCGATGAAGCCCGCTACAAAGGCGTTGTCTGGGTTGGTGTAAAGCTGCATGGGACTTCCGACTTGTTCTACCCACCCGTCCCGCAACACCACAATCCGGTCTGCCAGCGTCATGGCTTCCACCTGGTCGTGGGTAACGTACACCATGGTCCTGCCCAGCTTCTTGTGCAGGGCGCTGATCTCGACCCGCATGCGCAGGCGCAGCTCAGCATCCAGATTGGACAGGGGCTCGTCAAACAAGAAGACGGCAGGCTCCTGCACGATGGCGCGACCGATCGCCACGCGCTGGCATTGCCCCCCGGAGAGCTCGCCGGGTTTGCGGTGCAGGTAGGGTTCCAACTGCAGAATCTGGATGGCGCGGGCCAGTTTGGTCTCGATGGTAGAGCGGATCTCCCCGCGCATGCGCATGCCGAAACTAAGATTTTGTTCCACTGTCATGTGCGGGTACAGCGCATAGCTTTGAAACACCATGGCCATTGCACGGGCGCTGGGCGGGCTGTGGGTCACATCCCGGCCGCCGAGGTAGATACGCCCTTCGGTGACGGACTCCAGCCCGGCAATGGTGCGCAACAACGTGGACTTGCCGCAGCCCGAGGGACCGACAAAGACGATGAACTCGCCCTCTTCAATCTGCAGGTCAATGCCGTGCAAGGTCTGCACACTGCCGAAGCGTTTCTTGAGTTGTTGGATGTCCAGAAATGGCATGAAGAAGCCTAAGAGGAAAGGGCCAGCACCTGCGCATCCCACGCGATGGGGATGCCGCTGGCGACGAGCAGGTCTTGCAGGGATTGTGTGTGTGCGGGGGCGGCATGCACGTGCGATGGCGGCACCGAATATTGGAGACAGTAGCTCGCCAACAAGGCCGCGACTTCTCCGACCAGCCATTCCACCGGATGCACCCGCGTACAGGCGTTCACCAGGTGCGTGACCGAAATATTTTTGCAGGCGGGTATCAGGTTGTCGCAGTCGTGCGGCACCCATGCACCCAACGGCAGCGTGAAGGGCCGGACGTGGGCATTGAGTCCGTGGCCGCTGACACAGGTGGGATGGATGTCCATGTTGTACCAGGCGACCCCCACCGCGTTGGGCAGGTTCAGCGGCTGCAAAGGGGCACCAGGTATGGCAGCGATCATGGATTGGGTCAGTGTGTCCAGCCCGACGATGCGGCGCGATTCACGCACGTACACCTGTTGGGCCAAGCCATCTGCTGTGCCCAGTACATCGGTGGCGGGCTGCAGCTCCGGATAGCCGGTGCCGCCACCGGGGCGCGGGGCTTCGGTCTGCAGCCAGTGCAGCCAGCAGTGGCTTAAGCCCGCGGCCGCGCTGACCACGTCGGACGGTGACAGTGTCCCGTCTAGCAGCGGGTGCAGGCCGTAGTCGTTCTGGGCCCAGTTGACCAAGGAGACCTCGTTGCGCGGGAATCGCCACATATGGCCTGCAACGATGCGGCGGTAGCGCCAAAGGTCCAGGGCCGGGTCACCGGGGTCGTCGCTGGGCGCGAAAAAAGGTAGATGCACAGCCTCCAGTCCCTGGCCAGGAATCGCGTTAGAGAACTGCAGGTAGCCGTAGTGGGGCAGCACATGGGACTTCCAAAAGGCATAGCGCGGCGGGGCCGGCCCCACAGGCGCGGGGTGTGGCAGTCGGCGTACCGCCATGACGAAGGTGACCGGTTGTTGGTCCAGCGGGTCGGCCACCGGGGGTGCAAGGGACTCATCCCATTCAGACTGCGCCTCTTTGCCCACACGGTAGGCCAGGCCCGCCAGGTGCACGAGTTCGCCAGTGTCCGTAGCATCCAGAAAATACGCAGCCGCAATCTCAAAGCGGTCACCCGCAGCGTTTTCGACCGTGGCAGCGGCAATGCGCCGCCCGCTGCGGCGAGCCGCCACCAACGCCGTGCCGCGATGCAGCGTGAGATGCCCGCTTTGGACATAAGGCGCCAGTTGCGCCACGAACCACTGTGCCGCCCACGCCGGTTCAAAACACAGGCGCGACACCCAGCCGTCGCCGGGGTTGCAGCCTTCGGTCATGACGCTGTGGTCGACAAAGTCGGCCTGTGACCGGTAGTGTTCGCGCACGGCCTCGCGAAACGCGAGGTAACTGGCGCTGGCACCCCCGCGTTCAATGCGGGAATGCTCATCGGGCGGCACGCCCTGCGCGGTCATCTGCCCGCCCAGCCAGTCGAAGGCATTGCACAGGTAAACCCGGTGGCCGCGTTGGCAGGCGGTCCAGGCTGCCAGCGTGCCGCCCAGGCTGGCGCCTATCACCGCGATATCAACGGCAATGTCCACTTCCATGTTCACGGTGCTGCTCTGGCTCATAGGGCTTTCAGTCGCAAGCCGATTTCAAATGTTCGGTCCCAGGGCAGATAACTGTGCGCAATCCGCCAGGGCAGCGTCTGCTGTGCGCACCAGGCATTCAGCGCTGGCACCACGGTTGCGTCAGCCAACGCTGCCAGCGACTGGGCATTCATGGCGGACTCGTCTGCCACGGTCGCGCGGACGGCGTCGCGCAGGTCCTGGCGCAGCCAGCTCTGGTAACCCCAGTCTTCGGCCAGGCGCAAGACCACGTTGCGCTGGTTGTCTGCATCGCGGTAGCGACCTCTGGCGAGCACCATTTGGGCCAGCGCGCCGCCCAGGCTGTTGCTGGCGGTGTTCCAGCCTGCGTAGGCCGCGAGCCGGTGCAGGGCGCCGCTGTGGGCCAGCTCGGCCACCAACACCGGATCGCCCCCATTGGCGTAGGCCAGATCCACCACCGCCAGCGGCAGCTCGGCCAGCGCACCGCTCTGCAGCATGGCGACCCAGGCCTGCACATGCGCTGGCGGCTGCGGTTGTGGCAAAGCCTTGCGCATGGCCCAGTCGCCTTGCTGCGTGCCCTGGGTGTGCACCGCCAGCACCGCATCGGCGTCGGCGATGTCGTCCACCAGCACCGCATCCACGGCCTGCACTTGGGAGCGCACGGAGTCCAGCACCGGCCGGTCTTCATACAGCGCGTGCAGTTGACTGATATGGGCGGGGTCGCTGCAGCTGAGCCACAGCTTCAGCGGGGGGGCTTGGCGCAGCCCGGCTACGGCATGGGCACACAGCGTGTGCAGGACTTCGTCTGCGCCGGGGTAAATCAAAACCCGATCAGTCAGCCCACGTAGTTGCAACTGGCACTGCAATTCCCGGCGCTCGGCAATGTTGAAGCCAAACTCGGCGGTGTCGTCCTGCGGCAGGATCAGCCGGTCAATGACGCCCTCGGCGACGAATTCGAGCAACTTCTGATTGACGGCAAAGTTGCGGGCGCGGGTGACAAGATAGTCTTGCTGCACCGCCATGGGAATGGCGCTGGACGCGGCTTCAGCACGGGCCTGGTCGGTCATGTCGTCGTGTAGCGTGAACCTGTCGCTGAAATACGACCACTGCCAGATCAGGCTGCCGTAGTCGCGCCAGTACAGCTTCTCCTCCTCGTTGACGTTGTTGTTCGAGATGCGCATGGTGGCCGCAAACGCAAACAACGGACGCGTCGGCCGTTGTACTTTAAGCGTGCGCAGCAACTCCAGGCGTTCCAGCAAGTCCGGCAAGCTATCGTCGATGAAACGCGAGGGCACCAGCCCCCCGTACACCAGCATGTCGATGCTGAGCACCAGCGCGGCGGCCTGCGTGTGGTGTGTGCGCAGCCATTGGGCCAAGGCGTCGCGGTCGGCAGGCTGGCGCAAATGGCCCAGGTCTTGCACTTCGGGAACCTGCAACGCCCAGTCTGCACTTTGCACGAGCCATTGCACCTGTTCGCGCACGACGGGGCGCCCGTCCACGGGCAGTGCCAGAAGAATGTGAGAACTCATGGATTCAATGGCGGTGCATACGCCTGGGTTTTACGGAAAGTGGCAATGCCAAAGGGCGGCACCGCAAGCGCGGCGTGCGGCTGGGCCCGGGCCTGCAGGCCCGCCCCTTCCACGCTGAACCAGCCGTCTTCCCGCATCGCCAGCGCTTGGGGCTGGGCGGAAGGGTTCCACACCCGCAATTCAATGCCGTTCGCGGTACGCCGCAGGCCGCTGACTTGCAGCGCGGTGTTGTTCATTTGCAGTGGTGCATGCCAGCGATGGGTGTGCCCCCGCAGCAGCAGCGCGGGTCGGCGCAGGCGCGCCGCGTGGTCCAAGGTTGTTTGGGTGCGCTCCGCGCTGGGCGCGCAGCTGTCCAGCCCGAAGGCAAAGCTGAAAACCTGTTCGCGCAGACATTGCGCCTCAGGGGTTGGCATGTCCGGGCCTGCACCGACGCCGCGGGTAACCAGATCCCGCCGTGACATCCATCCCACGGAGCGCACCAGTGTCATGGCGAGGGCGTGGCTGTCTTGCCAGGGCACTATCTCAAACTCCTGCATCGCCCGATGCACCACATTCCACTCGCCCGCACACACCGCGCTGTAGCTGGGGTTCACCGCCACCGGCATTTCCACGCGGCTGGGCGCCTGCGGGTAGTGGGCCAACACCACCGGTCGCTGCACCCAGGCGAACGCACTGTCGGCACCGGTTTCTGTCACAGGCGCCTGCAGGGGAAACACCAGGCGCGTGCGCTGGTCCTGTGCGCGGTTGTTCCAGTGCAGGGTGGCTTGCACCATAGCGGCCTCGTCCAGCAGTCGCAGTGTCAGCAGGCCCTCGCATAGCACGTCGTCGGCGCTGGGGCCGCTGCGCTGTGCATTCAGCCCGGCGGGCAGTGCGGCCTGGACCCGCAGGCGAAGGGTCTGGCACGGGCCGCTGACATCCCTGTCAATGACGTCAAACCAGGAGTGGATGCGCCGCGCTACATCCGGTAGCGGACTGTAGTTGTAGCTGTCCCCGGCATCCAACTCACTTACCAGCGCCAAGGCATGGCGCAGCTCGCTACCCGGTTGAGAGATTTCAAGCCGACCGTCCACGCAGGTGATGTGCAGGTGTGCGTTGGCTAGCTGGTGCGCGGTGCTGCGTGCGGCGCCGATGCTTGCCGGCGCATTTGTACTTGCACTTGCGCCCGCAATTTCACTGCCCTGCACCCGCAACGCGCGGCTCTCCAGACCTTGCAGGTCACACTGGATGGCTAGAGTGTAGCGGTGCCCGTCCACCGGGTCGGGGAACTCGTCCAGTGGCGAGTGGAATTCACGGTGCGCCACCACCCCCAATACCTGGCTGGGCAAGCCTTCGCCGGCCGGGCCCGTGACCGCCAGGTGCGGTTGCATAGCGCCCTTGAGGAATACCTCGACCGTATGCCATCCAGCGCGCGCAGATACCGAAGGGTTGAACAGCGTGCAGGCGCTGTCGTCGGCAAACGGGCTTGGGCCAGCGGACGGTTCTGCAGCCAGCGTATGCGGCGGCATGGTTTCCGCACACAGGCCGGCGTCGGTCAATGCCATGGCGCGCAAGGCGTCCAGGCGCTGCGCCAGTTGCTCAAAGCGGGTTTCCATCTCGGCATGCACCGCGTCTACGCTGCAGCCGCAAATCGAGTCGTGCGCCTGCTGCTGGATCAGCAGGCGCCAGGTAGCGTCGAGGTAGCGCTGAGGCAGGGGCACCTGCAGCATGGCAAACAAGGGCTCAATCTCACCCAGCAAGCGATCTTCTGCTTGTTGGTGCAGTTGCTTCAGGTAGTTGCGGGTCGACAGCACATCGGGCAGGACAAAGGCCTGTGCGTTTTGGCGCAGTTCTCCAGTCACTTGCGGGCGCTTGCCCTCTGTGGCCTGCAGCGTGCGCTGCACCACCTCGGGCAGGCTGCTTTGTACCAGGTGGTAGTGCGGGTAGTGCGCCGCGCCGGGTTGTGGTCCTGCGTTGAAGTCCGTAATTTGCTGCGCCAGCGCGTTGCTGCTAAGCAAGTGGTCGCCACCCTGTGTCAGCAGCAGATGCTGCGACAAGGCGCGTGGTGCAATCCGGTCCAGGTAGGTGTGCAAGGCGCCGCGCCAGTCGGGCACATTGAACGGATGCTGGTAGTAGCCTTGGGTGAGAAACAGCGTGCCGATGCAGGACCCATCCGGCGCCACCCAATCGAACTCGCTGTGTGGCGTGTCCACGCCGCGCCACAGTACCGCCGAGTGCAACCCGAAGTGGCGCAGGATCTGCGGCATCTGGGCGGTATGACCAAAGGTGTCTGGCAGGTAGCCCACGTGCTGCAGGCCGCCGTGCGAAGTGGCGTCCGCCATGCCGATTTCCAAGTTGCGCCACAGCGACTCACCGCTGCAAAGAAACTCATCGGACATCACGTACCACGGCCCCAGACCGATCCGGCCCTGCCGGGCCAGCGCTTGCACGCGCTGGGCCCACTCGGGCTCAGCATGGGCCAGGAAGTCCTCCATGGCGGCGGTTTGCCCATCAAAGAGAAAGTGCTGCAAAGCACCTGACTCCAGCTGCGGCACGACGCGTTGCATGACGCGCAACAGGCGCGCTACAAACTGCTGGTGGGGAAAGTACCACTCGCGGTCCCAGTGGGTCTGCACCACCACAGCCACTTGAAACGTCGGCATGTTCATCCCTTCACCGCGCCCTTGAGCGCCCCCTCGATAAAGTAACGCTGGCTCAGGCCGAACACCACCAACACCGGCACCAGCGAAAACACGGCTCCCGCGGCCACCAGCCGCCAATCCAGCGAGAACGTGCTGGACAGGCGGTTGACACCCAGCGGAAGCGTAAAGCGCGATGGGTCGTCCACAATTAGCAGCGGCCACAAAAAGTCGCCCCACACGGCGATGAAACTGAAAACCGCCAGCGTGGCCAGCGTTGGCCGCACCAGCGGCATGGCCACATGCCACCAGATCTGAAAGCTCCCTACGCCCTCCATGACGGCGGCATCTTCCAGGCTGCGGGGGATACTCTCAAAGGCCTGCTTCATCAGAAAAATGCCAAACGCGGTACACGCATGCGGCAACACCAGCCCGACAAAACTGTTGCGCAGGCCCAGCGACACCGCCAGCTGGTAAACCGGAATCATCAGCAGCTGAAATGGCACCATCATAGAGGCCAGCAGCGCGCCAAAAATGATGGCTTTTCCACGAAAGTCCAGGCGTGCCAGGGCGTAGCCCGCCATCGAGGAAAAGAGCAGATTCAAACCCACCGCCAGGCACGCCACCAGCAGGCTGTTGCGCAGGTACAGCATGAAGGGCTGGCTTTGCAGCACGCGCTCAAAATTGCCCAGCGTAGGCGCTTGGGGCAGCAGGCTGGGTGGATAGGCAAAAATGTTTTCGGCCGGGCCTTTGAGGGAGGTCGAGAGCAGCCAGAGAAAAGGCCCCACGGTGCACAGCGCCCACAGGCACAGGGCCATGTAGCGTGGCAACAGCCGCAACCCAGAAGAAGATGTCATGCGCACAGGCTTTCAGGCTTTCAGGCTTTGCGGCGCAGTAGCCGCAGGTTGATCAGTGAAAGCACCAGCGTGATAGCGAACAGCACCATGCCCGCTGCAGAGGCCAGGCCCATCTCGAACTCGTTGAATGCCGTCTCGTAAATGAAATAGACCAGGGTCTTGCTGGCGTCCATGGGCCCGCCCTGGGTCATCACGTAAATTTCCTCAAACACCTTCATGGCGGCGATGGAGGACATCACGGCCACCACCGCCATCGATGGGCGCAGCAGTGGCAGGGTGATGTGCACAAACTGCTGCACGGGGGTGACGCCCTCCACGTCAGCCACTTCGTACAGGTGCCGTGGGATCGATTGCAGGCCCGCGAGGTAAATCACCATGTAATAGCCAATGCCGCTCCAGACCGTAACGGCCATGACGGCAAACAGCGCGTTGGCCGGATCGGTCAGAAAAGCCACCGGGTTGGACACCAGGCCGCTTTGCAGCAGCAGGTAGTTGAGTAGGCCCTTTTCCTCGTACACCCACTTCCAGATCAGACTGGAGATTACCAGCGAGGTCACCACCGGAAGGTAAAACAGGGCGCGAAAGAGACGCACGCCGGGGATGGCGCGGTTGACCAGCACGGCGATGACGATGGGCACCAGCACCAGTACGGGCACGACCACCACCAGGTACAGCATGCTGTTGCGCAAGGCTAGCCAGAAGAAAGGGTCGGCAGCCAGCCGCCGGTAGTTGTCTGCGCCCACCCATTGAGAGGGTGTGATCATGTTGAAGTTGGTGAACGACAGCCACAGTGCCTGCAGGGCCGGATAGATCACCAGCCCACCTACCAGGCTGCAAGCTGGCAGCAGGAACAACAGGGGAACCAGCGGGTGGTGGCGTTTGGGGCCCATTACGCACCCCGCTTTCGCACCGGCACGCCTGCGTGGGCAAAAACCTGCCGGGCGGCGCCGCATGCGCCGGCCAAGGTGCCCAGCTGCGCAAACGCCATGGCCTGGGTCAGGCCCATCTCCTGAAGAGTCTGCTGCACCCGGGCATGCCAGTGTTGGCGTGCGTCCATCATTCCGCCGCCCAGCAGCACCACCTCAGGGTTGTAGGCCCAGTGCAGATTAGCGACCACATGGGCCAACTGGCGGCTCCACTCGGACAGCGCCTGCTGAACGCGCGAGGTGTCGCCCTGTGCCAGCACATCACGCGCACCAGCTCCGGCGGGCAGCGCGCCGCCCAATGCCGTGTAGAGATAGGCCAGGCCGGTGCCGGACACCAGGGTTTCGGTGGGCAGCCACTGCCCCTGCCATTGGAGCTGCATGCGCCCGAAGTGCCCGGCCAGCCCCTGGGCACCCGTGCACAGTGCCCCATTAGTGAGTAGCGCGCCACCCAGACCGGTGCCGATGGCAAGCATCACCGCGTGCTGAACCGGTGTTGTGTGCTGGCCGTCATCTGCCGGTGCCAATGCGCCCCAGGCCAGCTCCCCCATCAGCGCGGCGTGCACGTCATTGAGGGCTTGCACGGGCAGGTCGAAGTCGGCGAACGTCGCGCGAAAATCAGTGCCCTTCCAGCCCGGCAGGGCGTCGGTGGCGTCCAGCACCCGTGCGGTGTTGCGGTCAATGACGCCAGCAGCCGAGATGCCCAGACCCAGCCAGCGCGTACCGGCCTCCAGCGCCAGCACGGTGGTGTGCAGTGCGGCACGCGTCGCATTGAGCACCGCGGATGCGCCGTGTGCGGCAGGCGTGTCCACGCGGGTGTGTGCCAGCACGCGACCGCTAGCGTCCACGGCCGCTGCCAGAATTTTGGTGCCGCCGATATCGACCGCCAGCGCCAGCCCTTCCGAAGAAGTGCTCAAACTCATGGTGTGCACCCCATCAGCGCAGACCAGGCGCGACCGGTGTCGTCCAGCGCCTGCGGCAC
The DNA here is from genome assembly GCA_025351745.1 of Rhodoferax sp. Lineage (GTDB taxonomy): Bacteria > Pseudomonadota > Gammaproteobacteria > Burkholderiales > Burkholderiaceae_C > Allorhodoferax. The sequence goes on from JANXVI010000076.1 coordinate 16,782, forward strand.
CGGCTTGCTGCCCAGCATGGCGGCCTGCAGATTACGTGCGTAGTGGGTCTTGAGTTTGTTGTAGTTGCGCACGGGCGGTACCACCACCGCACCGCGCAGAACCTGCTGCGCCGATAGCACGCGCGCCCGCGCCGTGAGGTCGCGCGGGTCTGCTTGGGTGAAGAAGGGGTCGGTGTAGCTGGACAGGGTTGACGGCAAGACAGGCACTCTGCGCGCGAACGCCATTTGCTGAGCAGCAGACGTCACAAACGCCACAAATTCAAACGCCAGCTCCTTGCGCGGGGAGCTTTGTAATACCGCCAGGTTCATGGCCGCGATATTGGGCTTGGCGCCGGGCACGCCCATTTGCGGCGCAATGTCCACCGCCTGGTACATCGCGGGGCTGTTGCTACGGATGCTGCCCAGAAACTGCATGCCGCTGGAGATGACCGCCACCTGCCCCGACAAGAATAGCTCCACGCCCTTGCGGTGCCCTTCGGTCACCACGTTGCGCGGGGTGTAGCCCTTGGCATACATGTCACGGTAGAACGCAAACACCGATGCGCCAGAGGCATTGACAAACCCCGCGCCACAGCCGGACGGTGGGTGCAAGGTTGCACCCATGGCTACCAAGTTTTCCAGCGGCGCGGAGCCGTCCAGCGCGGGGAAATAGGCGTAGGCGCCAGTGCGTTGCTTCAGTGTCTGCGACATGGCAAGCAAGTCCTGGAACCCGGTCGGTACCGGCAGTGCGGCTTGCTGCAGCAGCGCGGTATTGACCAGCGTGATGTTGGTGGTCAGGTACCACGGCACGGCAAAGGTACGACCGGCCAGCCGGTTTGCCGACCAGGCGGCTGGCACATACGTCTTTTGCTGGGTTAGGTCCATGAATGCTTCGGGGTCGGCCAGCGCGTTGAATTCCGCCAGCTTGGCAGAGAACTGCGGATTCAGGTTGACCACATCCGGCGGCGATTTTGCGGCCACGGAGGTCAGAACCTTGCGCTCCATTTCCGCCCAGGGGATGTCGACCCACTTGACGTGAACGCCCAGGTGCAACTGCTCAAATCGGCGCACAAGGTCCAGTACATAGTCGTCCAGATGCGGCGACAGTTGCATGGTCCAGAATTCTAGGGTCTGTTCCGCGGGGGCCTGGGCAGTGGCGGGTGGTGCGTTGACCGCCAGTGCGGTGCATCCTGCGCCCAGCAGAATCCCCGCCAAGCCCAGGCGGAACAGGCATCGACACAGTGGCGAAAGAAGGCGATTTATCATTTGGTCTAGTAATGGTACACTTTTTCAGGTTACCATGCCACCCCAACAGTCTCTTCATCGAGGAATTCTATGGAACGGGCGAACAAACGCGCACAACTCAAACACAACCTGCTCTCGCTTATCCGGCAGGGCGGGGACGGCGCGCAGCTGCCACCCGAGCGCGAGCTCAGCGAGCGCTTGGATGTGGCCCGTGAAACCCTGCGCCGCTGTCTGCGGGAGCTGGAGTTGGAGGGCTTGTTGGAGCGCCGCCAGGGCGCGGGCACCTTTGTATCTGGTCAGCCGGTGATCAAGCAGCCCCAGTTGTTGTCGTTTTCCGAAGACATGCAGGCGCGGGGGCTCACCCCCTCCAGTGAAGTGCTGTCATTTCGCACCACGGGCGCGACTGCCAAGATTGCCCAAAAGTTACAACTGCCACCCGGCGCGCCGTTGCTGGAAATCCGCCGCCTGCGCATGGCTAACGACGAACCCATGGCGTTGGAGACGGTCTACCTGTCCAAAGCGCTGGTGGCTGAACTAGAGCTGTCCCAACTCACCAGTGGCTCACTGTACGGACTGTTGCACTCCCACTTTGGCATCCAGTTGCGCTCGGCCGCGCAGACCATTCAAAGCACCGTGCTGACGGAGGAAGAAGCTGAAATCCTGGAAGTGCCGCCGTTCTCGCCGTCGTTGCTGGTGACGCGTGTCGCGGTGTCAACGCAAGGCCAGGCCATTGAGTACGCCAAGAGCCTGTACCGTGCCGACCGCTACCGTTTTGAAGTCAATGTGGAGCGCCTGTCGGTGCCCGCCGACGACGTCAGCACCAAATAGCGCCTGATGAAACCGAATTACCGCGACATTGCCCAACTGGATGCTGCATTGCAGGGCGGCTTGGTCGTGTCATGCCAGCCCGTGGACAACGGACCGCTGGACGACGACGACACCGTGGTGCGGCTGGCGCAAGCCGCAGTGGAGGGCGGGGCACGCGCCCTGCGCATCGAAGGGGCGCGCCGCCTGGCCAGGGTGCGCGCGCAGCTGGGGGTTCCCCTGATTGGCATAGTCAAACGCGACCTGGCGCACTTCCCGGTGCGCATTACCCCCAGCCTTGAGGACGTGGATGCCTTGCTGGACGCGGGTGCCGATGTGATTGCGGTCGACGCCACGCTGCGTGCGCGGCCCTGTCCCGTTCAAGACCTGCTGGCACGGATTCATGCGGGGGGTGCCATCGCCATGGCGGATTGCGCCAGTCTGGAGGAAGGGCTTGCCGCTAATGCCTTGGGGTTCGAGATTGTCGGCACCACGCTGTCGGGTTACACCGGCACGGAAGTCCCGGAGTTGCCCGATTACGCACTTCTGGCAGCACTGACGCGGCAGCTGCCGCGCGTGATGGCCGAGGGGCGCTACAACACGCCGCAACAGGTGCGCCAAGCGGGCGAGTTGGGTGCCTGGGCGGTGACCGTCGGTACTGCGATAACACGCACCGAGGTCATCACGGGCTGGTTCCGCGATGGGTTGGTGCAGGCACATGCACATGCATCTCCACCACGTTGAAAGCCCTGCCATGACGGATTGGTGGAGCCGCGATTTTTTGACCGCGCATGTTCGCAAGACGATGGGCTTTTACGACCTGCGCGCGCGGGACCCCTGTGGTGGATTTTTCCATTTTTTTAAGGACGACGGCACGGTCTACGACACCCGCACGCGCCACCTGGTCAGCAGCACCCGCTTTGTCTTCAACTACGCCATGGCATATCGCCAGTTTGGAGACCCGGCCTACCAGGACGCCACGCGCCACGGCCTCCAATTTCTGCGCAACGCGCACCGTGACCCCGAGACGGGTGGATACGCCTGGCTGCTGGCGTGGGATGGCCACGCGGCGCAACCACTTGACCGCACCAACCATTGCTATGGATGTGCCTTTGTCTTGCTGGCCTACGCCCATGCGCTGATGGCCGGAATAGAAGAAGCACGTGCGTGGATCGACGAGACGTTTGCCTTGATGGAGCGCCGCTTCTGGGAGCCAGCCGCAGGTCTGTATGCCGACGAGGCCGACGCCGATTGGAAACTGGGGAACTACCGCGGGCAGAATGCCAACATGCACGCTTGCGAGGCTCTTTTGGCTGCGTTTGAGGCAACTGGGCAGCAGCGCTTTTTGGACCGGGCGGAGCAACTGGCCGATCACATCACCCGCCGCCAGGCCGAACGGGCAGGTGGCCTGGTGTGGGAGCACTACCACGCCGACTGGTCGGTGGACTGGGACTACAACCGGGACGACAAAACCAATATTTTTCGGCCATGGGGGTTTCAAACCGGGCACCTGACCGAATGGGCCAAGCTGCTGCTGATACTGGAGCGCCATCGCCCGAAGGACTGGCTGTTGCCGCGGGCCATGGCGCTGTTTGACACGGCCATGCTGCGCGGCTGGGACAAGGACCACGGCGGCTTGGTCTACGGCTTTGAACCCGAGGGCCAGGTATGTGACGGTGACAAATATTTTTGGGTTCAGGCGGAAAGCTTCGCTGCCGCAGCGCTGTTGCACCGATGCACCGGCGAACAACGCTACGCCGATTGGTACGCCCGCATCTGGGACTACAGCTGGACGCATTTTGTCGACCACGTGCACGGCGCCTGGTTTCGCATCCTCGGCCCGGACAATCGAAAGCTCACCGACGAAAAGAGCCCCGCAGGCAAAACCGATTACCACACCATGGGTGCGTGCTACGAAGTCTTGCACCACGCTTGCCGATGAACACCGTACACCCTGCGTTGCCGCAATTGGTGTCACTGGGGGAAGCCTTGACCGACATGGTGCGGGTCGGCGACTCGGCGTGGCACTCGGTGCCGGGCGGTTCCGGCTGGAACGTGGCGCGTGCCGCAGCCGCGCTGGGTGTGCCCAGTGCATTCGCCGGAGCCATTAGCCAGGACTGCTTTGGCGATGCGATTTGGGCCGCCAGCGAAGCCAGCCAGTTGGATGTCCGGTTCCTGCAACGGGTCAACAAGGTGCCGCTGTTGGCGATGGTGGATGCCACCCATCCGCCCGCCTATTTTTTTGTGGGCAACGATTCTGCAGACCTCGGGTTTGAGCCGCACCTGCTTCCAGCAGGCTGGGACGCGCATTTGCCCTGGGCCCATTTTGGGGGCATCAGCCTGACCCGAGAACCACTGGCCAGCCGCCTGCTGGCGCTGGCGCACCGCCTGCGTGCGCAGGGCACCCGCATCTGCTACGACCCCAACTTCCGCAACGTGATGACGCCCGCTTACGAGGCAACGCTGCGAACCATGGTGGGGTTGGCAGACGTGGTCAAGGTGTCGGACGAAGACTTGCAGGGACTGATGCCCACGCTGACTGCGCAAGATGCACTGGCCGCCCTGCGCGGCTGGAATCCCACCGCACGATTTCTGCACACCCATGGGGCTGCGGGTGCGACGCTGTGGCACCTGGGCTTAGCGACGCACTGCCCGGCGTTTGTGGTCAATGTTGCCGATACGGTGGGCGCGGGCGATGCCAGTGTGGCGGGTTTGCTCTACAGCCTGCAGCACGCGCCCGGTGCGCCAGATCAGCAGCATGTGCGCTGGGCGGCCGCCTGTGGCGCAGCGGCGTGTCTGGGTTTGGGGCCGTCACCGGCCACGCGGGAGACGGTGGCATGTATGCTGCAAACCCGCTAGACCGCGACAACGTGCTGGACGCCCTACGGGGGCTGGCCATTCTGGGCATGGTGTTGTCGGGCAGTCTTGCCTTTGGTGATGTGTTGGCGGGTTGGATGTTCCACGCCCAAGTACCGCCACCCCTGCACAAGTTCGATGCGACCCGTGCCGGCATCACCTGGGTTGATCTGGTGTTCCCTTTCTTCCTGTTTGCCATGGGCGCTGCCATCCCGCTGGCCATGCAGTCCATCCGCCATGCCCGCGCTGCGGTCTGGCACGCGCTGCGCCGCTTTGGCTGGCTGCTCTTTTTTGCGTTGTTCACCCAGCACATGAAGGCTGCTGTACTCGGGGATCCGGCAGACCCGGCGACCCACTTGCTCTCGCTGACCGGGTTTGGTTTGCTGTGTGTGGTGCTGCTGCGGAAGAGGCCGGGTTGGCTCAAGGCCCTCGGGTTCTTGGCCTGTGTGGCTTTGTTGTGGCTATTACCGTTTCAGGATGCGGCCGGATTTTCCTGGCGCCGCAGCGACATCATTTTGGTGGTGCTGGCCAATATGGCCTTGGTGGGCGGCTTGGTGTGGTGGTTCACCCGCCACGCCCCTTTGATGCGCATTGCACTGCTGCCCGTGCTGGCGGCTATTTTGCTCAGTGGCAAGGCGCAAGACAGCTGGAACCACAGTTTGCTGATGGCCAGCCCCGCGCCATGGGCCTACCAGTTCTACTACCTCAAGTACCTATTCATCGTGCTGCCGGCCACGGTGGCGGGCGAGTGGCTGCGCGATGCGCAGACGATGCCAGCATCGCCATCAGAACCGGCCCCGCTGCCCGTGGACACAGGGCGCACGGCACTGTGGGCGTTGGCCTTGATCGTGGTGAACGTCGCACTGTTGTACCAGCGGGGATTGCGCGTCAACCTGGCGCTGACACTGGCGCTGGCGGCGCTGTTGTGGGTCTCGGTCAAGCGCGCCCCGGCGGTGGACCGTCGGTGCGCCCAGGCCGGACTCTATGCACTGCTGCTCGGCTTGGCCCTCGAAGCCCTGGAAGGGGGAATTCGCAAAGACAGTTCCACCTTCAGCTACTACGCGGTGACGACGGGCATGGCGTTTCTGTCCATGCTGGTGTTGCGCTACTTGGGCGCACGCGTTTGGGCCACGCGGAGCATTGCCTTTCTGGCCTGCCAGGGCCGCAATCCTTTGCTGGCCTATGTTGCCGGTAGCTTGGTGGTGTTGCCACTGATGCGGCTGAGCGGGCTGTATCCCTATTGGTCCGCACTCAACTGGCACTGGACGGTAGGCACGCTCAAGGGCTTGCTCTTCACCGCCGTGGTGGCCGGCATAACCTGGTGGTCGGTGCGGCGGGGGAGGGTATGGAAAATTTGAGATCGGAGTTGGCGCGCTGCGTACGTTGCATGCGGTGCGTGTTCGCAGGGCTGGGGCTTTGCGCCCTGGCGGCCTGCGCCACGTCGCCGGTCACCTTGCCCTCGCAACCCGCAGCTATCGCAGCTACCGCGGTGGCTCCTACGCTGGTGGCCAGCAGTGGCCGCATGCGTGCCGATCCGCGTGGGGGCTGGCTGGCCACCTGGCCCGGCGTGCACTGGACGCTTCGCTTTGTCGGCAGCGCGGTCGGGGTGGAAATCGATGACCATGCGAACTATTGGCGGCTAGAGATCGACGGCCTGCTTGTTCGGAATATTGCCCCTGATGCAGCGCAGGCCCAGCGTACGGTCTGGGTGCGCGATTTGGTGACGGGCGAACACACGGTGCGGCTGGTGAAGCGGACCGAGTCGCCGCAAACGGCGGGGCGCTTTGTGGCCTTTCATCTGGAGCCGGGCTCCACGGCATTGGCGCCGCATCTGCTTCTGGCACGACGCATCGAGTTCATTGGCGACTCGTACACCGCCGCCATGGGCAATATGTCGGACTCCAGGGCGTGCAGCGGCCCTGAAATCTCACAACGCACCGACATCACCCAGGGCTTTGCGGTGCTGACCGCACAGGCGCTGCGGGCCGACTGGCGCATCCACGCGAAGTCCGGCGCAGGCCTCGTGCGCAACTGGGCAGGCAGGCTGACGCACGAAAACCACGGCACCCACTACGCAAAGAACCTGCAAACCGATACCGATATTGATATCCAGCCCACAGCGCTATGGGACTGGCAGCCCCAGGTGGTGGTGATCGGTTTGGGCACCAATGACTTCTCCACACCCGTTGCGCTGGGGGAGCCGCGCGATGCAAGCGCGCTAGCGCAGGCATTCACCACACGCTACCAAGCGCTGATTACCCAACTGCGACAGGCCTATCACGACCCGGTTTTCGTTCTGCTGTCACTGCCCTTGGGTCACGGGGACAAATTGCGCCCCCTCGTCCAGCGTCTGGTGCAGGAAGAGCATGCAGCCGGCTTTGCCAAGGCGTTTGCGCTCGACTGGGGTGTGCTGCAAGGGCGTGGTTGTGGCTCCCACCCCGACGCCGAAGACCACCGCCACATGGCGCGCTTGCTGACCGAGCGCATCCGCACGGCTATGCCAAGCTGGCGTTCGGAATAAAATCGGCCTGTAGCCTTCGAAAATCATAGGTAGTGCGCTATTAAAACAATAGCGCACTTGCTTCGGAACCGGCGTTTGAGCTGGCACTTGAATCTGCCAGTGCCGCGCAGATGTTGAAGTTGCTGCCGACGCTACGCATGCGGTGCACCGGTCGCACGGGTTGGCGCTGGATCTGTCGCAGCCCGACCTGACCCTGGCGCTGACACCGCAGGCCTGCGCCGGTGCGCGCACGTCGCAATAGTACTTGCCAACCACCGTGGCCTGCACGAATGACCACCAATGCCAGGTGCTGCACGCACACCCACAACCGACACCGCCCCCGCCAGCGGTTGGGCCAAAGGCAGAGCAGCGGCCACAGTGGCCTTCGGTGCCGTTACGCTGGCAGTTCGCTTGCTTCAGCCGCTCGCACACCAGGCTGCGTCATAACCTAAGGCAATCTCAACCTGAGGTAATCTCATATTGAATTTCTGTTGGGAGTATGACTGCCGCATCGGAACCGTAGTAAGGTGACCGGCATGTCTTTCGTTACCGAATCCCTCTTTGTGTTGCGAAGCCGGCTGCATCTCGTGGCTGGTGTGTTTGCTGCCGTGTTGTTAAGCGCCTGCGCCACGGGCGTCAAGATTGACAACCAGTACACCTCTGAAAACCAGGACAGCCGCGTTCTATTTCTGGTGTTGCATTACACCGTAGGCAACTTTCAGAGTTCACTCAAGACGCTGACACTCCCCTCGAATCGTCCCGTGTCCAGCCACTATCTGGTCCAAGACGATCCGGTCAAAACCTACAAGCTGGTCGATGAAACACAACGCGCGTGGCATGCGGGCCCTAGCACTTGGCGCGGCCATACCAACCTGAATGCCAGTTCGATTGGAATTGAGATTGTGAACCCCGGCATCATCAAAACGCCAGAAGGCCCCCGGTTCGCGCCGTTTTCGCAGGCGCAAATGGAAGAGGTGCTTGCCTTGTCCAAAGAGATCGTGGTACGCCACAAAATTCGCCCGGAGCGTATCGTCGGTCACAGTGACATCCAACCCCAGTCCAAGCAAGACCCGGGCGCCATGTTTCCGTGGAAGCAGTTTGCCGATGCCGGTTTGATTGCATGGCCCGATGCGGAGTTGGTCGCACAGCGCAAGGCGGTGTATGCGCAAGAACTTCCAAACCTGGAATGGTTCCAGGCCAAGCTAGCTAGCCATGGGTTTGGCGTACCGCGCAGTGGCGAACTCGACCCCATGACCCGCAACGTCATCTCGGCATTTCAGATGAAGTACCGGCCCTCTCTGTACAGCGGTGAGCCCGACGCGGAGACTGCTGCGCTGCTGGATGTCGTCAACAACCCGGACGGTATGCGGCTTAACAGCCCGCCCCCGCCCACCAAGCCTTACACGTCGCGCTGGTAGGAGACGCCCAACATGAAAAGACACACTTTGAAAGCGTGGTTTCTACTGAGTGCTTTGGGCTGGCTGTGCCTTGCGCGCGGCGCGCAGGCCCATGCCGGGGGCAACTGGACGGAATGGATGGCAACCGAAATGGAAACGCGGGCCAACGTGGCCTATTCGGTCGCCAATAACCAGGAATTGAAACTGGATTTGTACCTGCCATTTGGGCAGACCCAAGCCACACCCCTGGTGGTGTACTTTCACGGCGGTGGCTGGTTCGCTGGCTCCAAAGAACAGGGCACCTTGCGTCTGTTGCCGTTCATGTCCATGGGCCGGGCTTCGGCCACCGTGCAATACCGGTTGGGACCATCGTCACCGGCACCGGCCGCGGTGGAAGATGTGCGCTGTGCACTGCGCTGGCTCGCCCAACGGGCCGGCGAACTCAAAATTGACCCGAACCGCATCGTGCTGGTGGGTGGGTCGGCTGGCGGGCATCTGGCGCTGATGGCCGGCATGTTGCCCAAAGGCAATGTGTACGACCGCGCCTGCCCCACCGATGTCGGCGCGCGCTGGGGGAGTGGTGAAGAGCCCGCCATCAAAGTCGCGGCCATCGTGAACTGGTTTGGCATCACCGATGTCAACGACCTGCTGCAGGGTGACAACGCCAAACATTCCGCCATCGAGTGGTTTGGCAGCCAGCCCAATGCCGAACGCGAGCGCTTGGCGCGGGACATCTCGCCGCTGAGCCATGTACCGCCAGGCAACCCGCCCACGATCAGCATTCACGGTGACGCAGACCCTGTAGTGCCTTTTAGCCATGCACAGCGATTGCACGCTGCACTGACCCAGGCAGGCGTAGCCAGTCAGCTGGTGACCATCCCCGGCGGCAAACACGGAAGTTTTGTCCGTGCGGCCACTCTGAAAGCCCCTCTGGCAGTGCGCGAGTTTCTGGCGGCGCAAGGTTTAGTGACATTAACCCCGCGGGATTATTGAGCGTGTTGCGATGAAATTGGCGCTGGGTTAGAGATTGGAGTTGGCATGGTTAAAAGCATCCTCGGAATAGTGATGGTGGCGCTGCTGGGTGGCTGTGCCAATCTGCACAGCCCACAAGCTGAGGCTTCCCGCGTGGGCGCACCTCTATCGGAACGCGACACAGCGCTGGCTGCGCGCATCGGCATGCCTGTGGCGCAACTCGGGGCCATTCTTTCCAAACCCATTTACCAAATGACCCCGGTGGAAGCCGGCCGGTATATTGCCTACATGCAGCTGGCGGAGCCTGATTTGCGGGCACGCATCGCTGCTATTGGGCGCAAGAACATCGGACAGCCTTACATTCTCAATTTACTGGGCGAATACCCCTTTGAACTGCACGACAGCTTGCCGCTATTCAGCCTCACCCACAGTGACTGCGTGGTTTTTGTCGAGCACACCTATGCAATGGCACTGAGCCGCTCCTGGGAAGAGTTCTTTTGGATGCTGCAGCGTATCCGCTACAAAGACGGTGTGATTGGTGTGGCCAGCCGTAACCACTACACCGAGCAAGACTGGAACATCAACAACCAATGGCTTGTGACTGACATCAGCCAGCAACTCACCCAAGCCGCCGGACCGCGCTACGCCCTCAGGGTAGATCGCAGCAACTTCCTGAAGAAGCGCCACCATACGGTCGCAGACTTCCCCGTGCAAGTGAGCACCGAGCACTTTGTTGCCAAAGGTGATATTGCGGGTGTCCTGGCTCAGCTGCGGGATGGTGATTTTGTGAATGTCATCTCTACCAAAAACGGCGACTATTGGGCGTCGCACGTGGGACTGGTAGTGGTCGATGCCAACGGGCGGCGCAACTTTTTGAATTCGGCCGAGCCCAAGGTGCGCGAGGAGAGTTTTGACGATTTTGTAGCCCGCACCGCCGAGCGCGAACAACGCAATGCCAACGCCGGGATTCAAGGGCAACAGTTGGCGGGCTTCAAGTTTTTGCGCCTCAATGAACCCATTGATGTACCACCCGCCGTTGCGCAGCCCCGACCCCAAGCACTGCTGAAATAGGCGCGCATCAAAAGAGCCGCACCACGAAGTTAAGCGCCTCGGACTCCAGCGTCGGGGTGAAGGTGAGTTGGGTCCAGTCCAGTGTTTTCCATTTGTCCAGCGCCGCGAATTTGATTTCGTTGCCGTCCGGGATGCTCCAGATCGAGGTGTTGGGCCCCGCAGCGTCGACAAAGGCTGCGAGCTGTTCTTTGGTGATCACGTTGCGATCGGTCGATACGATGTGCCAGATCGGCTTCTTGGCACCCAGGTCGCGGTACTCCTTGTTGCCGGCATCTACCCACTTGCGTGGGTAGAGCAAATAGTCGCTGGCGGTGTTGCCTTTGGCCCACTCCTCCAGGTAGGTTTGTGGCATGTGAAAGTCAACGTGTTTGTCAATCAAGTCGACCCGCATAGCATGGTCCTTGGGGTTGCCCCAAGTGGTTGCGCCCATCATGTAGGTGGGGCTGGCCAGCCCTGCAAGCTGCGCAGCAGTGCGGGCATCGCGAAAGGCGATCATCAGGTCTTCAAGCGGTTGCGCTTTGCCATCGAACTCCACCTCAATGTCCAGCACGTGGCCCACATACCCATACTTGGCCGACTGCGTTAGGCCTTCGGCCTGCTTGGCGTGGTACTGCGCATCCGTCAGGCCGGTGCCCCCATCGTTGGGGTAGTTGTAAGACCATGTCCACGGCTCGATGCCGCGCGCCTTGTAGAGCGCAGCCACATTGGCATCACACACGTCGGCGTACAGGTCGCAGCTTTTGCGGCCGTTCGATACCTTTATGTAGATGCGCTTCACACCCATGGTCTTGAGCTCGTCGGCGATCTGGGTGTGTGTCTTGCCCGTACGACTGGCATACCAAAGCCATACGCCCAGCTTGTTCTCGGTCACGGTGATGGGTTTGCCCGTAGCAGGCGGGTTTGCCACGACTGGGGGTGAGACCACGACGGGCGTTCCACCGCCACCGCCACCGCCACCGCCACAAGCAGACAAAGCCAGAAAAAGCACCAGTACCAGGAAGCGAGAGAAAACGAGATACATAGGATGGGATTTTTTCCAGTTCATTACTTGTTTTGAAACACCAGTGCCGTGGGCACTGCACGCTCGGCGCCATCGCTCGGTGCGTTAGCCACCACACCATTGACCACCATGACGCTGGAGCCACCGCCATCCAGGTTGATGGCATCTACAGCGCCCAGTTTGGTCAGCATGTCGCGCAGCGCGTCCAGGCTTACGCCGGTGCTCAGGACGCTGCGCCCATCCACCACCAGATACACCACGCTACCATCTGAAAGGCGTGCCACGGCGGTGCGCGGGTTTGGCGTTGAGGGGCCGATGCCACTTGCACTATCGATAAGCTCTACCGCTTCGGTGGCTGCTGTTGCCCCTGCTTTGAGCAACATCGGGCCACCACCAATTGCCTTAATAGGAGCCCACGCCATGCCCCCCGACTGGAACGTCGCATCTGGCTGGGCCAAGGGAGCTTGGGCCGTATTGACAGGGCTAGGCAGAGGGTATTGGTACAGCACGTTGCTAGCACCAACCGGATAGCTCCAGACCGTTTGGCTCGTTCCGTCCGCCAAGGCGCCAAAGGCAGCGCGAGTGGGGAAGTAGTTTTGACCATTGCGGTTCAATTGCTTTGCCCCTGCGCTTAGCAGCGTGCCGCCCGAGACCGCCAGGCTATAGCTTTGCTTGGACGCGCCGGTATCGAAGTAACCTGCGTTGATGACGACCCATGGCTTTTTGGACGCATTGGCCGCAAATTGGCTGGGCGTTTGCCCCCCTGCTTTGTAGGCAACATCCCATTCAATGCCGGCGTTTTTGCTGGCATCAAGTTTGGCATACACCGCCCGCAGGCCGCCTCCACTACCCCTGAAAACTTCTATGCCAACAGGCAACCCGGCGTTCAGGTCTGACGGCTTGCTCCAGGCGAAAGCGTCGACACCCAGCGGTAGCGGCGGCACAGGCACTGCGGGTGTACCTGGGGCACTGGCGCTGCCGCCGCCACAAGCAGCCAACACCATGGCAAATAACAGCGCCTGCGCGCGGCCAAAATCCAAACCAAGCATTGCATCACCCCTAAAAGTTGCCGCAATTGTCCAAAAAGATACCATTGTCAGACCAATGGCATTTGCGTGATTAGATATTCCAAAAAGTTATGGGGCTTTACAAAAGTGCGATAGAAAAATTGCAACAAGCAGTAGTTTTTCTCATTGCAAAGAGACCAAATCTATACCAATATGCCACGGTTCCATAGTTGCAACCACCATCACTCAGCGCAAATTTTCAACCGAGGACAAAAAGTATGAACTTCAAAAGAACCGCCGTGTCCATTGCGCTGCTGACACTGGCCACGCAAGGCTTTGCACAAACTGCAACAACTGACGCCAGATCCTTGGACACTGTCACCGTGACGGGTATTCGCGCTTCTGTGCAGCGGACGATTGATACAAAACGTGACGCCACAATGAACATCGATGCGGTGAGTGCAGAAGATGTTGGCAAAATGCCGGACAAAAATTTGGCAGATTCATTGCAACGCCTGACTGGCGTTGCAACACGTACAGACTATGACGAAGCAGAAAAAATCTCTTTGCGTGGCGTCAACCCCAACTTGGCAATCGTGCTTTACAACGGCCACACTGTCAGCGGTGGCGACTGGTATCTGACGGACCAATCGTCTGCGTCGCGTAGCGCTAGCATGAATCTGGTTCCATCCTCCATTTTGAGCCAGGCCCAAATCTACAAATCTTCTCAAGCCAATGTGGTGGACGGCGGCCTGTCCGGCACGGTCAACGTATTGCTGCGCAAGGGCCTCGACCAAAAAGAAAGATTCAGTGGTGCCATCAAACTGGGTGCCGCCTATGCCGAACTGCCCAATAAAGTGTCGCCCGACCTGAGTGCCTCCTTTGGCATGAAGAACGAAGAAAACACCTTTGGGGTTATCGCGTCCCTGTTTGCAGAAAAGCGCTTTATGCGTCGTGATGCTTACACCGCAGGGGCCGGCTACGATTTTCTCGACACATCAGCCATGAATGGATTGACCGCTGCGCAAAAAACCGAGCTCAATGGTGTTCGTTACGCCAGCGGTTTCGGCGTTGAGCTGGCAGAGGGCGTTCGTGATCGCAAAGGCGGAACCTTGAGCGCTGAAGCCAAGGTCAATAGCGATCTGACCATTGGTATGACGGCCTTCTATTCCAAAATGGGAGCCACCAACTACGGACGCGCTGAAAGCCAAAGCGACCTGGTTGGCATGATGGGCGGGCAACTGAAAAGCACCACCGGTGCTACGGTCTACCCCACCATTTCCAACTACACCATCATCCCCGCCACCACGGTGTATGGAGTGCCCTACAAACTTCTTACCGCCGCCACGATTCAATACCCAGTCGGGGTGCTCGCACCGGTAGGAAGTGGCGGCGGCAACCTCAGAGATGGCGCCTATGCTTCCAGTGGATTCTTAGATTTTGATGCCAAGTACCAAGTCAACAAGGACTTGACCGTCAAGGCACTCTTCAGCACAACGCGGGGTGAGGGCGTGACGGATGACCAGCCGGGCTACACCTATACCGTCAATGGCAATGGATTTGCCTTCGCAAGCAACGGCCTGTCGACCCCAAGCTTTGGTTACCTTGGAGTTGCCAATCAAGGGCAATTGGCAGTTCCGGGCGCTGGTGGAACCTACACCGCCAACCCCAGCTACAGTGGATTCTCCACATCGCACGACCGTCAGGTAACCGTAGACCGTGAACACAGCCTTGCACTAGACGCTGAGTACATGCAGTCCAGCAACATCTTCACCTCTGTCCAATTTGGTGCTCGCTTTGCCGACCACAAGCGCACGTACAACCGTCAGATTTTGGGGGCCATTGCTGCAACGTCATTGAGCACAAACCCCGAGTCCTGGAATGGCTGGCCGTCAGACTTTGGTGCAGGACTGGGCACACCCGCAGGTGGCTACAAGAATGCCTATTGGTACTACACACCTGAGGCCATGCAAATGTTTGCCGCCGGAGCCTCTGGTGTCACGCAGCGCTTCCTGTCCAGTGAGATTGATGTGCGTGAACGCCAGACTGCGCTTTATGCCATGCAGAATTTTGAAAATGGCGCACTGTCGGGAAACTTCGGCGTGCGCTGGGTGCGCACCGAAGTTGACCCCAGAGCTGCCGTACCAATTGGCACAGCAATATGCCCTGCCTCCCCGGTGCCGTGCCTGGCAGTGCCGGCGGCAGAGTACGACGAGTTTGCCAAGCGCTTCTATAACTTTGAAATGGAATCTCGGGCGCAGAACAACCTGTTGCCAAGCGTCAACGTTCGCTTTGCTGCCCGCAAGGACACCATACTGCGGTTCGGCATGAATCAGACCATCTCGCGCCAAAACTGGGCTATTTTGGGTAACACGTATGGTTCTCCAAACAATGGAACGACTGCAGTCCCCAAAAACCCGCCCACCATTACCGGACCTAACCCAGACCTGAAACCCCTGATTGGCACCAACGTCGACTTGTCGATTTCCTGGTTTGGTGCTCCGCGTCAGGTTGCTACGGTCAACATGTTCCGCTCCACTATTGATGGCTACGTCAAAAATGGTGTCGGTCAAACCACCGCTGTTCTGTACAACGAGACCAAGAAGGCAGACGACACTTACATCGTTTCCACTGCAGGCGGTATCGGAGCCATCATTAAAGGTATTGAGCTTTCTTACGAACAAGCACTTGGTAAGAACTTTGGATTTAACGCCAACTACTCTTACACCGAGTCAGTGTCTGACGACGGCCGCCCCATGACCGGAGCTGCCAAGAACGTTGGGAATGTGGGCGGATATTTTGAGAATGATTCTTTCGGTGCCCGCCTGGTCTACAACTACACGGGGCCTTACACACAGTTTTATGCGTCTGAAGGCGGTGTCAACAATACCGGCGGTACGTCCGGCAATCTGGCAAGTGTGAACAACACCTTGACCTCTGCCCCGTACATTGCCGCAGCAGTTGGTTCATTGGACTTCAGCGCGAGCTACCAGATTGACAAGCACACCAGCCTGTCGTTCTCCGCCAAAAACCTGACCAACCAGCAACGCTATCAATCCCGATTTGCGCCAGAAGAGTTCAGTCGCGTGAATGCCAGCGGCCGGCAGTACTACCTGAGCGTGAACTACAAGCTGTAAAGAGCCTAGGTCGCGCGCTTGAGCTACCCGGCCGTGCGCGTGATGAGATACTTCCAAGAGTGACGGATTCGGTACGCCGCAGCTTAAAACTTCAACGGCCAACCCCGCACGGCTATGCCAAGCTAGCGTTCGGAGTGAAATGGGCCTGTAGCCCTCGAAAATAATGGGTAATCAGCTATGAAAATTTAGCAACGCAGCAACAGGGCTGGCGCTGGATCTGGCGCTGCCCGACCTAACACTGGCTCTGACGTCACAGAGCCCAACTTCAGGACCGCGGCACCAACAAGCGGTCGATTTCCAGTTGCATGGCTTTTGCCAGCTTGGCGTACAGCCGCAGCTTGCGGGCGTTGTCGCGCAGGCGTTCGGCCAGGCGGGCGGCGATGGCCAGCAGCAGTTTGGAGCCGATGCGCGGCTCGTCATTGATCAGCGCCTCAAGCGAATCTCGGGTGAGGATGGCGCACAACGAATCGGAGCTGGTGGTACAAGAGGCCGAGCGCGGCTCCTTGTCCACCAAGCCCACTTCACCGACCAAGCTACCCGGTCCTAGTACGCGGATGGTGAGAGGCTCCGTGCGGCTGACAGTGACACTTTCTACGACTACCTCGCCTTCGAGCAGCAGGGCCATAAAGCCCTCGTCGGCGGCATCGCCTTCGCGGATGAAAGTGGTGTCAGCCGGAATAAAGCGCGGCGTCATGTAGCCGACCACGACCCGGGCTTCTTCCAGGGTCAGGTGTATCAGCGCATTGGGCGCCGTCAGCAGCTCGCCGGCTGTCTCGAAGGCGCGGATGCGCAGGCTATCGGGGGGGGTGTCGTCGGAAGAGCTCATGAGCGTAGTGTCCGCCTCTTTGCCACGCAAACAACAACTGTTTGGTGGTGGTTCGGGCAATAGTAAACCACGTCGTGCCGCTATTTCTAAAGTCTCTTGTCGGTTCTCCCTTAAAATTGACCATCCAAGGAGCGTTGCAGCAGGTCACATGGCGGCCCTGTCAGGCTTGGATGTTCCCAACGACGCTCACCTGCCCGTGCTTTTTTACAGGTGAGATGCATGTCTTCTATTCCAACTCCCGTTGCCACCACGCCGACTGCAGGCGTGTCATCGCTGCCCCCGCCCATGATGTTGTCGGGTCTTGAGCCAGTGACCATTGGTGCCTACTATTCAGTTGAGGACAGAGCTGAAGGTCTGTCCCCAAGGTCTCAGTCGGTCGAGGACAGAGCTGAAGGTCGGTCCCCAAGGTCTCAGCAAGGCGCCGCTCCGCGCGCCAGCTTCGTCAACATCGGCGAACGCACCAATGTGACGGGATCCAAGGCCTTTGCCCGCATGATTTTGAACGGCGACTTCGAGCAGGCGCTGGCCGTCGCGCGCCAGCAGGTGGAAAACGGCGCCCAGGTGATTGACATCAACATGGACGAGGCCATGCTGGACAGCCAAGCCGCGATGGTCCGCTTCCTGAACCTGATCGCCAGCGAACCCGACATCTCCCGCGTGCCGGTAATGATCGATTCCAGTAAATGGAGCGTCATCGAGGCCGGCTTGCGCTGCATGCAAGGCAAGGGCATCGTCAACTCCATCAGCATGAAGGAAGGCGAAGAAGCATTCCGCCAGCAGGCCAAGCTGGTGCGCCGCTACGGTGCTGCCGCCGTGGTGATGGCTTTTGATGAAAAGGGGCAGGCCGATACCTATGCGCGCAAGATCGAGATCTGCGAGCGGGCTTACCGAATCCTGGTCGACGAGGTGGGCTTTCCGCCCGAAGACATCATCTTCGACCCGAACATCTTCGCCATTGCCACCGGCATTGAAGAGCACAACAACTACGCGGTGGATTTCATCCAGGCCACGCGCTGGATCAAGGCCAACCTGCCCGGCGCCAAGGTCAGCGGCGGCGTGTCCAACGTGTCCTTCAGCTTCCGCGGCAACGACCCGGTGCGCGAGGCCATCCACACGGTTTTCCTGTACCACGCGATTGCCGCCGGCATGGACATGGGCATCGTCAACGCCGGCATGGTGGGCGTCTATGACGACCTGGAGCCAGTGTTGCGCGAACGGGTCGAAGACGTGGTGCTGAACCGCCGCGACGACGCGGGCGAACGCCTGGTCGAGATCGCTGAGACTGCCAAGAGCGGCGCCAAGGACGAGAGCAAAAGGCTGGAATGGCGCGGCACGCCCGAGGCGCCCGTGTCCGTCGGTCAGCGCCTGAGCCACGCCATGGTGCACGGCATCACCGACTTCATTGTGGAAGACACCGAAGAAGCCTACCAAGCGATTCTGGCCACCGGCGGGCGACCGTTACATGTCATTGAAGGCCCGCTGATGGACGGCATGAACATCGTCGGCGACCTGTTTGGCCAGGGCAAGATGTTTTTGCCCCAGGTGGTCAAGAGCGCGCGGGTCATGAAGTCCGCGGTAGCGCATCTGATTCCGTACATCGAGGAAGAAAAACGGCTGGACGAAGCGGCGGGGCGCGATGTCAAAACCAAGGGCAAGATCATCATCGCAACCGTCAAGGGCGACGTGCATGACATCGGCAAGAACATCGTCACCGTGGTCCTGCAGTGCAACAACTTTGACGTGGTCAACATGGGCGTGATGGTGCCCTGCCACGAGGTGCTGGCACGCGCCAAGGTCGAGGGCGCGGACATCATTGGCCTCTCGGGCCTGATCACGCCCAGCCTGGAAGAGATGCAGTACGTGGCCGGCGAGATGCAGAAGGACGACTACTTCCGCATCAAGAAAATCCCGCTACTGATTGGCGGCGCTACCTGCAGCCGGGTTCACACTGCCGTGAAGATTGCGCCGCACTACGACGGCCCCGTGGTCTATGTGCCCGATGCGTCGCGCAGCGTGGGCGTGGCGCAAAGCCTGCTGGGCGACCAGTCCGCAGAGTTTCTGGACGAGCTGAGTGCCGACTACGCCCGTGTGCGCAAGCAGCACGCCAACAAGAAGCAGACGCCGATGTGGACGCTGGACAAAGCGCGGGCCAACAAGACGCCCATCGACTGGAGCGGCTACACCGCCACCAAACCCAAATTCTTCGGCAGGCGCGTGTTCAAGAACTTCGATCTGGGCGAGCTGGCCCAATACATCGACTGGGGGCCTTTCTTTCAGACCTGGGATCTGGCCGGTCCCTATCCGGCCATCCTGGATGACGAAGTCGTGGGTGTCGAAGCGCGACGTGTATTTGCCGATGCCCAGGCCATGCTGAAGAAAATTGTCGACGGCCGCTGGCTGACCGCCAATGGCGTCGTCGCGCTGTACCCCGCCAACAGCGTGGACGAAGACGACATCGCCTTCTATGCAGACGAGAGCCGCACCGAGCG
>JANXVI010000089.1 GCA_025351745.1 Rhodoferax sp.
CAGGTAGACGTTGAGCCACGCGTGGGTGGCGCCCGAGCCGACAGTTCCGCCGCCGACATCTACGCTCTGTATTCCAGATCCCACCACATCACCCGAGCCAAAATTGTCGTTGTCCAGCGCGGGATCGTAGATGTAGCCAGAGACAAACCGGGCCGCTATGCCAAGGCCCCGCACTGCCTCCATCATCAACAGCGCAAAGTCGCGGCAGGTGCCGCTGCGCAGCGCCAATGTTTGCGCCGGGCTTTGCGTACCCATGGCGTCTCGGGCGGCATACACAAAATCGGTGCGGATGAACTGGTTGATGTTGGACAGCACGTCGCGCGTGTGGATGGTGCCGCGCTGGGGCATGAAGCCAGCCACCCATTCGCGCACGACGGCCGCGTCGTTGGGGTATTGCAGCTGCAAATAGCCCGACAGATTCTGCGTGTCGTCGGCCGAGTATTGGAAGGGGTAGTTTTCTGCCTCGGGGTCGATCGGCAGCTCATGGTTTTTGACGCCCGAGTGCTCAATCGCAAAGCGCGCGGTAAAAGTCAGCATGCTGGCCGGCACCATGGGCTGTACCACCGCCACCGAGTTGGAAAACACATCGTGAATCCAGTGCTGGCGGCTGTGCGGGGATACCGTCAAATCGGCATACAGCACGCGGATGTCGTGCGCCGCACGCGGGTGAAAAGCCACGCGGTGGACACCGAACTCCACCTCTTTGGCGTAGCGGTAGGTGCTGACGTGTTCGACTTCAAGGATGACTGGCATACGGTAGACCTGGAAAAAATGGGACGAAAGAAATAGGGGCTCATCATCGCCGATGTGCATCCGGTGGGGTGGACCACGTGCAGGGATGCACCTGATGCGAAATTTCTTCGGGTTCTTGAAGGGTGAATAAGATAAGTATATCTATTCAAAAATAACCGTAACTCATTGTTTTAAAACAAATACAATCAATAAATATCTATTCACATACTGATTCATGCCCCGCCCCCCAGACCTTACCGCAGCAATCCGCCAAGCGCTACAACGCCTAGGCGGCGCGCTCAGTAGCGCCGAGCTGCAGGCCCAATTGGGTGTAAGCCAGCCCACGGTTTCACGGGCCATGGCACCATTGATCCAGTCCGGCGAAGTGCACAAAGTGGGGGCTGCGCGCACGCAGCGCTATGTGCTGCCGCGTACCGTGCGCGATGTGGGGCGCAGCGTGCCGGTCATGCGCATTGACGCGCAAGGCCAACCCACACCCTTTGCCCGCATGGTGCCCTTGGCCAGCGGCGCAGTGTGGGTCGACGAAGAAGACGGCCTGAGCAAACGCTTCGACAGCCTGCCCTGGTTTCTGGATGACATGCGCCCGCAGGGCTTCATGGGCCGGACCTTTGCCCACAGCCACCCCGAGCTGCAACTGGGCAACGACCCGCGCTATTGGAGCGACGACGACGTACTGCGTGCACTCGCCCTGTGTGGTGACGACCTGCCCGGTAACCTGGTGGTGGGAGAGCCCGCCTTTGCGCGCTTTCACACGCTTACCCAGCGTGCCAGCCGCGCGGCCTCTGCAGACGACTACCCGGCGCTGGCCGATGCTGCTATGCATGGCACCTTGGGTGGCTCGTCCGCGGGCGGGGAGCAACCCAAGTTTTGCACCATCGTCGGTGCGGGTGCCGGTGCCGATGACATAGCGCGGCATGTACTGGTCAAGTTCTCCCCGGCGGGCGATGCTCCCACCGACCAGCGCACACGTGACCTGTTGGTATGCGAACACCTGGCCCTGCGAACGCTGGCAGATGCTGGCGTGTCTGCCGCCAAAACCCAAATCTTTAGCGCAGCCGGACGCGTGTTTTTAGAGGTTGAACGGTTTGACCGCACCGCGCTGGGCCGCATTGGCATGGTTTCGTTGATGGTGTACGACGCCGAATACGTAGGCGCCATGGACAACTGGGCCGCCACCGCCAACCGCATGGCGGATCGCGGTTTGCTGCGCCCCCAAGACGCCAGCACCCTGCGCCTGCTGGAAGCCTACGGTGTGCTCATCGCCAACACCGACCGACATTACGGCAACATCTCGCTGCTGCTGCGAGACGACGACTGGGTGCTGGCACCCGCCTATGACATGCTGCCCATGCTCTACGCCCCCGTGGGTGGAGAGCTGGTGCAGCGCAAATTCAAAGATCGCCCCCTGCAACCCACCGCCGCCACGCTGCCCGAGTGGCCGCAGGCCCTGGCGTTGGC
>JANXVI010000090.1 GCA_025351745.1 Rhodoferax sp.
CGGTGGCACGGCGGTAGTTGACCTCGGCCACCGCCTCATCCGGTGTGCCCACTGCTGCGGCGAACTGTGCCTGTGCTGCCTTGACCTTGAGCGAGTCGGCCACAAACTGCTCACTCATCAGCAGCCACAGGTCGCGCCGCCTTTGCGCAGTAGCGCCCATATACCAGTCAGCCATCGCGCTGGCTCGGCGCCCGCCTTCGACCTCGCTGATGCGAGGGTCGATCATGTCTTGCAGCTCTTGCAGGCTGCGGCGCAACATGCGCGGAGACAGAGCCTCGTCCGTGCGGCGCAGGGTGGCCTTTACCCGCTCGTGCGTGGACCGTGAACGCGCGGAGCCTTCAGTGGCAGGCCTGTCAGCATTTGCTATTATTTTGATAGCTGTATGCGCAGATTCCACGAGGGCTAGCGGCCGATTTCCCTCGGTGCTCCCGGCTGGACGCAGCTTGGATACACCATGACTCAACCATTCGGGTGTCTTCATGCCAGCAACCTGCTTTTCTGTTCACGGGCCAATACGCGCAGTGCCTCGCGCTGGCGCGTCAAGTGGGTGCGCATTGCGGCGTCGGCACCCTCGCTGTCGCGCGAGCGCAGCGCCGCATAGATTGCCAGATGCTCCGCCAGACTTTGTTCGAGGCGCCCCGGAGCATGCAATTGCTGCTGGCGCGCCAGTTTGAGGATCTTGCGCAAATCGGCAATCGCCTGGGCCAGCCACCGGTTGTTGGCCAACGTGATGATGGCCTCGTGGATGCTGAAGTTGGTGGCGTAGTAGTCGTTGATGCGCTTGGCCTGTGCGTGCTCGGTCAGGCGGGCGTGTAGGGCGTCAAGGGCGGCGATGTCTGCATCGCTGGCGTTGCGAGCGGCCTCGAAGGCACAACGCCCTTCCAGCAAGGCAATGATCGGAAAAATCTCATCCAGATCCTGCTCGGTGACCTGGTTGACAAAACTTCCCCGGCGCGGCTCGTGGCGCACCAGGCCCTCGGCGGCCAGTACCTTCAAAGCCTCGCGCAGCGGCGTGCGCGAGATTTTGAGACTCTCGCACAAAGCAGCCTCGTCGATAAAGCTGCCGGGCGGCAACGTACCGGCGAAGATTTGGTCACGCAATAGCACAGCCACTTCTTGATGCAGTGAGTTGTGGACCAGGCGCATGGTGTTGGGTGTGCTCAGTAAAAGGCGTTAACGGTTATCGGTGATTTTGAATAATTACCGATAATTATTGATCCGAAAGCAAAGAGCTGGCAAGGCCCCAGACCCCCGGATAAACCCGGGGTAAGATACAAATTATTCGGAGATTGGGGCGCGCGACCGTGCCCAGATCCAGAAGATCACGCCACCCAAGATCATAGGCACGCAAAGCCATTGGCCCATGCTCATGCCCAGCGACAACAGACCCAGATGGGCATCGGGCTCGCGGAAAAATTCGGCGATGAAGCGGAACACCCCATAGCCGAACAGGAAGGCCGCCGCCACCTGCCCCTGTTTGCGTGGCGTGCGCGCGTACAACCACAGCAAGATGAACAACAGCAAGCCCTCCATCAAAAACTGGTACACCTGCGAAGGATGACGTGGCGCATCACCCGCGCCGCGGAACACCATGCCCCACGGCAGCGAAGGGTCAGCCAGACGGCCCCACAGCTCGCCATTGATAAAGTTACCCACCCGACCCGCTGCCAAACCAGTAGGCACGCAGGGCGCTACGAAATCAGCCACCTGCCAGAACGGTTTTTTGCGCGAATGCGCAAACCACAGCATGGAGGCAATCACGCCTAGCATGCCACCGTGAAAACTCATGCCACCTTGCCACACATAAAACACTTCCAGTGGATGGGACAGGTAGAAAGCAGGCTTGTAGAACAGGCAATAGCCTATGCGCCCCCCCAGCACCACGCCCATAACGCCCATGAACAAAATGTCTTCCACATCTTTGAAAGACCAAGCCCCTGCACCCTGGATGCTGGCGTAGGGCTGATGGCGCAAACGCAGACGACCCAAAAACATAAACAATGCAAATGCTGCAAGATAGGTCAGGCCATACCAGTGGACGGCGATAGGACCTAATTGCAGGGCGACAGGGTCAATTTGGGGGTGAATGAGCATGACGGTATTTTGCACGCAAGAACCTGTGGCTCTTCAGCGTTGGACTCAGGGGTGCGGAGCGAACTGCAAAAACCGCTCCAGCACTGGACTGGATTGCAGCCATACCAAGCTGGTTTCGCAGCTGGGCACCGCGCCCTTTACCGCACGGTAGACCACACCGGGGCGCTGAAACTGCTGCACACTTG
>JANXVI010000133.1 GCA_025351745.1 Rhodoferax sp.
CCCAAATGAACGTGCCGCCCGGCGAAGGGGTAGAGGAACAGGTGGCTGCCCTCGCGCGACGTAAAGGTTTCGGCCAGCAGCGTGTGTGGCGTCGGCAAGGCCGACCATTGCTGCTGAATCGATAGCATGGACTGAGCGGCCTGCATCTCGGGGCTTGCAGGTGGTCCGCCCTGCCCTGCGATGGCCAGTTGGGCCACCACGGCATCGGCGAGTGTGGTGGACAGTGGCATGCGCCCGCCGTTCCAACGCGGCACCGCGGGCTGCTTGCCGCTGGCGCGCTTCACCCAGGCTGTCATCTCATGCACGCGGATCAGCTCCAGCAGGCGGCCTGCGAACAGGAAGCAGTCGCCGGGCTTCAAGCGCGCAGCAAAACTTTCCTCCACCGAGCCCAGCTTAGCGCCACCCCGGTACTGCACCACCATGCTGGCATCACTGACGATGGTGCCGATATTGGCGCGGTGGCGCCGGGCCAGCCGTGCATCGGGCACGCGCCAAATGCCATCTCCATCGGGCCGCACGCGGTGGTAGTCCGGGTAAGCGGCGAGGGACGCACCGCCCTTTGACACGAAATCCAGACACCATTGCCATGCCTCAGCCGAGAGGTTGGCATAGGCCGCCGTATCGCGTACTTCAGCCAACAACGCATCTGGCATAAAACCGCCGCCCAGTGCCACGGTCACAAGGTGCTGGACCAGCACATCCAATGGCGCCAGCGGCGGCTCGCGGGCCTCGACACGCCCCGCCTGCACGGCTGCGCGCGCGGCTGCACCTTCCACGAGTTCCATGCTGTGCGTGGGCACCAGCGTGATGCGGGATGGCCGACCCGGCGCGTGGCCCGATCGGCCGGCACGTTGCAGCAGCCGCGCCACGCCCTTGGCCGAGCCGATCTGCAACACCCGCTCCACCGGCAAAAAATCTACACCCAAGTCCAGGCTGCTGGTGCACACCACGGCGCGCAGCGCACCGCTTTTGATGCTGGTCTCCACCCAGTCGCGCACGCTGCGGTCCAGCGAGCCATGGTGCAGCGCGATGACGCCCGCCCATTCGGGCCGGGCCTCCAGCAAAGCGTGGTACCACAGCTCGGCCTGCGCGCGGGTGTTGGTGAAGACCAGCGTACTGCCGCTGTGCTCAATTTCATGGACCACCTGCGGCAACATGACCATGCCCAGGTGGCCCGCCCACGGAAAGCGTTCGGTGCGCTGCGGTAGCAAGGTGTCGACGACGAGGGTCTTGGGGGTGTGGCCGCGCACCAGCTTTCCTTGGCGCCGGGGGCCGAGCAGGGTGTGCAGGGCCTCGTCCAGATTGCCCAGCGTGGCCGACATGCCCCACACGATGAGACCGGGTTGCCAGCGGGTCAGCCGCGCCAGCGCCAGTTGCAACTGCACGCCGCGTTTGCCGCCCAGCAGCTCATGCCATTCGTCGACCACAACCACGCGCACGCTGCCCAACGCCGCTTGCGCATCCGCACGCGCCAGCAGCAGGCTCAGGCTCTCGGGCGTGGTGACCAATGCAGTGGGAAGGCGCTTGTTTTGCGCCGCGCGCTGGCCGCTGGTTGTGTCGCCAGTGCGTGCGGCCACAGTCCAATTGGGCGCGAGTGCGGGGAGTGGCTCCTGCAGCGCGCGCAGCGTATCGGCAGCCAGTGCCCGCATTGGGGTGATCCATATAACCGTCAACGGCGGTGCTACGGCCTTGCGGGCAACGTTGGTGGTGTTAGCGGTGTTAGCGGTGTTGGTCGTGCTTGCCGTGTTGAGCCTCTTTTGAGTCCCGGCCAGAGCCTGCAGCGCGCCAAGCCACACTGCGTAAGTTTTGCCCGCGCCGGTGGTGGCGTGCAGCAGGCCGCTGTCACCCGCCGCCATCGCGGACCAGACCTCGCGCTGAAAATCAAATGGCTGCCAGCCGCGCGTGGCCATCCACGCACTAGCATCCGGCAACAAGGGTACTGGCACTGGTGCGGTTGCGTACTTGGGCACAGGAACGGGCTTAGGCACGTCTGCAGCCGCTGGCAGGCGTGCGGGTATCTTTCGTGGCCTGGGAGCGCGATTCATGGGTCGCTGTGCGCCAACAAAGCGGCAAGCGTTTGCAGCGTGTCGGCCTCGGCCACCGGCTTGTCTTCGCGCCAGCGCAGCATGCGCGGAAAGCGCACTGCAATGCCGCTCTTGTGGCGCGGGCTGCGGGCAATGCCTTCAAACCCCAGCTCAAACACCAGCGTGGGCCGCACGCTGCGCACCGGTCCGAATGTCTCTACCGTGGTCTTGCGGATGATGGCGTCCACCTGTGCCATTTCGGCATCGGTCAGGCCCGAGTAGGCTTTAGCAAAGGGCACGAGTTTGCGGTCCTCCACCTCCGGTGGCGCGTCCCACACCGCGAAGGTGTAGTCACTGTACAGGCTGGCACGCCGGCCGTGGCCGCGCTGTGCGTAGATCAGGACGGCGTCGACACTCATCGGGTCAATCTTCCACTTCCACCACACCCCCTCGCCCTTGGTACGGCCAACGCCATACCGGCTGTCCCGGTGCTTAAGCATGAATCCCTCGGTGCCCAGCGTACGTGCAGCTTCGCGCTGCACG
>JANXVI010000158.1 GCA_025351745.1 Rhodoferax sp.
GCTTACTTTTTCCGGTGCAATAGTGGTTGTAGTCGCTATGCATTTGATAGCTGCTTGCGCACGTTCTACGGGGGCTAGCGGCATATTTTGCATATAGAACTCTGGCAAAAGGCCAAAAATGCTGATTTGGAGGTTTGCAGCCCACTTGGCACAACCAATTCGGGTGGGGGCAATTTGGATGGATGGTCGCCAGCTTTTGCAGCAGTGGGGGCAATGGTGGGGGCAATTTGGCAAACTGGAGCCACAAAGAAGAAAGGACTTAGCCCATTGCGAAGCTAAGTCCTTGATTTATATGGTCGGTGTGAAAGGATTCGAACCTTCGACCCCTTGCACCCCATGCAAGTGCGCTACCAGGCTGCGCCACACACCGTTCTAACCCCCAATTATAACCCGGCAACTGCGTGGCATTTACCCAAAGGCCAATAGCTCCCGAATTTCAAACAATTCCCTGCGCACTTGCAGCCAATGCGCCGAGCCTTCCTCCAACATTTCAGATGACTGACCGTCTTCAAAGTCGTCCAAATCCACATCGTCAACTTCGAGAACCTCCACGCCATCGAGCATGACTTCGCCGTTGCGTTTTTTGTCGCGTTCGTTTTGCAGTAATTCCTGCATCTTGTTGCGCGCGCCACTGATCGTAAATCCCTGGTCGTACAGTAAATCTCGGATCCGGCGGATCATCAAAACTTCATGGTGCTGGTAGTACCTGCGATTACCGCGTCGCTTCATAGGTCGTAACTGCGTGAACTCTTGCTCCCAATAACGTAGCACATGGGGTTTTACGCCGCACAGATCCCCCACCTCACCGATGGTGAAATAGCGCTTGGCAGGTATAGGGGGGAGAGTTTTCTCCATTGAAATCAATGCTGTACGAGGGAAAGCGTAGAGGTTACTCTAACTTTTACCTCAACGCAAAGGCTCTTTACTGCGTGACCGCACAAATTGTTACGGTTGTGTCGAAAATGCCCGCAGGTGCTCAGGATTCTTCCTGGATTTGCTCTTTGAGCTTGTGACTGGCGTGAAAAGTTACAACACGGCGGGCCTGAATCGGTATGGCCTCTCCGGTGCGCGGGTTGCGACCGGGTCTGGGCGCCTTCGTTCGGATCTGAAAATTGCCAAAGCCCGAGATCTTGACATCGGTTCCGTCGACCAAGCTGGCAGCAATCAGGTCAAAGAAGGCATCAATCATGTCCTTAGACTCGCGCTTATTCAAGCCAATCTGCTCGAACAGCAAATCGGCCAATTGCGCTTTTGTAAGTGCGGGGGTTTCGAGGCTTTCAACAGAAAAATCCATGGCGCCACTATCCTTTCCTTGTAACAAGATGACCCCTGTCAGACACGTTGACGGCCACCCAAGGGGCCGGTCAGCTGATCCACAATGGCTTTGACAGCCGATTCAATCTGTTCTTCGGACAGTGTGGCCTCGTCGCTGTTCAGCGTGAGGCGTACGGCCAAGCTGCGATTGGTCGCGCCATCCGCAGCGGGCGCTGCGTCCTTGGCAGGTTTGGGGCGGTACACATCGAACAATTGCGCGTCGCGCAAGAGCCCGGAAGTGGGCGCAGCCCAGATGGCAGCCATTAAGGCAGCGTGGGTCACATCGTCTGGAACGACTATTGCAATGTCGCGCTGCACGGGTTGCAGCTTGGCAACCGGCTTGAATTGCGCAACTCGGCGTTGCCGCACGGCATCGAGATCCAGTTCGAACAGAACCGGTGCCTGCGTCAGCTCAAACTGCTGGCGCCACTGGGGATGCAGTTCACCGACAAAACCGATGGCCTTGCCGTCCAATATGACCTGGGCGCAGCGGCCGGGGTGCATTGCCGGATGGTTGCCAGGGACAAAGGTGGCTTGTGATGGTGCCAACAAGGCTTCCACATCACCCTTGACGTCAAAGAAATCAACGCCCTGCTCTTTGCGGCCCCACTGCAGTGCATCAGCACCCCCACTGGCCAGACCGGCAACGCGCATGGGCTGATCGAACCCTTCGACGGTGGTGTCGGAGCTTTTGACCGAAGCATCACGCAGGAAGACACGGCCCAGCTCAAACACGCGCACGCGCGGCTGCTTGTGGGCCTGGTTGAACTTCAGCACTTGGAGCAGCGAGCCTAGCAAGGACGAACGCATGACGCTCATCTGGCTGGCAATCGGGTTCAGCAGCTTGATGGGGTTGGGGTTACCCGCCAACCCATGCTCCCAGCTTTCTTCGACAAAGCTGAAGTTGATGGTTTCCTGGTATCCCAGAGCCGCCAACGAACGACGCACGGCAAACGGGCCTCGCGCGGCCTCGATGCGAATCTTGGCGGTGATCGGTGCCAGGGGTGGCGTATGCGGCAAGTTGTCGTACCCCACCATGCGCGCGATTTCTTCGATCAGATCTTCTTCAATCTGCAGATCGAAGCGGTAGGACGGCGGCACCAGCGTCAACACGCCATCGGCCTGCGTGACGGGCAAACCCAAACGCTGGAGCGCATCCACGCAATGTGTCTGCGTCAGCGGCATGCCAATGACCTTGATGGCGCGGGCCACACGCACGCTGACCGGCGCAGGCACCGGCATGCGGGGCTGGTGATCATCTACCGGGCCGCAGCTAGTGCCAGTCGTGCCGCAAATATCAATGATCAATTGGCTCAGGCGTTCGATGTGCTCGACCGTCAATTGTGGATCCACCCCGCGCTCGAAGCGGTGACCGGCATCGGTAGAAAAACTGAAGCGGCGCGAGCGTCCGGCAATGGACTTGGGCCACCAGAAAGCGGCTTCGACATACACATGTTGTGTGTCATCAGTCACCGAGGTAGCGTCGCCGCCCATGATGCCTGCCAGGGATTCAACCTGCACATCGTCGGCAATCACACCTACTGTTTCGTCCACGGTAACGGTATTGCCATTGAGCAACTTGAGATGTTCGCCCGGTTTGCCCCAACGCACATCCAAGCCGCCGTGGATTTTGTCCAGATCAAAAATATGGGATGGGCGGCCCAATTCGAACATCACGTAGTTGGAGATGTCGACCAGGGCCGTCACGCTGCGCTGGCCGCAACGGGCCAAGCGGTCCACCATCCACTGTGGCGTTTTGGCCTTGGTGTTGACGTTGCGGATCACGCGGCCGGAGAAGCGACCACACAAATCAGGAGCGCTAACTTTGACGGCAATTTTGTCGTTGTTGCCCACTGCAACGGCCGGGAATGTCGGCGACACCAGCAGTGCACCGGTCAATGCCGACACTTCGCGTGCCACGCCATACACGCTCAGGCAATGCGCGAGGTTGGGTGTCAACTTGAGGGTGAACAGCGTGTCGTCCAGGTTCAGATGTTCGCGGATGTTCTGGCCCAAGGGCGCGTCTGCGGCCAGTTCCAGCAGGCCACCATGGTCATCGGCCAGTTGCAACTCTTTTGCTGAACACAGCATGCCTTGGCTTTCGACACCGCGCAACTTACCAACTTTGATAACGAAAGGCTTGCCATCTTCGCCAGGAGGCAACTCGGCACCGACCAGTGCGCACGGAATGCGAATACCGACACGGGCATTCGGCGCACCGCACACGATGTCCAATAGTTCTGGCTGGCCCACATCCACCTTGCACACACGTAGACGATCGGCATTGGGGTGTTGCTCTGCGGTCGTGATCTCACCCACCACAATTTTCGTGAATGGCGGTGCCATAGGCTTGAGTTCTTCGACCTCCAGGCCGGCCATGGTCAGCGTGTCCGCCAACTGCTGCGTGGAAATGGGTGGATTGCAAAACGTGCGCAACCAGGATTCAGAAAATTGCATGGTACTTAGTCGGTTCGGAATCGTCTCAAGACGAGGCGTGTTTATTGGAATTGCGACAGGAAGCGAACGTCCCCATCAAAAAACAGCCGCAAATCGTTGACACCGTAACGCAGCATGGTCAGGCGGTCCGGGCCCATGCCAAACGCGAAGCCAATGTACTTTTCAGGGTCCAGGCCCATGTTGCTTACCACATTGGGGTGCACCTGGCCAGAGCCGGCGACTTCCAGCCAGCGGCCAGCAAGCGGACCCGTCTGAAACTGGATATCGATCTCGGCGCTGGGTTCGGTGAACGGGAAGAAACTGGGGCGGAAACGCAGCACCAAGTCATCGCTCTCAAAGAAGGTACGGCAGAAATCGGTGAAGACGAATTTCAGGTCTTTAAAGCTGACGTTCTCGCCCACCCACAGTCCTTCGCACTGGTGGAACATGGGGGAATGCGTGGCATCGCTATCCACGCGGTAAGTGCGACCGGGGGCGATGACGCGGATCTCGGGCATATCACCCGAGAACAGGCCCTTGCCCTCGCCGCCATTGGCTTTGCTGCTATATTTTTTGACATGCTGCACCGCGTAGCGAATCTGCATGGGGCTGGTATGGGTGCGCAGCAAATTGGGCGCCGTCTCCGAACCACCTTCCACGTAGAAGGTGTCATGCATGGAGCGCGCAGGGTGGTCTTCGGGCGTATTCAACGCGGTGAAGTTGAACCAGTCAGACTCGATCTCGGGGCCCTGGGCCACGTCAAAACCCATAGAGCCAAAAATCGCCTCGATGCGCTCCAACGTCAGCGAGACGGGGTGCAAACCGCCCTGCCCACGTTGACGGCCTGGCAGACTCACGTCCAGCGCCTCGGCACGCAACTGAGCCTGCAGCTCTGCGTCGGCCAACGCCTGGCGGCGGTTCGTCAACGCAGTTTCGATGGCCTGCTTTGCGATATTGATGGCGGCACCACGGGATTTCTTCTCGTCCACGCTCAGGGCGGCCATGCCTTTCATCAGCTCGGTGATGCGGCCGGACTTGCCGAGGAAAAGCGCTTTGGCGTTCTCCAAGTCAGCAGGCGTGACAGCTTGGGCAAAGGCCGTTTGGGCAGAGTCGACGATGACGTTCAGATCGTTCATATATTCTTGGGGTCAATGAAAAAGGGCTAGCGCTCTTTCAAGCTCTAGCCCTTGTTCTATTTGCACTGCTAGCTACCAAAACGATAGCATAACAGAGCGAAAATCAAGCAGCCAGCTTGGCCTTGACTTGCTCCACGATACCGGCAAAAGCCGCCATGTCGTGAATGGCGATATCGGACAGAACCTTGCGGTCGATCTCGATATTGGCTTTCTTCAGACCGTTGGCGAATTGGCTGT
>JANXVI010000202.1 GCA_025351745.1 Rhodoferax sp.
GCCCATGCGTCGGCATGCGCCGTAGCCAGGGCCATGCGGTACTCAGCAACCAGCGGGCAATCAGAGCGCTCCAGAACGGCCATCAGCGCAGCCAATGGCGCGGGGTCTGTTCCGAAGTCCGTCACTACCTCAGTGATAGGGCTATGGCGCAAGGTGCCGTAATCAGTGTCTCGGAAGCTGACAAACGGAACGCACAGCTTTGCGTGTGGAACCTTGCAAATCGTCACGGTCAGCGTTTCAATAATCTCGCTGCGGACACGGCTCGATTTATCTTTCCCGTAGTAGGCGTTTAGCTCTGCATCAGTTGGTGCGCGGTCCCAAGCTGTTGTTGGCTCTCTCATGTTCATGCTGCACCGCCTTTGCGCAGTTGCAGGTATGCATCATTGGCTGCTGGTAGATACTTGCGCAGTGATGCGGCCAGATCAACACATGCTTGCTTGCACTTCTGATAAATCTCTTTGTAATGCAGGCTTGCATCCATGCCTTCCTGCAAGGCTCGTTGAGCGGCCATTTCAACTACAGTAAGTTGGCCGTGTTCAATGGCGTTCAGGCTATCCCTGAAATGCTTGTCTGCCGCCTGCTTCACCAGCTCAAGGGCTGAATACTCCATCTTGGTGATGGCCATGTAGTATTTCTCAGCGCTTTGGCTTCCTTGGGCCTTTGCATATGCCACAAACTCTTGCACGCAACCGCCCCAAGCAAGGCGCACTTGCTTGCCGTCATAGCGGATTTGTTGCCACTTGGTTCCTGTCGTAGCCTTTGCGCGAGCCTCGCAGTCTATGAAGTACCGGCGCACTTCTTTACCTTTAGCCGTGCCAGACAGCATGGCAATGTTCTTGCCAGCGTCTATGGTCAGGTGGTAGTCGATGCTGTCGAACTTTCCACCTACGCCCTTTTGGGCGACGGTTGCATAGTCCTTTCCTTCAACTAGATCTGCACGCTTTAGT
Organism: Rhodoferax sp.; assembly: GCA_025351745.1. Classification (GTDB taxonomy): domain Bacteria; phylum Pseudomonadota; class Gammaproteobacteria; order Burkholderiales; family Burkholderiaceae_C; genus Allorhodoferax. The sequence continues at coordinate 948 of JANXVI010000202.1, forward strand.
TGCGCTTTGATCCAGTTGGAGAAATCTTTTCCAACACCCAGAAAACTATGCAGCTCCCGAGCGTTGACGGTTTGCAGAGATTGACCTGCAATCTGGCGGGGGGCGATTTTGATCAGTTCCATCTGCTACTCCTTGCAGCGATGTGCTGCGATGGAGTAATTCTAGCACCACGCTAGACTATGTCAAGCACAAAGCTAGATTTTTGCTAGAATCGCGCTCAGGACAAACCCTTAGTGGGTAGTCCACAAGTTTTTTGGCGTTAAAAAACCCGCTCTGGGCGGGTTCTAGGAGATGAAATGAATAGAAGCCCAATTGAAATGCTGATCGACTCAGTAGATGTTCCTGTCGCGCAACCGACTGAGAGAGACGTTGATGCAGATGCCGCTCTGCTGCTAGCGGTTGCAGATGCGGCTAAGGCATGGCGCAAGCATGGCCCGAAAAGCGCAAAGCATCAGCGGGTGTCGCAGCGATTGAAAGAAGTTGTTGATCGCTGGATCGCTATTGGTGGATAGACGAAAAACCCGCTCTGGGCGGGCTTTTGAAAGTTTGGAGGTTAACTATGCAGAATGAAACACATCCGGCAGAGAATCAAAGTACAGAACTCGATATGAGGCTTTCTCTAGCGAAGCAAAATGCACGATTGATGCGAGGGTTTGTGTTTCTGATGGCAGCTTCAACAGCCAGACATTTTCGGCAGGTCTACTTGTCGTTCCGGGAGATGGTGATGTGCCTGATATGGATGATTGGGTACGCGGGTAAGGCCCTCGTATTAAGTCTGGCGCGTTGTCTGGCCGGTCGATAACCACCACTGCATATTTCATTTTTGATCCTCAAGTTTAGGCAATCCGGCAATGACATCCTGTAGCTGGTTGCCTTTGAAATCAGAAACGTGTTCGCAAGATTTATTGGTGCAAACATAAGGAAGCGTATGCCTGAGACAAAACATGGTTCTTTTGCAATTCGGGCAAATTGGCGTTTGATCGTACGCACCCCCAGCGATGCGTTTGAACAACGCGCCGCGCGACTCTACAAATTCCTTGCTCGTTTTTTGTCTGTCAATCTCCTGGACAAGATCACGATGGCGTTGTATGAGATCGGAATTTTCTTTCTCCAGTTTTTCCACCTGTTCTTTCAACAGGCCGAGCTGCGTGTTCACGAGCGCGAGGTGCTCCTTAACCACGGAAACACTTTGGACATTTCCCAGGGATGCGATCAGGCCGCCAAGGGTCAGAAATAAATCATTCATCGCGGCTCACTTCCGGCACCCCTTGGTCTCCCACTTATCCTTGGCTTTGGCGTCTTCAGTCGTCTGCCACTGTAAATTTGAAACCGCATCTTCGCCACCGCAGGCCAAGGCTATGACGTGATCAATCACCCAGCCAGGGCAAGGCAACCGATGCCTTCCGGTAGACGGGCATGCCTGTTCCTTGACGAACGCGTGACGGACGACCTGGCTACGGTGGATGCGGGCTTCTGCGCCGGTGCATAGCATCAGGGCGGCCAGGAGGGCGAGGGCGGGGCGCATCACTCCTCGACTTCAAATCGAGTCCACATTTCATCCAGCTTGTTTTTGTTGTCGCCCTGGCGCTTTTCGTAGTTGATCTTGCGCTCTTCGGCTTGTGGCGCAATACCATTTAAAGTTGACAGTGCCGTGATGTAGTACTCTTTTAGCGCGGCCCGCGCAGCAGGTTTTTTCACAGACTTTAGATACTTCTCATAGGACTGTTTCAGGGCTAGCTTCCCGTCCAAAAGACATCTTTGGAAGTCACCCTCTTTTGGCGCTGTGTAATAAAGATTGCAAGTCATGAGCAAAAGCTGGGTGCTAACCACTATTGGTCCTGCAGCAACAGATGCCATGGTCTCTGCACGAGTTGCATCATTTTTTTTTCGTCGCTGATCTACCTCTTCGGGCGTCGGATCAGGTTTTACGCCCATAGACGCCAATAGGCATTCGCTGACCAGCTTTCTATCGCTTGATGCTTCGCCCAACTCGTGCTCGCAATCCATTACTGATTTTGTAGCGGCAAAACTATGCGTCACGCTGGCTAGCAGTAGCGCCAGCAATGCAAATTTCTTCATCCCATCCCCTTTCGTTGAGCGCAATATCGCGCAGGTTACATCCAACGACTTTCACAAGCCTTTTCCGGCTTTTCCTTGTTACATATCCCATATTCATGGGATGTAATAAACCGGCTATACCGCATAAAGTTTGAAGCCGCTTGTTACGCGACCTTTTTGGCGTCTTGGGCAAATGGCGTGCGGGCCATCCCTTCAATTGATACCGCGATCTTCGCGTGACTTTCTGGCTCATCCACAATCCTGCCGATCTGGCGCATCGCTTCCTTCCTGTCCGATGCCTGTAGGGCGGCAAGGTAATCAGCAAGGAACTCCATGGCTTGGCCTAGGGTTAGTCCCGCGCTTGTCCTTGCCGCCGCAGCCTGAGGAACACCTGTGACGCTGGGCAATATCTGCCCTTGATCAAAAGATGGCGAGTCAAACCACGAATCGGGTCGGCCATTTGCAAAAGCCAGGGCAATCTTCTTTGCAGCCGCCTTTCCAACTTCGCGTGGGTCGCCATTTTTCTTTGGCTTGCCTTCTACGAGCTGGTAGATGTATTCCTCCGAAAGCCCGGAAACGTCCGCTACTTGGCGTAAGCCCTTGCGCTTTTCACCGTTGCCCTCAATCGCCACCAGGGCCTTGAGATTCGCCAGCCAAATATCTTGAATCGCCATAGTCGCATTCGAGCAGAGCGCTAGAGTAAATAACTAGCTTGCAGCTTGACAATAGCTAGCATGGTGCTAGACTTGCGCCATGTTTAAAGAAATATCCCCGTCCGAACGGAAGTCCTGGGCCGAAAAGCTCAACTTGAACGAGCAGTACCTGTATCAGTGTTTGACCGGTCGGCGGGACATGAGCCCTACTGAAGCCCGGAAGGTTGAAATGGATTCCGGTGGCGCACTGACCAGACAAATGCTGTGTCAAAAAACTTGGCGCGGCATCTGGCCCGAGCTGATCGGCACCGAGTCCTTGGCCACCGAAGAGAAGGGGGCGTGATGCTACGAAATATCCGTGAATTTCTCGGACGGGATCAGGCACTTGGAAAAGTCCCCACCGCACGTAAGCGCATGTGCCCCACCAAACCCTCGCGCCCGATTTCGGTCCACCGGAGAGTGTTTGAGGTGAGCGCACCAGTGTGTCACCACAACCGTAGGGCTGACGCTCTGCATGTGGGAGTGGACCTCCCTGCTCTCGATGTTGAACCGGTCTTCTTTGTAGAACCCGCACTTTTCCATATTTCCCCCTGATTGGATTGACATGACTAAATTGGCCAATGGACCAGAGTTGATTTTGCCCCTTCTGGGTATCGAAGGGCTGCCGAAGCATTTGATCAGTTTCGAGCTGCGTTGCAAAGCAGATGGGCTGGTCGAAATTCAATGCGAGTTCCACATCGAAGAAGCGCTGCTGCAAGCAATCGAAGAAAGCTGGAAGCCAGTTGTTGCTGATTACGTGCTGGTCAAGAAACAGCGTATTTCCCCCGAAGTCACGGCTGCCGAGTCCACCGCCGTCGAAGAGAAGGGGGTCTGAGATGCGCAGCACTTCAATCAGCAGGCTCCGGGCCTGCCAGCGGGTCAATTTTCCTGAATTCTTTCGTTCTTCGCCATGTGTTGGTATGTCGCGCTCAGCTTTGACGCCTCGTCCGCCACTGCTGCCCAAAGAGCTGCCTGTACCTGAAACAGGGATTTGCCATCCAAGAAATTCGGTGCATGGGTTGTGCGCGTCTCGATATGCGTGTGCTGCTCTACGTCCACAGTCATCACTACATCCAGTAGAGATACGTCCTGATTCGATGGGGACTTGCGCATCGTGAAGGAAATTGAATTCATGGGGTTGCCTTTTGTTGATGGTTGTGTAGAGACCTCCATCGTAAGCCGAAGCGGCAACCCCACCATATCCCCAAAGGCTTGACCCATGGAAGCAATCGTATCCCGCGACGCCATCCGCGACTTGGCCCGCAAGGCAGCGCAGGCCGGCCAGCACCACATCGAAGCGAACCCATATCCCGAATTTACTGCCGCGCACCTCCAGTTTGAGCATGACTGGCACGCCGCGGTATTGGATCTGGAAGCACAAGAGAGTTTGGTTTGAAGTCATGAACCGAATGTCCGTTTTTTTTGCCTTTAGGGGGTAGTCAAGTGGCGTCAAACAAAATGAACCGGGTTGATGGACAGGCTGAATTGCCTCTCGTCACCATCGCCGAACCCAACACCGTACCGCTGGAAATGATCCAGCGACAGAAGACCGCTGCTGCAGCTTTCGCTCTGGCGTGCCAATCGTCTGGCCTTGAAGACAAAGAGGTCTACATGTCGCTGGGGATTGATGCGGGATATTTTTCGCGCATCAAGGCCGGCACAGCAACTTTGCAGGTCGACAACCTTGCACAGTTCTGCCAGGTTGTTGGCAACACAATTTACATCGAGTGGCAGGCCTATCAGGTGGGCTGCACTCTTGTGCAGATAGAAACCGAGTCCGAGCGCCGTGCAAAGGCTGCTGAGAAGCGCGCTGAAGCCGCCGAACTCAAGGTCAAAGTGCTGATGGAGACATTTCAGGTCAGGGCAGCAGCATGACCCCCTCACAAACCCTGGTTTGCGGGAGGGCAATTTAATGAAAGTCTCCAACGACGTTTTGAACGTGCTGGCTGCCGCTGACTTCACTGGCCAACGCCTTGCGCTCACCGGGCAACTGGATCGCAAGTTGTACACGGCCACAAACGCAGTGCTGGAAGCGGCTGGTGGCAAGTGGGACAAGAAGGCAAAGGCTCATTTGTTCCCTGTAGATGCGTCCGACGCCATGGAGCAGATTATCCAGACCGGCGAGGTCACGCTGATCCGCACCATCCAGCAGGACTATGGCTACTTTCCAACGCCGCCCGCTGTCGTGGCGCGATTGCTGGAGTTGGCAGACCTAGAGCCGCACCATCTGGCACTAGAGCCAAGTGCAGGCCAAGGGAACATCGCCTTCGCCATGGCCCCGCTGGTGGCAAGCGTGATTGCCATGGAGCTATTGGAGAGCAACGTGGATGCCCTGATAGCAGGCAAGCCCAAGAATGTCGGCATACACGGGCCGATTGACTTCCTCGCTGTTAACCCCGGCCCCTTCATCCCGTTTGACCGCATCGTTGCAAACCCCCCCTTCGCAAAGCAGGCAGACATTAAACACGTACTACACGCGCTCAAGTTCCTTAAGCCTAATGGTCTGCTGGTGTCCGTCATGTCGGCAGGCGTGACATTCCGCGACGACAAGCTGACCCGCGACTTCCGAGACCTGATACGTGCCCGCGGCGGCGACATTGAAGCGCTGGATGACGGCGCATTCAAATCCAGCGGCACGATGGTGCGCACTGTGATCGTGACGATACCGGGTGTCGCATGACCCACCTAGCCCAACTAATCGACCGCCGCCGTGAGCATGCCGCAATCGTGGCTGGCCTTGATATGGAGATTTGCATGGCTCTTGGCGACCGCGACGGCGCACGTAGGGTTATGAAGGAGATGTACGCGCAGACGACCGCTAGGCAGGCTGTGCAGGCGTCTAGCTGCTTCTTTGACCAGGTGGGCGAGATTGATGCGGGGAGGGCCACATGCGCCTGATCCGATTTATCACAAAGGCCATCCAGTTACGCTCCATTTCATTGGCGCTATGGGTCATGGAATACGAAGACTTTAAACCAACGCACGGCGGGAAATGATCTACAAACAACACCCACTATCTGCCGCATTCCCTGCGATGCAGCCAGACGAGTATCAATCACTGGTCGATTCGATCACTACCATTGGAGTCCAAAACCCCATCACATTGCTAGATGGCATGGTGATTGATGGGTGGCACCGTTATCAGGCGGCTATCAGCTTGGGGATGGACTGCCCGACGGTAGAACTTGATGACACCGACCCACGTGATTTTGTGCTTGCGCAGAACAAAGCCCGTCGAAATTTAACTGCCAGCCAGAGGGCAGACGCGGTAACTTCGGTCTATCAGTGGGCTCCTGCGCACCGTGAAAAGAAGGGCGCAGTCACTGCGCCCTTATCTAAAACAAACGTCGAATTGGCCGCGATTGCAGGCACTGGTGTTCGCTCCATTCAGCAAGCCAAGGCTGTCCACGCAGGCGCAATTCAGGCCGTCCAGGATGCGGTAAAAACTGGCGCTGTCTCCGTGGAAACCGCCGCCGCCATCGCCCAACTACCGGCCAAGGATCAAAAGAAGATCGCAGCCAAAGGACCTGAAGCCATGAGGGCCGCAGCAAAGCCTGAGCCCGTGCCGCCTCAGGACGAATACACCGAGCTGGACGCAGCCCGAGACCAGATCGAAGAATTGCAGGCCATGCTGGCAGTCGCAAACCTCGGAAGTGCTGACCCAGCGGAGCGGCTGGAGGCGGCAAACCTGATTGCTGAACTACATGCCGAAGTTCGGCAACTGCGTGTGAATTTGAAGGCTGTCACCACCTCCCGCGATTCCCTGATGAACGAACTGGCCATGGTCAAACGCCAATGCGTCAGCTTGCAGGCTCAGTTAAAGAAGTTGCAGCCAAAGGCATAAATCATGGCATCTGCTGACCGCCCCTATCAAGTTGCTTCCATCGAAGGCCTGCGCCAAGGCTTCAGGGATCACCACACGCGCCAAGTTCTGGCAGCACCCACAGGTGCGGGTAAGAGCGTGATCATGTTGGAGATGATTCAACGCGCCATGGAGAAGGGTTCACGAATCCTTTTTATTTGCGAGCGCCGCATTTTGGTGGAACAATTTTCGCGCCACCTGGACGCGCAAGGTATAGACCACGGGATCATGATGTCGAAGCACTGGCGCTTCAAGCCGCAAGAGTTGGTTCAGATTGCCACCGCGCAGACACTGGAAAAGATGGAGTCTTGGCCCGCTTTTGATATCTGCTTTGTGGACGAAATCCACGCCTGCATGCGCAAGAGCATTAAACAGATGATGACCAACTTTCCTAAGTTGAAAGTCATTGGAGCCACGGCTACCCCGTTTCATCCTGAGCTTGGTAAGTATTTCAGCAGCGTCACCAGCGTGATATCGATGAGCGAGTTGGTTGAAAAGGCCTACCTAGTTCCGTTCCGTGTATTTGTGGCCCATGAAATTGATACGACGGGCGTCAAGATAGTTGCAGGCGAATGGAAGAAGGACGAGCTAGAAGCACGCGGCCAACAAATAGTTGGTGACGTTGTTTCAGATTACATCCGAATTTCCAATGAAGTTTTTAGCCGTCATAGCAAGGCGATTTGCTTTAGCTGCGGTGTTGCCCATGGTGCCGACCTCGCGCGCAAGTTTGCAGAGGCTGGTGTCAACGCGGTTCAAATTTCATCGAATGACGAGGACGAATACCGTGCAGAAGTTTTGGCCGACTTTGCGAAGCCAGACACCAGCATCAATGTTCTGATTTCTGTGTCTATTTTGAGTCGCGGCTTTGACCAGACTGATGTGGAGCATGTGATTCTTGCCAGGCCTTTGAAAAAGAGCTTTAGCGAACATGTTCAGATGGTTGGACGAGGCGCGCGCACACACCCCGAAAAGAAATTCTGCGTGATCCAGGACAACAGCGGCAACTGGCTACGCTTTAAAGATTCTTGGGACGAGTTCTATAGCAATGGTGTCAACAGCTTGAATGAAGGCGCTGACGAGAAGCCACGCAAAGAGCCGAGTGAAAAGGACAAGGCGGCGGCGAAGTGCCCGCGGTGCGGTCACCTCTGGTCTGGTGGCAGCGATGTGTGCAGCCATTGTGGCGCTATTCGCGCTCGACGCAATGAAGTGCTGGCAGTGGCCGGGGAAATGTCCGAGTTGACGCTGGTTCCTAAAAAGGAAAAGTACAGCGCCGATTACAAGGAATCGTTCTACGCCCAGTTGCTGGGTTATGCACAAGAAAAAGGACACGCGCCAGGGTCGGCCTATCACCGCTATGTAGAGAAGTTCGGCGTAGGGCCATCCATGGCAAAGCCTGCGCCAGAAGCACCAGGGCCTGAAGTCTGCAATTGGATTCGCAGCCGTCAGATTGCATATGCAAAGCGGAGGAAAACAGCATGATGGACCGCGCAGAGTCTGCATTGCAGTTCATTTCGCCCATAGAGCGCCAAGTGTGGGTGGCAATGGGTATGGCCCTGCAAAGCGAATACGGCGATGCAGCACGCGAAATCTGGATGGACTGGAGCCAAGGTGCTGACTCATTCAAAGAACTTGACGCGCGCAGTGTTTGGAAGTCGTTTCGAGGCACTGGCGTATCCATTGCATCCCTGTTTCATGAAGCGAAGCAAAACGGCTGGCGGGACGAGGGTTTCCAACAGCCAACGCAAGACCAGATTTACGCCCAACGCAAGGCCGTTGCAGAGCGTGCCAGCAAAGAAGGCCAGGATCGCATCAGGACCGCCAAGGAAGCCGCTAAAAAGGCTGACTGGATACTGAGCCAGTGCGTTGAGGAAGCGCACGCCTACCTGCACTCCAAAGGCTTTGGCGACATGCCTGGGCTTGTATGGAGGCCAACGCAAGAAAACAACTTGCTGTGCATCCCTATGCATGTTGGCGGTTCGCTGGCTGGCGTGCAGATGATCGACAAGTTTGGCGTGAAGAAATTCCTGTCTGGCCAGGTGACGAGCCAGGCCGAATACTGTTTTGATGCCGGAGGCCTGAGCGCCACAGACTGGTGGGTGGAAGGCTTTGCCAGCGGATTGAGCTTGCGGGCCTGTCTACACGCTCTAAAGATGCGCTATCGCATCCATGTTTGTTTCAGCGCACAGAACCTGCAACGCATGGCCCACAGCGGTTATGTCATTGCTGACAACGACGCATCACAGACCGGCGTAAAGGCCGCACAAGCCACTGGATTGCCTCACTGGTTGCCACCTATCACCGGCAACGACGTCAACGACGTACACAAGGCGCAAGGCACGTTTAGAACCTCGCAAATGCTGCGCAAGTGGCTCCACCAAATAGCGGAAGAAAAGGCGTACTACGCATAGCACGATTTGACGATGCACTGTGCTGGTCGGATGCATAACGACAGCGGCACAGGAAGAGCGGGGAACTGTGAGGAAGTTCTGAAACACCCCGGCAGGCGGCGAAGGCAGCACCTGTGAACGATAAGGCTACCGGGTCATGTAACTGCGAGAGGCATACATGTGAAGGACCAGCCTAAGGAGGCTAGGTCCGTCCAGCTCAAGGCATTTACAGGAAGAAGGGGAGTTTAGGTGGATGAGGAAAGAAGAGAAGTAGTAGGCATCGAATGGGATAGAGAAATTCTTGAGAAAGCCGAAGCAAGGGTTCTGGCGCACAACTTTAAGGACACGACATGGCTGGAAAAAGCACTGAAGGTATCGGAGAGGGTTTATGGCAAAGGATCGGCACAGCGGATCAAGGCACACATGCGCGTGATCTGGAAAGAGGAACTGTGCCGATGACCGCAGCCGAAACCCGCGCCCACCTGAAAGAGCTGGCCAGCGACTACGCCACAAAGCTGCGCCTGCACGGCAAGGGTGACGAGGTGCGCGATGCTTGGGCGCGGTACTGCCAGGCTGTGGATAACGCGGTGGGGGGCGAGTGATGCAAGTAACTCTGCCATGGCCGCCCGCAGGCCTATCACCAAACGCCAGGCTTCATTGGGCGCAAAAAAGCAAGTACGCCAAAGCCTACCGCATGACTTGCTTTGCGCTGTGCCTGGAGGCCAAGTTAGTTAAGCCTGAGACAGAAGGCCGATTGCATCTATGGCTGGACTTCTACCCGCCTGACCGTCGCCACAGGGATGACGACAACCTCGTGACCTCGTTCAAGTCGGGACGCGATGGCATTGCTGATGCGCTGGGTATAGACGACAAGCGGTTTGTTTGCCATCCGTGGGTCAAGGAAGAGATTGGCGGATATATCAAGGTAAGAATTACAGCAGGGCCAGAGGCAGAGAAAGCGGGCACAGCATGACCATCCGCGAAGAAGTAATGGCCATGGCCCAAGAAGCCAACCTGGGCCGCCTGCTGCCCGCCAGTGGCGATCTTCCCGCCGTGTGGTACGGCTGCGACATCAAAGCGCTGGAGAGGTTTGCAGCGTTCGTGATTGCGGCTGAGCGCCAGCGGGTTGGGCAAGAAGTTGCAGAGGGGTGCGGTAGGTGATGTGCGCTAAATGCGGTCGCCATATCAGCAAGCCAAGCGCTCTGGTCAGCGGATTGCCCGTGGGGCCGACTTGCGCGAAGCGGATGGGGCTATCTCAGTCGCGGCCAAAGCGCGTTTGCTTGCCGCGCGCGCCCGGCCAGCCGAAGGGGCAGGCGGCGGTTGTTCTCCCGGGGCAGCTCGGGTTATTTGAGGAGGTGCAGGCGTGAGCGACCTCGTACTCCACCAAGAATGGCGCGACACCCAGCAGGCGCACTCCAGCCTATCCATGCAGGTTTGGCCCTGGGCGAAATCCATGCTGGCTGCTGGCAACCGCCTGGTGCTGGAGGTTCGCTTGGCAGAAGACGTGAAGACAGACGGACAGCGGAAGTATTACCACGGCGTGGTGCTTGCAGAGATTGCCAAGCAGGCCACCGTCAACGGCCAGCGCTTCCCCTTGGCGGTGTGGAAGGAGTGGTTTCGCTCCGAGTACCTGGGCTTCAAGACCGTGACCTTCACGAACCCGATGACAAGCAAGAAGTCACGCCGCCGCGTGCGCAAGTCCACCGAGGACCTGGGCGTCAGGGCCTACGCGCAGTTGATAGAGCGTGTGACCTCGTTTGCCTGCACCGACCTGGGCGTGGAGTTCCCGGCCCGTGTAGACCCTGAAACTGGAGAAATACTGGCATGAAAACCAAGAATGCCAAGGCCATCACATCCGCAGAGCATCACCACATTGGGCGGGTCAAAGCGCTCCCGTGCTCGGTATGCGACCAGCCCGGCCCCTCCGACGCGCACCACATCAACCAGGGCCAGCACTTCACCTGCATTGCACTTTGCAAGGACTGCCATCAAGGCAGTTTCAACGGCTGGCACGGCCAAAAGCGCATGTGGGCGGTCAAGAAATTAGACGAGGTTTCCGCACTCAACATCACTTTGAAAAGGCTCTCAACATGAAACGCAAAGCACTCTCGCACAAACATTCTCCACGCAGTTTGCGCATTTGGTGGTTCGTAACCCTGTGGCTTCTGATGGACCGAATCAACCCGGCGTCATGGATCTGGGGTGTGGTCGGCACGCTGGCGGCCATCATCGCCATCGTTAGTGTGATCGACTTCTTCTCTGCGGAGGATGTCGAGATATGACCCTGGACGCCTGGCAATTCCAAGACCCCGAAAAAGTCGCCATCAGAAAGCAGGAAGAAGCGCTGCGCAAGGCCCGCGCCTGCGGGGACTGCGTGCACCGTCGCTCTGAGGAATTTCAGGGGGAGGTGTGGAACTTCTGCGAATTTAAGAAGCGCGTCTACGGCAAAAGATGTGAATTGTTTGAAACGGTTTTATCAACGGGCAACTTGCCCAATCAAGGAAGTAAAAAATGAAGCAACTGGCATTGAAAATTACCGGCAAGGCCCCGATGCTGATGCACTCGGATCGATTTGCAAACCCGCTAGACCCGCTGACGAAGGCGCATAAAGAGTTGACCAGCAAGCGCAAAAAAACTGATGAAGACCAGATTGCCATTGCGAGGTCTGAATTTATCGGCGGGTGCTATTGGAACAAGCGCTCCGGTTTTTTTATGCCAGCGCAGAACCTGGATTCATGCCTTATCGCTGCGGCAAAACTTCAGAAGCTGGGCGTGAAGTTTAAGCAGGGCGTCCAAGTCCTTGAGGACGAATTACCGCTTGTCGGGAAGTTGCCAGCTACGCCAGAAAAGCTGTGGGAGTCACCTGAAAACATTGATGCGCGCGGTGTCAAGGTGGGGCAGGCAAAAATCATTCGCTATCGGCCAATCTTCCGCGAGTGGGAATTAAATGCCACGGTTGTTTTCAATCCCGATGTGGTCAGCGAAGGCGAAGTTAAAAAAGCAATTGAAGACGCTGGCGCACTGATTGGCCTAGGTGATTACCGGCCACGGTTTGGACGGTTCAACGTAGAGATTCATTAGGCAAGGCCGGGAAAGGTCAGGCTAGGCGGGCACGGGCCGGGCTGGCCGAGGTCTGGCTAGGTGAGGCATGGCAAGGCAAGGGCTAGTTTCTAGCTGACTGCCCATTGGAAACAGTGGGCTTTCAGGTGGCAACACCGCGCACCCAGGCTTGGCTAGGTCTGGCGAGGCGGGGCTGGGCAAGGCGGGGCTGGGCAAGGCGGGCACGGCAAGGGCTGATGAACTCAGTGGGAAGGCTTCGAGCCTACCCAGTGATTTTAAAAGGAGAGACGAAATGGAAGAACTGAAACTGTCACCACCTTGGAAGCAAGCGGTCAAAGAACTAATCGACGCTGGCCTTACCTATGGCAGCACGGTAGAGAAGGCGCAAATTGTGAAGCTGTGCGATCTGGCAGAGCCGACAACGATTGCCGAAAAAGAGCGGTTTGATTTGAAGCTCTTGGCAGCCACTGCTGACATCAAGGAGGCGCTTTTGATCGACCATCAAATGATGCTTGTGACAAACCGAGACGGCAGCTATCGAGTGGTCGCGCCAAAAGATCAAACCGCCTTTGCAGTGGACCATGGAGCAAGGGCCATAGCGCGGGAAATTCAGCGAATGGCGGTAAGCGTGCAGTACACGAATACGGCGCTACTGGACGATACGCAGCGCAAACAAAATGCAGACGCGCAAGCCAAGATTTCTATGCTGGCCGGAATGCAAAAGCTAACGAATCGAGAGCTAAGGCAAATCGTAGAGTGAAAACAGAAATGCCCCGACCGACCAAAGTACAGGGCATCTCAAACTATCGCAGTTGCAGACCAGATTCTAAATCGAAAGGACTGCAATGCACCAAGGTAAAGACGACCCTCCACCATGCGCGGGTGAGCAATATTCCAGCGCCATTAACGGCAGCAATTTGCGCGTGACTGGTGAAAATGGCAATACCGGACAGGCAGACGTGCGTGGCCCAGCCGATTTACTGATGGCCGCCGCATGGTCGAAGTCGCGCCTTGGGTCAGCCCTGCTGCGCCTTCACTCTGAATTCGATTCCAGCCAGCACCCGCGCCGCATGACTGGTGAAGCCATCGACCGACTCGCCGCCGAAATGGACCGCGTGCAAAGTGGCTACAAGAAGGTAGACGGCGAGCAGGTGCCCAACATGGTGCTGGACATGCCAAAGGCCTTTCGCACGGCAAACAACTGGTATCACCACGAGATGGGCCTGCTGTTGGGGCGGTTGAAGACATTGCCCGAGGTGCGACACCAGTTGACCCTGAAGGCGGAAGACATGGGCTGTGGTCGGCCTGGCGACGTGGCGGCGAAGATCATCCTGTGGTGGCTGACCAAGCGCTGCCCGACCTGCCACGGCACCAAGTTTGAGGTGGCTGCGGGGACTGGGCGCCAGACTGGCAAGGTCTGCCGGTTGTGCCGCGGTACTGGCGAGACGCAGATTCCATGCTTTGAGCCCGGGCGGGAAATTGCCATCTTCATTGATGACTGTTTGCACGCCGCGCGGGTCAGTATTCGGCAAAAGTTGCGCAAAACCCAAAATTGTGGTTAGAATGCATCCGCCTGTTGCAGAGAACGCTGTTTCTCTCGCACGGCGACTACATGTTTGAAGACCGTAGCAACAGCCTGGCCAATGGCCTGTAGCGACTGCGGTAGATGGGGCTTAAGCGTTGCTCGCCCTGGAATTCTCGAAGCCACCCCTGCGGTGGCTTTTTGTTTCCAAAAGCATGCTGATATATATGAGTGCCTCCCAGAAGGAGGTTAAAGGAGGACTCCAAATCCGCCGTTTGTCAGCATACTTTTGGGGATCGTAGGAGTCGCAATCCTTGGCCGCGCACGGCAATACATGGGTGTGCCCCCGAATAGATTTGGTGAATGCGCAGGCTGATGCGCGACGTCCTTTAAATAGGCTGCGGGTATGTTGAGGGGGATGCCGCCCTTAAGCCAGAGATCAGTACTGGCCACCAATTCTTTTACCGGGGGGTTCTGGCCGTCTCCAGTGCGCCGAGCAATCGGTGATAAAGCCCTGACCAATTCATGCGGCGTCTTCATGGGGAGAGTTGGCCTTCCAAGCCGACCGTGGCGGGTTCGATTCCCGCATGCCGCTCCAGTATTT
>JANXVI010000216.1 GCA_025351745.1 Rhodoferax sp.
GCACTGTACCAATCTTGGCGCGCCTGGCTGGGCAGCGACCGCAAACCCGCCGGTCCGAAGTGGCTGTCTTGGGTCAGGACGCTTCTCTTTTGCTGTCTCTGTGCGCTGGTCTTAACGGTCCTGGGTTATGCCTCGGTTGCAGCGGGCGAGGGCCCCTTTGCCCACGTGCCCGGGTGGTGGTCTTACTACCGAATTAACTTGGTGGTTTCCCTGTTCATCGGCTTCAGCATACGGGGCCTGTTCGCTCTGGGCTTGTATGTCTTGGGGCAGAAGCGCATACGCAGTCTGAGTGGTGTTGCGCGTCTGGCCTATTTCTGTGGTGTGCCCTTGGTCGGGGTCTGCATCGGATGCCCTCTGGGTATGGCTGCGGCGGGTTATGGCAATCTGGTGGTTCAACTGGTTCAGAGTCCGCAATCGCTACTGGCCTCGGGAATTCTTACATTGATCATTACCGCATTCTTTTACATCTTGTTTAGCGTCAGAGCGCAGCGCATGCAAGCCGAGAAGCGCGCGGTGGAGGCGCAGCTGCGCTTGCTGCAGGGCCAGATTGAGCCGCACTTCTTGTTCAATACCTTGGCCAACGTGGTCTCGCTGATGGACCAAGACACGCCGCGTGCCAAGCGCATGCTGGAGTCCTTTACCGATTACCTGCGATCCTCCCTGAGCAGCCTGCGCCGCGACGACGCCACGCTCGGCAGCGAGTTTGAGCTGGTACGAAACTACCTGGAGCTGATGCAGTTCCGCATGGAGGACCGGCTGCAATTCCGCTTTGACTTTGACGGCGTGGACCGTAACGCGCGCATACCGCCGCTTCTGCTGCAGCCCTTGGTCGAGAACGCCATCCATCACGGTCTGGAGCCCAAGGTGGAAGGTGGCACCGTCCGCGTGAGCGCTCGCCGCGAGGGGCCAGACCTGGTGCTGGAAGTGCAAGACGATGGCATGGGCCTGGGCGCGCCCAGGCGGCGCCTTGGCGGCGCGGGCATTGCGTTGGCCAACCTGCGGGAGCGCCTGGGCGCGCAGTATGGCGATGCGGCCAACCTGACGCTGGCGGATGGCAACCCAGGAACTCGCGCCAGTTTGCGCGTACCCTTTGAACTCGGAGTGACTGTATGACGACTGTTGTAATAGCAGATGACGAACCCCATTTGGCCCGGGCGCTGAAAGCGCAGTTGGCAGCCTGGCCAGAGCTGCAGGTGGTGGCGGTGGCCCGCAATGGCCTGGAGGCGGCCGAGCGCATTGCCACGCTCAAGCCCGACCTGGCGTTTCTGGACATCCAAATGCCGGGCCTCACCGGTCTGGAAGTGGCCCAGGGCATTGAGGGCACTACGCGCGTCGTGTTCGTTACGGCCTATGACGAATATGCCGTCCAGGCATTTGAGCAGGAGGCCGTCGACTATGTTCTCAAACCCGTGAAGCTGGAGCGCTTGCAGCGCACCATGGAGCGCGTGCAGCGGGTGCTGGCGGCCCCTTCTGATGGAGCAGATGCCAAGCTGCTGTCGGTGTTGCACAAGCTCATGCCGACGCAGGCGGCCCCTGCAGAACGCCTGCGTTGGGTGCGCGCCAGCCGGGGCGACTACACGCAGCAAATCGCGGTGCAAGACGTGCTGTTTTTCCATGCCGACGAAAAATACACCTGTGTGCAGACGGCAGATGCCGAACACCTGATCCGAACCCCGGTTTTTGAGTTGGCGGCGCAGCTCGATCCTGCGCAGTTTTGGCAGATACACCGCTCCACCATCGTCAACTTGCAGCACCTGCAGGGCACCCGACGTGACGATGCCGGCCGGTTGTTTGTGCGCATGAAGGGGCACGCCACCGAATTGGCGGTAAGCCGGGCCTACGTACACCTTTTCAAGGCCATGTAGACGCGCGCCTACAACACAGGGCTGGGCGGTGCTTAAAAAGCGCACACGGGTCGGGAGATAATCGGGGATATCTGCGACCCAGCGCTGCTGGCCGTGAAATCCCATTAGACACCTGCCCAAAGATCGTATTTCCATGACCCAAGCTGTAATGAACGTTGCCGAAATCCGCAAGTCTTTCCTCGACTTCTTCGCCTCCAAAGGCCACACCGTGGTCGCCAGCAGCCCGCTGGTCCCTGGCAATGACCCGACGCTGATGTTTACCAACTCCGGCATGGTGCAGTTCAAGGACGTGTTTCTGGGCACCGACAAGCGCTCCTATGTGCGCGCAGCGTCCGTACAGGCCTGCCTGCGTGCTGGTGGCAAGCACAACGATCTGGAAAACGTGGGCTACACCGCCCGCCACCACACCTTCTTTGAGATGCTGGGCAATTGGAGCTTTGGCGATTATTTCAAGCGCGATTCGTTGAAGTGGGGCTGGGAGCTGTTGACCACGGTCTACAAATTGCCCGCTGACAAGCTGACTGCCACCGTCTACATCGACGACCAGGAAGCCTATGACATCTGGACCCAAGAAATCGGCCTGCCGCCCGAGCGTGTGATCCGCATTGGCGACAAAATGGGTGCAAAAAAATACCAGTCCGACAACTTCTGGATGATGGCCGACACTGGCCCCTGCGGCCCGTGTTCTGAAATTTTTTACGACCACGGCGACCACATCCCCGGCGGCCCTCCTGGGAGCCCCGGCGAAGACGGCGACCGTTTCATCGAAATCTGGAACCACGTGTTCATGCAGTTCGACATGCAGGCCGACGGCAGCCTGAACAAGCTGCCCGCCCCCTGCGTGGACACCGGCATGGGCCTGGAGCGCCTGGCCGCCATCCTGCAGCACGTGCACAGCAATTACGAGATCGATTTGTTCGACGCGCTGATCAAGGCCGCCGCCCGCGAGACGGGTTGTACCGATCTGGATAACAAATCCCTGCGCGTGATTGCCGACCATATCCGCGCCACTGCGTTCCTGGTCAGCGATGGCGTGTTGCCCAGCAACGAAGGCCGCGGCTACGTGCAGCGCCGCATCATCCGCCGCGCCATCCGCCACGGTTACAAGCTGGGCAAGAAGACACCGTTTTTCCACAAGCTGGTGGCCGACTTGGTGAAGGTGATGGGCGCGGCTTATCCCAATCTGGCTTCGCAAGAGGCGCGCATCACGGACGTGTTGCGCGTGGAAGAAGAGCGCTTCTTTGAAACGCTTGAAACAGGCATGGAAATACTTGATGAAAACTTGGCTGCGATTAAGTTTGCTAAGAAGTATTTTTGGGAGTTGGAGGATAGGTGGGACACCGGTATAGCGCCTCGTTCGAAAGGTATGTACACACTGGTTAAGCGGGAAGACAACTTAGAGGCCTCGCTAATTGTCAGAAGATTTGCGTCTGCTGAAGAGGCAATTCTGGCGTTTCAGAAAACCATTCCTGATTTTGTGAAGAGAGTTAACAATTTGGAAGGAGTTCGACCGGATAGCAAGCGAAATGCATATCTGGTCGCAGTCGTTCCGACATTCAGCAAAGACGATGAAGTTAGGCTGGAAGACGTTGCTGGACAGTATGCATTGAGTGGGGCTGGTTTCGATGCGGAGTTAATGGCGGACGGTTCCGCAGAGCTTCCGGGCGGCCTTGCCTTTGCACTTCATGACACCTACGGATTTCCACTTGATTTGACTCAAGATGTGGCTCGAGAACGTGGAGTTAGTGTTGATGTTGATGGTTTCAATGCAGCTATGGATAAGCAGAAGTCCCAAGCACGCGCCGCCGGCAAGTTCAAGATGGACAAAGCGCTGGAATACACCGGCGCTGGCAATACCTTCGTCGGTTACAGCGAGCTCACACAAGCTGCAAAAATCGTAGCACTCTACGCAGACGGTACGCCGGTTGCAGCCCTGAACGCCGGTCAAAGCGGCGTTGTGGTGCTCGATACAACCCCCTTCTACGCTGAGAGCGGCGGCCAGGTTGGTGACGAAGGCGCGGTGTTTTCGGACAACGGCCTGTTTGAAGTGGGCGACACGCAAAAAATCAAGGCCGACGTGTTTGGCCACCATGGCACGCTGAAGACCGGCAGCCTCAAGGTCGGCGACGCAGTTACCGCACATGTGGACGCCACCAAACGCGCCGCCACGGTGCGCAACCATTCCGCTACCCACCTGATGCACAAGGCCCTGCGCGAAGTGTTGGGCGACCACGTGCAGCAAAAGGGCTCACTGGTGAATGCCGAGCGCACCCGGTTTGACTTTGCCCACAACGCCCCGGTCACCGATGCACAGGTTCGTGAAATCGAGAACCGCGTCAACGCCGAAATCCTGTCCAACGCCGCCGCACAAGCCCGCGTCATGGATATCGAATCCGCCCAGAAGACCGGCGCCATGATGCTGTTTGGCGAGAAGTACGGCGAGACCGTGCGCGTGCTCGATATCGGCTCCAGCCGCGAACTCTGCGGCGGCACCCACGTGCAGCGCACGGGAGACATTGGTTTGTTCAAGGTCGTGGCTGAAGGCGGCGTGGCAGCGGGCGTACGCCGTATCGAAGCGGTGACTGGCAGCAATGCCCTGCATTACCTGCAAGACCTGGAAGACACCGTGGGCACTGCGGCTGCAACGCTGAAGGCCCCAGTGGCTGAACTGACCGACAAGCTGGGCCATGTGATGGACCACGTCAAGGCGCTGGAGAAGGAAGTGGCCGCCCTCAAAGGCAAGCTGGCCTCCGCCCAAGGCGACGAAATGCTGAGCCAGGCCATTGACTTGGGCGGCGTCAAGCTGCTGGTCGCCAAGCTGGACGGCGCCGACGCCAAAACCCTGCGCGACACCATGGACAAGCTCAAGGACAAGCTCAAGACCGCAGTTGTGGTGCTGGGCGTGGTCGATGGCGAGAAGGTGCAGATCGCAGTAGGTGTGACAGCAGACACCACCGCGAAGGTCAAGGCCGGTGAGCTGGTCAACTTCATCGCCGCGCAAGTG
Organism: Rhodoferax sp.; assembly: GCA_025351745.1. Lineage (GTDB taxonomy): Bacteria > Pseudomonadota > Gammaproteobacteria > Burkholderiales > Burkholderiaceae_C > Allorhodoferax. The sequence continues at coordinate 4,870 of JANXVI010000216.1, forward strand.
GGCGGCAAGGGCGGCGGCAAGGCCGACATGGCCATGGCCGGTGGCACCGAGCCCTCCAAACTGCCCGCGGCGCTGGCCAGCGTACAGGCCTGGGTGGCCGCCAAGCTGTAGGCGCATGGGTCATGCCTTCCGGCCACCTTGACACCGTATACCGCGTTGTTTTCGCGGCGGGGGTGTCAGGGGTCGGATGGTGGCTTGGTGGGTCGTTTGGCCTCCTGATGGGCGCGCCCTTGGTGGGCTGGCTGATCGGACCTGTTCTATACGACGGCGCGGCCTTTGGGTTCCATACCGCCCGGTGGTTGGCTCTGCACCCGCTGCAGGGCAACTATTACGCCTACCGGGGTAATGCCATCGCAGTGTTGGAAGATGACGAGGGATTCCGTTGGCTGCGCGTGTCCGATGTGCGGCGAACGCTGCGAGACCTTCCCAAGGACGCCACCCTGCACCGGATCGAGCCCGAGCGCACCGGGTTTGACGAGACAGGCAAGCGCCTGGCCATGCGCGCCGATGCCCTGCTGCAATGGTTGGGAAAGGCGCATACCGCCGAACACATCCGCTTCAAAGTGTGGGTCGAGCGGTCGGTCCACAACTCGTCGCCCGCTGCCCGCCGCGAGGTTGAAAAGAAGGCCATTCGGCAGCCCGTCGTTTAGCGGGGAAACGCTCGGCGCATGGGAACGCTACATAATTGATAGCTGCTAACGCATATCCGACGAGAGCTAGCGTAAAATTTATCCTAACCCATCTGATCCAGGTCTGCAATCAGCGCGGGCTGCACCGGGCGCCATCCGAGCCGTGCTTGCGTCAATGCGCTGGAGGCCGGGCTGTCCATCCCCACGAACGGTGCGAGCCAGCCAAAGTGATCGTCCGCCTCGTCCTCAGACTTGGACACCACGGGCAGATTCAGCCCCCGCCCGATGGAGGTAGCGATGTCGCGCAGCGCCACGCCTTCTTCGCCAACCGCGTGGTAGCGGGCGCCAGCAGTACCCTTTTCCAACGCCAGTCGGTAGAGCTGTGCAGCATCCAGCACATGCACCGCTGGCCAGCGGTTGCGTCCGTCGCCCACATAGGCCGAGACACCTTTCTCACGCGCGAGGGCGATCAGGTAGGTGATCAGGCCTTGCTTGAGCGTGTTATGTACCTGCGGCAGCCGCATCACCACGGCGCGCACGTCTTGCGATGCCAGCCCTGCGGCTGCCTCTTCCGACGCGCTGCGCGGCGAGCCGGCCGTGCTGGGGATCGGCCCATCCTCTTCGGTGCCAGGTCGGCCATGGGCCAGCAAGGCCAGGCCGGTGGTGACGACCAGGGGGCGGCCCGAGCCCGCGAGCCCGGAGCCCAGTGCCGCCACGGTGTTGCGGTCGGCCTCGCAGTTGGCCACGTACTGCGTGAAGTCGTGGTTGAACGCGGTGTGGACCACGCCGTCCATGCCTGCCACGCCGCTGCGCAGGCTTTGCAAATCATCGATGGAGCCGCGGTGCACTTCGGCACCCGCAGCAGTTAGCGCCGCCGCCGCCGCATCTGAGCGTGCCAGGCCACGCACGTGGTGGCCTGCAGCCATCAATTCCTTCACCACGGCTGATCCGATAAACCCGGTCGCACCCGTCACAAAAACTCGCATGGAAAATCCTTCAGATTGAAAAGAATGCGAGTGTGGGTGTAAGCTTTATCCGGGTAAATAAGTGACGTTATACGGGTATAAAAGCTAACAGGAACCGCATGCCAGAGACCAATGAAAATCCGCTGGGGGCTTATCTGATGGATCGCCGCGCCAGGCTCGACCCCGCGACGTTGGGTTTCTCGCTGGTGCGCAGGCGCACGCCCGGTCTGCGCCGCGAGGAAGTGGCGCAACGTGCCCACGTCAGCGCCACCTGGTACACCTGGCTGGAACAAGGGCGTGGTGGCGCACCATCGGCCGATGTGCTGTCGCGTATTGCGCATGCGCTGATGCTCACCGACGCCGAGCGCGAATACATCTTTCTGCTGGCTTTTGGCCGCCCGCCCGAGGTCAAATTTCAGGCTGTCGATGGCGTCACACCACGGTTGCAACGGGTGCTGGATTCGCTGGAGTGGAGCCCTGCCTATGTAAAGACTTCAACATGGGACGTTGTAGCCTGGAACCATGCCGCTGCCGTGGTGCTGACGGACTACGGCGCGCTGCCGCCCGGGCAACGCAATATCTTGCGCCTCATTTTCGGCAATCCCCGCATGCCCAATACGATGCCCAATTGGGAGAGCGATGCGCGCTTTGTGGTGGCAGCGTTCCGGGCCGATGCGGCGCGCGCCGGTGCCTCTGCGGATAGCCGGGCTCTGGTCGAAGAGCTGAGCCGGATCAGCCCCGCATTCGACACCATGTGGCGAGAAAACACGGTCAGCAGTGCGTATGGCGAGCATCCCAAGCAGGTAAGGCATCCCGTTGTGGGACCGATTGCGCTAGAGTATTCAGCCTTTGCCGTGGACGGACGGCCTGATCTGGGAATGGTGATTTACAGCCCCGCCACGCCTGAGGATCGGGACCTGGTGAAGAGGCTACTGGTCAGCCATGCAAGAGCTCCTGACCAAGAAGAGCTGCGCAATCCTTACTGTAGGGCACCGAAAGACGCTATCGAATAAATAGCATCTGACGCATATTCAACGAGGGCTAGCGGCCAATTATGCTTAAGCGATTCGCCCCCACAGGCGTTTCGCCAGCGCGTCATGCTCGGGCTCATGGGCCTGGACGGGCGCACCCGGTGCCAACTGGGTTTCAATCAGGCGCTGCAAGGTTTCCAGATGCGGCATCACCGTGCCAAAAAACTGCACCCGCTCAGGCGTTGCCATCAGCAGGGTGGGGAAATTCTCAACCTCGATAGGGTCCACCAGGTCGGACTCGTCTTCCACATCCACCCACACAAACTGCACGCTGGGGAACGCGGCCTGTAGCTGTTCAAACCGGGGCTTGTACTCGCGGCAAGCGCCGCACCAGTCTGCGCACAGGCAGGCCACCAGCAAGGCCGGCGGTGATGGGGCGGAGTGCGAAGAAATCTGCATGGCCCGATGATCGCAGAACCTTGGGCATGAATTCATCCACAACTTGCATGGTTTTGTGTCCCAAGCGTGACCATAATCCAATCTTTGAGTTGGAGTCCGCATGTCCTCATTCCCCATTCGCCGCATCGCCATTTGTACCGGGGGCGGGGATGCGCCGGGCTTGAACGCGGTGATCCGCGCGGTGACCATCGCCGCCATCCGCAGGGGCTGGGAATGCGTTGGCATACGCGATGGTTTCAATGGCATCCTGTTCCCTGCGCGCTACCCCCAGGGTGGATTGGTAGCCCTGACCCGCGACACCGTGCGCGGCATCGCCCACCAGGGCGGCACGATTTTGGGCACTACCAACAAGGGCGACCCGTTCCATTGCCCAACCCGCTTGCCAGATGGCACCATGGGCGAGACCGACCGCTCCAGCGATCTTGTGGCCTACTTTGCAGAACACCACATTGACGCACTGGTGTCGGTGGGCGGTGATGGATCACTGACCATTGCCAACGCCCTGCACCAGAAGGGCCTGCGCGTGGTGGGTGTGCCCAAGACCATAGACAACGATCTGGACAAAACCATGACCACGTTTGGGTTCGACTCCGCCGTCGGTTTTGCCACCGAGTGCCTGGACCGCCTGCACAGCACGGCCCAGAGCCACCAGCGCGTGATGGTGGTAGAGGTGATGGGCCG
>JANXVI010000219.1 GCA_025351745.1 Rhodoferax sp.
GCCAGCCACTGCGAGTCGCGCGCGCTGGGCATCACCAGCGTGAACAATTCGGACGCGTCCGAGGTCTCGGGCGATACCGGCAGCAGCTTGTAATGCAGGCGCTCCACAAACTCGCTGACAAAGGCGTTGCGGGAGGCAAAGCCATAGTCGGACAACAACGTGGTGCCATCCACTGACTCAATTAGCGTGCGCCACCAGACCTGCAGGCGCCCGGCCAACTCTGGCCGGGCTTCCACCACATCCAGAAAAATGTCCATGCGGGCGGTGGCGTTTTCTGGGGATGCGCCATCACCACGAATCCAATCCAGCAACGCAATCAGCCACAGGTGGCGGTGCACCTGGTCGGCATCCGGGTCCATGGTCTTCAGGATGGCCGACAGTTCTGGCCTGCGACCGTGGTCGGGCAGGGCAGCAGCTAGGGCGGCGGGCGTGAGGGTGTCTTGTGTCATCAGTGCAGGGTACGCGATCCGCCTACGCCAGACTCGCCGCTCAAGGCGTCGAGCACAAACATGGGTACATCGGCGTCAAATTTTTCACCATCTTCGGCGACGCAAAAGAAGCTGCCGTGCATGGTGCCGGTGGGTGTGCGCAGGCGTGTGCCACTGGTGTATTCAAAGGCCTGGCCGGGTTTGAGCAGGGGCTGCTGGCCCACCACGCCCAGGCCTTTGACCTTTTCGGTGTGTCCGTTGGCGTCGTTCACATTCCAGGCGCGCGAGATGACCTGAGCGGCCACCTCGCCTGTGTTTCTGATGGTGATGGTGTAAGCGAATACGTATACGCCTTCGTCTGGCGCCGATTGCTCGGGCAGGAATTGCGGTAAAACTTCTACGGATAGTTGGTACTTTGGCATGGGGGCAATGCTATCCGGTCTTGTGGACGTGGAAGCTTGACCCGCTTGCGGGCCGGGGCTTGTGGATTTCCAATTGTCAGCTGCCGAGGGCCGGATGTTAGGAAGTTCGGAAGTTCCGGGAATCAGGATGAATGCCCCAGCCCCAACGCACTAAACTCAAGCCATGACCTTCCGAATCGCCCCCTCCATCCTCTCCGCCGACTTCGCCCGCCTCGGCGAAGAAGTCAAAAACGTCATCGCCGCCGGTTCTGACTGGATCCATTTCGATGTCATGGACAACCACTACGTGCCCAACCTCACGTTCGGCCCGATGATCTGCCAGGCGCTCAAGCCACACGCCAAGACTGCGGCGGGCGTGGCCGTGCCGATTGACGTGCATTTAATGGTCTCGCCGGTGGACGCGCTGGCCGCTGCCTTTGCCGATGCCGGGGCCGACTACATCAGCTTCCACCCCGACGCGGCCGGCCACGTGCACCGCAGCATCCAGGCGATCAAATCCAAGGGTGTTAAGGCAGGGCTGGTGTTCAACCCGGCTGAGCCACTTGATGTGCTGGACTGGGTTATTGACGACATCGACCTGGTGCTGATCATGAGCGTCAACCCCGGCTTTGGCGGCCAGAGTTTTATTGATTCGGCACTGCGCAAGATCGAAGACGTGCGCAAGCGCATCTACGCCAGCGGCAAAGACATTCGCCTGGAGGTGGATGGCGGCATCAAGGTAGACAACATCCGCCGCGTGGCCGACGCCGGGGCCGACACCTTTGTGGCCGGAAGCGCCATTTTTGGCAAGCCCGATTACAAGGGTGTGATCGACGCCATGCGCCAGTCGCTGGCGACTTCTTGATTTCTTAAAAAGTCTCCCAGTCATCGTCCCCACCGGCCGGGGTGGGTTTTGAGCGTGCAGCGGCCATGGGCTTGGGCAGGGCAGTTGCCTGCACGCGAGGGCGGTGCAGGCTGCCAGGTAGTTAGTGCGCCGGGGCTATTCTTTGCCCAGCATCGCATCCTTGAGCTTCCAGTCGGCTGGCGAGTGGCCGAACCAGATCGACATGATGGCCTTGAAGAACTCGGGTTCTTTGAACGGTTCGCCTTGCACCTGGCCCTTAGCGGTGACCACCATGCCGGTGCCGGGGATCCAGTCCAGGGTGATGACATCACCGGGCACCAGTACCTTGTTGACGGTAAAAATATCGCCCATGCGGATCAGGCCGGGCACCAGCTTGGATATTTCGGCTTTGGAGACGTTGTCTTCTACCCCCCGGGTCAGCAGCTTGCCAAAAGGTCCCGCTTCGATTTCGCGTACGAATGTCATGGTCAGGCGCTTGGGGCCCGGCGCTGCCACCAATTCTTCAAGCGAGCCCACTTTTTTGCTGGTGTACAGGTCGCCCACATAAACCTTGAACGGGCCCTTGTAGCGCGTGCCTGCGCCATTGAGTTGCAAGGTTGCGCCACCGACGGAGACGGTTTCAGGCACCTTGACGCCGTGAATGACGAGGGGGGCTGCCAGGGCGCTTACCCCCACCACAAGGGCAGCGGCAGTCAACAGGATTTTTTGTATCAGGCGCATGTAATCTCCATTTTAGAAAAAATGAACGGTCGTTCGTTTTAATGTTTCCATTTTGCGCCGTATACAACTGGTTACAACCTAGGGTTTTCGCGGAGGCTGGCATCGGCTGCTGGTCAAAATGGTCGCTTGGACATGTTTGATACACTGACCATATGTTCGTTCACCATATTTTTTTGACGGGTTGTAGCGACCGGGGAGCCTGGCCCTGGCGTACGCTGACCGTTATGCCTGAACCCGTAACCGCCGCACGCGCCTGATTGCCAGGCGGTCTGCGCGCGGTGCCCACCGGTTTCTGCGCGAACAAGCGGCACGGACCCCCACTCCGACACCTTGCGCGCACCCAGTCTTCCCCAAGCCTGCCTTGGGGAATCGGTTTGAATGAAACGCACCCCGCGCTTTTGCCGGGTGCGCAGGTGGCATCCAGTGCCGCCCTGCAATGAGAGGCCCCCACCCGTGATTTCTGAATTCGAATTCAATGCCCTGCCCGCCCAGGGTTTCAATCGCATCCCCCTGATGGCGCAGGCCTTTGCCGACCTGGAAACACCGCTGTCGTTGTACCTGAAGTTGGCCCACACGCCCGGTGGAATGCCGGACCCTGACAGCGGCAAGTACAGCTTTCTGCTGGAATCTGTGGTGGGTGGTGAGCGCTTTGGGCGCTACAGCTTTATCGGTTTGCCTGCGCGTACGCTGTTGCGTGCCAGCGGCTTTGGTGACCAGGCCCGCACTGAGGTGGTGACGGACGGTGTGGTGGTGGAAACGTCCTATGACAACCCGCTGGACTTCATTGCCAGCTACCAGAAGCGTTTCAAGGTAGCGCTGCGCCCCGGCCTTCCTCGTTTTTGCGGTGGCCTGGCGGGCTACTTTGGTTATGACGCGGTGCGCTACATCGAGAAAAAGCTGCAAGATACTTGCCCGCCCGACGAACTGGGTTGCCCC
>JANXVI010000229.1 GCA_025351745.1 Rhodoferax sp.
AGAATACGGCCGGTGCACTTGACGATGTCGCCTTCGGAGATGTGCTCGTATTCACCCAAGATCACGGAACCGACCGAGTCGCGCTCCAGATTCAGGGCCAGACCGTAGGTGGGCAAACCATCGCTACCGGCCGGGAATTCGAGCATTTCGCCCTGCATCACATCGCTTAGACCGTGGATGCGGCAAATGCCGTCCGTCACGGAAACCACAGTGCCCTGGTTGCGAATATCGCTAGTCGCGGCCAAGCCTTCGATGCGGCTCTTGATCAGTTCAGAAATTTCTGCTGGATTGAGTTGCATGACTCTTTCCTTCTTTCGTTAAATTGTGGCCAACTACCTGGGGCAAGCGCCTCAGGCAGTAAGAGCTACTTTCATTTGTTCCAAACGGGCTTTGACAGAAGTGTCGAGCACCTCGTCGCCGACCACCACACGGATGCCACCGATCAGTTCAGGCTGCAACACAACGCTTGCGTTGAGCTTGCGACCGAAACGTTTCTCCAGCATTGCGCTCACGTCAACCAGTGCGCCTGCGTCAATCGGAAAGGCGCTGTAGACCACCGCATCGGATGAGCCACTTTGCGCATTTTTCAATGCGCGAAATTGGTGGGCGATTTCCGGCAAAGCGCCCAGGCGTCCGTTTTCAATGACGGTGCGCAAGAAGTTCTTGGCTTGGTCTGGCAAGGCCGTCTTGGCCACCGACGCGATCAGGTCAAAAACCTGGTCCACAGTGACCTTGGGGCTGTCGGCAAACTGCTGCAACTGCACGTTTTGTGCAATCACACCCAGTTCATCGACCCAGTGGGCAGCGGTCGTCAGGTCCGATGCTGACGCCTTGAACAGCGCCTCTGCATACGGCCGGGCAATGGTGGCAAGTTCAGCCATGGTCGTGACCTCTTACAACTCAGTCTTCAGACGACCCAGCAGGTCGGCATGAACACCAGCGTTGACTTCCTTGCGGAGAATCTGCTCGGCGCCCTTGACCGCCAGTGCGGCGACCTGCTCGCGCAGAACCTCACGTGCCTTGATCGTCTGTTGATCTGCTTCCGCCTTGGCGGCGGCGATGATCTTGTTCGCTTCATCGGTGGCTTTGGCCTTGGCCTCTTCCACGATGGCCTGACCGCGGCGTTCGGCATCTGCCAAACGGGCTGCGGTTTCGGTACGCGACTTGGTCAACTCATCTTCGACACGCTTGTTGGCGTTGGTCAATTCAGACTTGGCCTTGTCGGCAGCCGCCAGGCCGTCTCGAATCTTGCCGGCACGTTCATCCAGCGCAGCCGCGATGGGTGGCCACACGAATTTCATCGTGAACAACACCAGCAATGCGAAGACGATGGCTTGCGCTATCAGCGTTCCATTAATGTTCACAGTAAGTCTCCTAGTGCGAAGTTTGCAGCCAGGAATTACTTAGCAGCGGCAGCAGCGATAACGCGGGCGATTTGAGCAATGAACGGGTTGGCAGTTGCGAACCACAGAGCAATACCGGTACCGAGAATGAAAGCCGCGTCAATCAGACCAGCCAACACGAACATCTTGGTTTGCAGTTCGCCCATCAGCTCTGGCTGGCGAGCAGCCGCTTCGAGGTACTTGCTACCCATGATGCCGATACCAATACAAGCACCCAAAGCGCCCAAACCGATGATCAGACCAGCAGCCAGAGCAGCAAAACTAATAACTTCCATGATTCACTCCTAAATTAACAAAGAAAAAACAAACTAAACCGAAACCAAACTCAAAAAATCAGTGTGCGTCGTGCGACTGCCCGATGTAGACCAGCGTCAACATCATGAACACGAACGCCTGCAACAAAATAATGATCAAGTGGAAAGCTGCCCAGAGAAAGCCCGACAGCACATGCATGAACATGAGCCCGATGCTCATGCCCGGAGCCTCAGCGAAAGCCCATGAACCACCCATCAGGGCGATCAACATAAAGATCAATTCGCCTGCATACATATTGCCGAACAGTCGCATGCCATGTGACACGGTCTTGGCAACAAACGAAATCAATTGCTCCGCGACATTCACTACCGCCAAAATGACCGCAAAGATGGGGTTCTTGCTGGTACCAAACGGCGCGGTTACCAATTCGTGGGCCCAACCGCCCATGCCTTTAATCTTGACGTTGTAGGCCAAGCAGATCAACAACACCGACACCGACAAGCCCATCGTGACTGATAGATCCGCGGTTGGCACCACCCGCAGGTAGGCGTGCTCGGGGTCATGCCCGGTAGCACCGGTGATCCAGCCCCAGATAGAAGGCAACAGATCCAGCGGCAACAAGTCCATCGCATTCAACAAGAAAATCCACACAAACACGGTCAGCGCTAACGGGGCTACCAGCTTGCGGCTTTTTTCGTTGTGAACGATAGACTTGGCTTGTCCATCGACCATTTCAAACAAAAACTCAACTGCGGCCTGGAAACGACCGGGTACGCCGGAGGTAGCGTTGCGAGCAGCTTTCCACAAAAAGAAGCAACCCAATACACCCAGGGTGATCGAGAAAAACAGGGAGTCGATATTGAAGACCGAAAAATCAACGATTTCGGTCTGTGGCTTGTTTTGCCAATGCGTCAGATGGTGAACAATATATTCACTGGACGTGGGGGCTGCATGCGCTTCTGCGGACATAGTCAAAACTCTTTCAAACTCTCAAATCTGTTTAGGCTTGGGGCGCTTCAACAGCGCCAACCAATACATCTTCAAAGTTACAACCAGGCCGGCCAACATGGCCAACCAGCTTAAATTCTCAATCAATCGCGGCGCAGCGGCGATCATCGCAATGCTGACCGCCAATTTGACCGCTTCCCACAAAAAAAAGCCAAAACTTGCCGTTGCCGCATGCAGTGACGAAAACCGGCTCATCAAGCCCCTGGCAAACAACGCCGCCGGAATTATCACTGCAAGCGCTCCGTAGGCCGCCGACCAGGCAGCCACAGCGCCCGAGACACCCCAGGCCACCAATGCCACCGACAAACCCGCCACGCACTGCAAACCGACGATCCACCACGGCGACACCGCCGGGTCCCGCTCGCGCAGGGCATGCGCCTCTTGCGCGGTCAGCGGCTTGAAATCCTCAACTTCGAGACCACTTACAAACTCTGCACGATTTGCGTCGGCAAAGTCTGCATCGCCACTACCGGGCATGCCATCAACCGACATGCCACCAACAGATGCAAGCGCCATTTTGGACATTTCGATTTACAGCCAACCGTTACAAACCGATTTACAAGCAGTTTACACACCAGTTACATCTTGCAACTACGGCAAAGCCTCTGATTATACGTAGAAACCCGCGGGATCCGAGATTTTTTCACCCGCGTGGTGCGTAGCCGTGCGTTTGCCCAATGATGCACGCCGGAAATTATCCCGGGCGGTGATAATTTGTGCATGGCCGTCCGGCCTGCGCAGCACAGTTACCTGAGCGAAAATTTCACGCCCTTGCGCCACGCACACATCAACGCCGCGTCCAGCGTCGCAGCCGACGACTTTCCGACCCCAGTGAGGCCCTATGACGATGACTTCTGACACCCCCTCCTCCAACACCCCGCCTGCCCCGCCAGACGCGGCATCCGATCCGCGCAAGGAATCGCTGATTGAGTACCCGTCGCTGTTTCCCATCAAGGTGATGGGTGTCAAGGTAGACGGCATGGTGCAGGCTATCACCCATGTCGCCCACCAGTTCGACCCGACGTTTGACGCCAGCACGATTGAGCTGCGCGAAAGCAGGGGCGGCAAATACATCGGCGTGACCATCACCGTAACCGCTACCAGCCGCGAGCAACTGGACGAGCTGTACCGCACGCTGTCGACGCATCCGATGGTTAAAGTGGTGCTCTAACGATATGGCCCCCACGCTCCTCCGCTGCGCGGGTCGCTGCCCCCCAAGGGGGCTAATTTCCCTTGGGGCGGCCCGCCGGGAATTTGCCTTCTCAGACTTCTGCGCACCATGCCCAGCATAGACATCCGCCACCTCGGCCGTGTGGACTACGAGCCCACCTATGCCGCCATGCAGGTCTTCACCAGCGAAAGAAGTCTCCAGCCCTCGTCGAACGTGCCGGACCAGCTATGGATTTGTGAGCATGCGCCGGTTTTCACCCAGGGGTTGGCGGGCAAGGCGGAGCATATCTTCCTGGCCGGCGACATCCCTGTGGTGCAAACCAACAGGGGCGGCCAGGTCACGTTCCACGGGCCGGGCCAGGTGGTGGGCTACCCGCTGATCGACCTCAAACGGGCCGGCTATTTCGTCAAGGAATATGTGTACCGAATCGAGGAGGCGCTGATCCGCACGCTGCTGTATTTTGGGGTGACCGGGCACCGGGTTGCCGGGGCGCCGGGGATTTATGTGCGGCTAGAAGACCCGTTTGGGCACACGGCGTTGGAGCAACGGCCAAAGAAATTGGTGGCAGATCAGGTTGTGGCTCGCGCTGCGGAATTGGGGTCAGAGTCGACCCGCTTCGCTGCCGGATCCGACCCCAATTCCTTCGGCCCCTCGGCACCAACGCAAGACAACCGCAAATGGGGGTCGGACCCAAGCGCGCAGCGCGCAGGCTCAGACCCCCATTTGTCCCCGCAGCAGCCCGACTTCACCGGCCTCGGCAAAATCGGCGCTTTGGGCATCAAGGTCAGCCGCAACTGCACCTACCACGGCGTGTCGCTGAACGTGGCCATGGACCTGGAGCCCTTCTCGCGCATCAACCCGTGTGGGTATTCGGGGTTGCAAACAGTGGACCTTTCTACAATCGGGGTATATGTCGGTTGGGCCGAGGCCGCCGACGTTCTGGGCCAAAAGCTCGCAACCTACTTGGCGCCGTAACCGACTGACGGCCTCCTTGTACTGCGCAGCGCACAACGACAAAGATACTTCCATGAGCACGACGATGACGCCTCCCTCCGCAGCCCCGCAGCCCGACACCGCCCCCGCCCCACCAACCCCAGGCGGCGGTAGCCTCAACCATGTCAGTGCGAGCACCACCGTGCGCGAAGCCCAGTCACAGGCAGACTACGACCCCAGCGCCAAGCAAAAGGCGGCGGCCAAGCTGTCGCGCATCCCGGTCAAGGTGGTCCAGGGTGAAGTGCTGAAGAAGCCCGACTGGATTCGCGTGCGCGCCGGCTCGCCGACTACCCGCTTCTACGAGATCAAGGACATCCTGCGCCAAAACAAGCTGGTCACGGTGTGTGAAGAAGCCAGTTGCCCCCACATCGGCGAATGCTTTGGCAAGGGTACAGCCACCTTCATGATCATGGGCGACAAGTGCACGCGGCGCTGCCCGTTTTGCGACGTGGGCCACGGCCGCCCCGACCCGCTGGATGTCAACGAGCCCGAGAACCTGGCCAAAACCATCGCTGCGCTGAAGCTGAAATACGTGGTCATCACCAGCGTGGACCGCGATGATTTGCGCGACGGCGGTGCCCAGCATTTCGCCGATTGCATCACCCGCATCCGCGAACTCTCGCCCACCACCCAGATCGAGGTGCTGGTGCCCGACTTCCGCGGCCGCGACGACCGCGCTTTAGGCATCCTGAACGCCGCGCCGCCGGATGTCATGAACCACAACCTGGAGACCGCGCCGCGCCTGTACAAGGAAGCCCGCCCCGGCAGCGATTACCAGTTCAGCCTGAACCTGCTGAA
>JANXVI010000301.1 GCA_025351745.1 Rhodoferax sp.
TGCTGACCCGTGCAGACCTGTCGCAAGAGGCCATACGCCTGACCCGACTGATTGCTGACGTGTTGCCGCCCCCGCCATTGGCCGAAGTCCATGGCCTGCTGGCGCTGATGCTGCTCCATGAGTCGCGCCGCGCCGCACGTACCGACGACGCCGGCAATCTGATACCCCTGGAAGAACAAGACCGAACGCTGTGGCAGGCCGAGCTAATGGCAGAGGGCTGTGCGCTGGTTGAACACGCGCTGCGCATGCCGGGCATGGGCCCCTATTCTTTGCAGGCCGCCATTTCTGCGGTGCATGCGGAGGCCCAAACTGCCGAGCAGACGGATTGGGCGCAGATCGTCGGCCTCTACGATGAACTGTTACGGCTGCAGCCTTCCCCCGTGGTTGCGCTGAACCGTGCGGTGGCCGTTGCCATGCACGGCGGGTGTGCGCAGGGGCTCGCGTTGGTGGACGATCTGTTGAAACTCCCTGCCATGCAGGACTACCATCTGGCCCACGCGGCGCGGGCCGACCTGTGCCGTAGATTGCAGCGCCGGGATGACGCGCGCGACTCCTACCAGCGGGCTTTGGCATTGGTGCAATTGGAGCCCGAGCGCCGGTTCCTTCAGCGGCGGCTGTCCGAAATCGCAAGCTGATCAAAAATATTTTTCTGTGGATGTCGAATGGGTCGTGGCCAGATCGACTAGTTTGTTTAAAACCGCCGCCTACCGGCACCCTACGTAAAGGAATCCTCCATGAAAACCAAGTTTGCACTATGGGCCGCACTGGCCCTGGTATCCGGCAGCGCGATGGCCGCCCCGGTCAGCTACACCATTGACCCCACCCACACCTACCCCAGCTTTGAGGCCGACCACATGGGCATCTCGGTCTGGCGGGGCAAGATGACCAAGAACTCCGGCACCGTGGTGCTGGACAAAGCGGCTGGAACCGGCACGGTGGAAATCGCCATTGATTTGGGATCCATCGACTTCGGACTCCCGGTAATGAACACATGGGCCACTGGCAAAGATTTCTTCAATGTTAAAAATATACCAAGCGCTACGTACAAAGGTAGCCTGGAAAAATTTGTCGATGGCAGCCCCACCCAGGTGATCGGTATGCTGACGCTCAACGGCCGCACACAACCGGTCAACCTCAGCATTCACCTGTTCAAGTGTGTGCCCCACCCGATGCTCAAGCGCGACCTCTGTGGCGCGGACGCCAGTGGCAGTTTCAAGCGTGACGCGTTTGGCCTGACGGCAGGCAAGGAATATGGCTTCAACATGGATGTCGCGTTGCGCATCCAGGTGGAAGCGATTGCCGCACAGTAAATAAGGACGACCAACATGAAGTACCTCTGCCTGGTCTATCTCTCCAAAGAAAAGTGGAGCGCCTGCCCGGACGCGGTGTGTTTCGAGGCCGCAAAGGGCCTGCAAACGAGCGGGCATCTGCTGGCTGCCGCACCCCTGCACCCGGTAGAGACCGCCACCACGCTGCGGGTGCGCAACGGCCAGTTGTCGATGACCGATGGCCCCTTTGCCGAAACCAAGGAGCAACTGGCGGGCTTCTACCTGCTGGAGGCCGTTGACCTGAACGACGCCATTCGCCTGGCCACCAAGATCCCACCGGTGCTACACGGCAGCATCGAAGTGCGGCCGGTGCGGGAGTTGGATGTCAGCGGGTTTCAATCCTTCACGCCACTTGCCAGCGAACTTTCTGCCTGATTCAAACCAACACAAGGAGATGAACATGCAATACGTCGATGGATTTGTGGCAGCAGTGCCCACCGAGAACAAGGAAAAGTATATCCAACACGCCACCCAGGCCGCGCCCCTCTTCAAGGAATTTGGCGCACTGAAGGTCGTGGAGTGTTGGGGTGATGATGTGCCGGATGGCAAGCTCACCTCGTTCCCCATGGCGGTTAAAAAAGAAGAGAACGAAACCGTCGTGTTCTCATGGATAGTATGGCCCTCGCGCGCAGTGCGAGACGCGGGATGGAAGCAGCTCATGGCCGATCCCCGCATGACATTGGAAGCCAACCCCATGCCCTACGACGGCAAACGCCTGATCCATGGCGGCTTTCAGACGATTGTGGAAATGTGAGTTGCAAGCATGACCAAAAAAATCTTCATCAGCCTGCCGGTGAGCGACCTCGCCGCGTCGGTGGCCTTTTACACCGCCATCGGTTTTGAGAAAAACCCGCAGTTCAGCGATGTCTCGGCCGCGTGCATGGTCTGGAGCGAGACCATCAGCGTGATGCTGCTTACCCATGCCAAGTGGCGCACCTTCACGACCCGGCCCATACCGCCGTCCACGTCCAGTGAAGTGGCGCTCAATGTTTCCTGCGACAGCCGGGAAGCGGTCGACGCCATGAACGCAGCTGCAGCCGCCAACGGCGGAACGGCCGACATCAACCCGCCCGAGGACCACGGCTTCATGTTCACCCGTGACATGGCGGACCCCGACGGCCACATCTGGGGCGCGATGTGGATGGACCCGACAGGCATGCCCACCGATAGCCCAAAGAAGTGACGTGGTAAGGCACGGCCAGCGCAGCGGGCACAAAACTTCAGCCGCCAGGGGTTTAAGTGAGCTGCTACGCTTTTGATAGCTGTTTACGAATGTTCCACGAGGGCTAGCGGCCGAAAACGCTTACAGACCTCACTCCAAACCCCAGCCTACCCAGCCGTTGGCCTTGCGCCCCGCACCGCCTATGATGGCGGGAACTCATTTTCGGTAAGCGCCATGCGTCCATTGGACTTGGAATTTTTCGCGACCGACGAAGCCGTCGCGGTATTGGAGGCCGCGCTGCAGGCGTCCACGGCCGACCAACGCCTGCCCGCGCTGGTGGCGCTTGCCTGGCAGATGCGCCAGCGCGATACCCAGCAGGCGCTGGCACTTGCCGATGTGGCCGAAGCCTGTGTTGAACAGCAGCACCCCCACGATGCCGCCCGCCTGCAACTGGTGCGCGCAGAGGCCCAGTGGCTGTTTGGCGAACTGGATGCCGCCAAGGCCACGGCCCATGGCGTGCTGATGGGTTTCGACGATGGCCCCCTGGGCTCCGCCGCCAACGCCCTGTGCCGCGCCGATGCCCGTTGGCTGCTGGCCATGGTGGCGGCCGGCCAGGGCAGCCTGTCGCAAGCGCATACCGAGCTGGAGGCGGCGGCAGCAGCAGCCACGGGGCACGACCCCGTGCGCGTGACGATGGCGCAAGCCGCCATGGCGGGATTTTTGGCTTTTCGTGACGTGGCGGCGGCCAAGGCCATGGGCACAGCATGCTTCACCACGGACTCTGCGGAGCTGCACCCCGCCGCCGTCGCCGCGGTCGAGGATTTCTGGGGCCTGCTCGCTGGCCAGGGGGGCGACTACCTGCAAGGCATGCGGCACTTCACCAAGAGCTACCCGCTGGCCCTGGCCACCGGGCAAAAGCGGCGCGCCATCACCACCGGTACCAACATTGGCGGCAACCTCAACAGCCTCAATGACTACAAGACCTCATTCGAATGGATGCAACGCGCACAAGACCTTGCGCGGCACACGGGCTGGCCCGGGTTGATAGCCCTGGCATTGCTGCAAACCGCCGAGACCCTGCGCCTGTTGGAACGCCTCGATGCCGCAGCGGACCTGCTGCGCGAAGCGCTGGTGATGTTGGCACCGCAGCCTGCCTCGCGCTATTACGCCATGGCAATACAGTACCTGGCCGATGTCGAACTCGACCTCAAACACTGGGACAGCGCACTGGACATTTTTCGCCAATTAGAGCGACGGGCTGTGGCAGTAGGCGAGGCTGATTTACTGACCGAAGCATTGCGCGGGCAGGCCCGGGCGCTGCTGGAACTGGGACAACCCGAGGCCGCCTTGCAAGCGGCGCAAGATGCCCTGGCGAGTGCAACCTCCGACGCCTACCGCCGCATCGCCGCGCTGCGGGTACTGGCCGACATCCACACGCGGCATGCGCTGCCGTATCCGCCCCACATGGCCGCTGCCAGCGCTGCATTGCACTACCTGCAGCAGGCGCTGGATGCCGCCGCCACCATAGAGGATTACACCGTCCCCGGTGACTTGTTGGAGGTAGTGGCGCAAGCCTATGCCAACGCAGGCGATACGCAAAAAGCATTTCAACTAGCCAAGCAAGCCATCGCTGCCCGCGAAGTCACCCACAGCCAAGAGGCGGGCAACCGTGCGGTCGCCATGCAAGTGACCCATGAGACCGAACGCGCGCGGGCCGAAGAGCGTCACCAGCGCCAACTGGCCGAGGCCCATGCTGACCGCGCCAATTTGCTGGAGCAGGCGAACGAGGCCTACCACGCGGTACTGGAAAACGCGCAAGACGCCATCGTGCTGACCGACAGCCGCGGCCGCATCCACAACTGGAACAACCAGGCCCTGCTCAGCTTTGGCTGGACGCGC
>JANXVI010000305.1 GCA_025351745.1 Rhodoferax sp.
CAGGGTCTGAAAGCTGGTCAGGAACACATTGTTTTGCATGACCCGCAGCTTGACGCCGTCCAGGTCTTCCATCTTGGTGATGGCGCGCTTGCTATTGGTCAGGTTGCGAAACCCATTTTCCCAATACGCCAAGCCGACCAAGCCTTTTTCTTGCAGTTTGGCGCGGATCTTGACGCCAATGGGGCCGTCGAGCAGCGTATCGGCTTCTTTGGTGTTGCTGATTAAAAAGGGCGTGTCCCACAGCGCCATTTCCTTGGTGATACCGACCAGCGTGGCGGTGGACCCCACCATCATCTCTTGCGCACCACCAATTAACGCCTGTTGCATTTGTGTGTCGGGGCCGAGCGCGGCGGCACCAATGGCGCGCACCTTCATCTTGCCGCCAGAGGCCTTCTCCACAGCATCGGCGAACACCTTTGCTGCGCGGCCCTGGTTGCTTTGTTCGTTGAGTCCATAGCCAAAGCGGATCAGGCGGGGTTTGATGTCCTGCGCGATGGACGCGAAGGAAGCGCCCAGCAGGGCAGCGGTAGTGGTGGCAATGAGCGTGCGGCGAAGAAAGGTCATGGTGAAAGTCTCCTGGGTTGAATGAATTAGCGCATCCACGCCACCGGCGCGGTGACGATCTGCGGGAACAGCACGAAAAGAAATAGGATCACGGTGTAGGTCAGCAAAAACGGGTTCACGCCCTTGATAACTTGGTGCAGCGACAAGCGCCCCACACCCGCCACCACATTGAGCACCGTGCCCACCGGCGGCGTGATCAAGCCGATGGCGCCGTTGAGCACGAACATCAGGCCGAAGTAAACCGGGTCTATGCCCGCCTTTACGGCGATGGGCAACATGACCGGGGCGAAGATCAGAATGGTGGGCGTGAGGTCCAGCGCGGTGCCGATGACGATCAGCACCACCATCATGACGAGCATCAGCAGTTTGGGGCTTTCCACCAACGGGCCCAGCCAGCCGGTCAGCACATTGGGCAGGTCAGCCAGCGTGATCATGTAACTGGCCACTTGGGCACCCGCACACAGGAACATGACGATGGCCGTCGTCTTGGCAGCGCGCACCAGCACGCCATGCACTTCTGCAACCTTCATTTCGCGGTGTACAAACAGGGCAACCACCAGTGCATAGAAGGCCGCCACTACTGCAGCCTCGGTCGGGGTAAAAACACCGCTTTTCATGCCGCCAATGATGATGATGGGCATCAGCATGGCCCAGAAAGCTTTGACCGTGGCGCGAAGCTTCTCTTTCAGCGGTAAGGGCGTTCCCTTGGGCAGGTCCAAATCACGCAGTACCCAACGCCACGCCACAATCAGCCCCACGCCCATGATCAGTCCCGGCACGATGCCCGATATAAACAGCGCCGAGATCGACGTATTGGTAGTGACGCCATAGATCACAAACGGCATGCTGGGTGGAATGATGGGTGCGATGATGCCGCCCGACGCGATCAAGCCAGCCGACGTGTGCATGGGGTAGCCCTGCTGGCGCATCATGGGCATCAAGATGGTGGCCAGTGCCGCAGTGTCCGCCAGGGCCGAGCCGCTCATGCTAGCCATCAACACTGCCGCACCAATGGCCACATAACCCAGCCCGCCGCGGATATGCCCCACCCAGGCCTGCGCCATGGTGATGATGCGTCGGCTGATGCCGCCCCTGTTCATCAACTCACCAGCCAGTATGAAAAAGGGCACGGCCAACAGTGGAAAGCTGTCCACACCGGCCACCAGGTTTTGGGCCAACAACTGCGTGTCCCAAAACCCCAACACCCAGGCCATGCCCGCGCCGGTCAATACCAGCGCCAGTGCCATGTTCATGCCGATGCCCATCAAGGCGAGCATGCCGACGGAGAAGACGATAAAGGCCAGACCTTCGTTAGACATATCGGGTTATTCCACTTCTGCGCCGTGACCCAAGTCCAGCGGTGTTTGTTGGATCAGTTCGATCAAGGCCATGGCTCCAATTGCAACCATGCACAGCAGTGCAGGCAGCGGGAGCAGGGCGGTTGGGTAGCCGAGCACGACAGACTTGCTATCGAGGCCCACGACAAC
>JANXVI010000335.1 GCA_025351745.1 Rhodoferax sp.
CGATGCCAAACACTACATCCGCGATCGGGTTGGCACGAGTCAGTATCAGCTTGTTGAGCATCTCCCCCGCGTCGCCCGCCTTGGTGATACGCAACGTGACGCCCGCCTCTTTCTCAAACTGGGCCAGCAAGGGCTTGGGCAGTGCGAAGGATGCATGGGCCAACACGCGCAATTCGGCAGCGTAGGCAGTGCTGCAACCAAGCGCCATCAGCATGCTGAGTTTTGCCAAGTTTTTCAAGCACGTTTCAATGTTGTAGGTCATGCGTTTCGGATGTTCAATGGGTATGCGGTGGCGCAGAGCTTCAGTGCAGCAAATCAGGCATCCATCGATTGTCCTCGAACGCTTCGCAGAATCCCATGACAATCACGCCATGTATTCACCGTTGGTGCCTTTGCTGATCACCTTCTCGTGGCAAGAGCTGCGCAAACACCCGTGGCGCAATGCAGCGGCCGTGGTGTCGGTGATGCTGGGCGTGGCGCTGGCGTTTGCGGTGCATGTGATCAATGCGTCGGCGCTGGACGAATTTGCCCAGGCGGTGCGCTCCGTCGGTGGCCAGCCCGACCTGGAGCTGCGTGCCCGCACCGGCGTCACCACCGGCATTGACGACCTGCTGCTGGCGCGCATGGCCCGCCACCCCGATGTGGCACTGGCGTTTGCGGTGCATGTGATCAACGCATCGGCGTTGGATGAGTTTGCGAAAGCCGTGCGCTCGGTTGGCGGGCAGCCTGACCTGGAGCTGCGCGCCCGCACCGGCACAAACACAGGTATTGACGACCTGCTGCTTCCGCGCATGCTCCGCAACCCCGATGTGGCCCTGGCCAGCCCGGTGTTGGAGCTGAGCAGCTATGCGCTGAACGCGGTGGACCCCAACGCTGCGTCTGCAAAGTTCGGCGAATCGTCTCGCGTGCTGTTGCGCATGGTCGGTGTGGATGCCCTGCAGGTGGGGCAACTGAACCCAGACCTGGTTCCTCTGCCCGCTAACACCGCAGACCGGCTCGACATTTTTGCGCCCGACACCGTGTTTTTGAATGCCAGCGCGCGCAGCCGCATACCCGGCGATACCCTGCAATTGCAGTGGGGCTTGCAGATCAAGACCGTGCGGGTGGCGGGAACGGTGCGCGCCTCCGGCCCGCCGCTGGCCGTGATGGACATTGCTGCCGCGCAAGACCTGTTCGAAAAAGCCGGTCGATTGACTCGACTGGACCTGCGACTGCGCGCGGGTGTAGACCGCAAGGCCTTTGTAAGCACCGTGCAGGCCGCGTCCAACTGGCCTGACACGGCCCAGCTGGTGGAACCGGGCGACACGCTGGAGCGCATGTCTACGCTGTCGCGCGCCTACCGGGTTAATTTAACGGTGCTGGCATTGGTAGCACTGTTTACTGGGGGCTTTCTGGTGTTTTCGGTACTGGCCCTGAGTGTGAGCCGACGTGCCCCGCAGTTTGCGCTGCTCGGCGTATTGGGGTTGACCGGCGGCCAGCGCCTGCGCCTAGTGTTGCTGGAAGCGCTGGCGCTGGGCTTGGTCGGCAGCGTCTTGGGTATTGCGCTGGGCACGGGTCTGGCGGCGTTGGCCTTGCGCCTGCTGGGAGGTGACTTGGGCGGTGGCTATTTCTCTGGCGGCGCTCCCGCCTTGCAATGGAGCCCGGTAGCGGCTGCGGTTTTTGGGGCGCTGGGGATGCTGGCGGCATTGGTCGGCGCCTGGTGGCCAGCACGCTGGGCGCAGGGGCTGCCCGCCGCCCAAACCCTGAAGGGCTTGGGAACCGCGCCGAACGCCCACAACCACGCCATATTGGCGACCTGCTTGTTGCTGGCAGGTGGCCTGCTGGCATTGATGCCGCCGGTGTGGGGCGTGCCACTGGCCGCCTATGCCAGTGTGGGCCTTATCCTGGTGGGTGGCATTGCCGGACTGCCATGGTTGGTGGGCGTGGTGCTAGACCGCATTGCACCGCTGGTTGCCCGCCGTGCGTTGCCGTTGCTGGCGGTTGAGCGTGCACGCCGGGTGCGCGGCAGTGCAGCCGTGGCGGTGAGTGGCGTGGTGGCGTCGCTAAGCTTGGCGGTGGCGCTTACGGTGATGGTGGCGAGCTTTAGGACATCGGTCACGCAGTGGCTAGACACGGTATTGCCCGCCGCGCTGTACGTGCGCAGCGCCACCAGCGCAAGCGCGCAAGACACTGCCTACTTCGAGCCCGCCTTTGTGGAGGCTGCAGCACGACTGCCAGGCGTGCAGCGCCTGGCCACCCAGCGCAACCAACAGTTTTTGCCCGACCCGGCGCAGCCTTCAGTCACACTGATTGCCCGGCCGTTGGGCCCCCAGGCTGGGCCCAACCGAGGCTTGCCGATGGTTGGCGAGACCCTACTGGTGCCTGCGGGGCAAATCGGCATCTATGTCAGTGAGGCGATGGTGGACTTGCACGGCGCCCGCCCAGGCACGGTCTACGCCCCCCTCTCTAAGCAATTTAGGCCTCTAGCCCTCGTCGAACCTGCACAACCCGCTACTTTTTTTATAGCAGGCGTGTGGCGAGACTATGCCCGGCAGTTTGGCACGATTGCCATAGACCAAGCCGATTTCGAGCGCCTCAGCGGCGACACGCGCGTCAACGACCTAGCGCTGTGGCTGGAGCCCGATGCCGACCTGCCTGCACTGGAGCAATCGCTGCGCCAACTGGCCGACACGCAAGCCCACACGCCAGGCGGCGAGGCCGGCCGCTTGATGGATTTTGGCTCGGCGCGCGAGATACGCGACACCACACTACGCATCTTCGACCGCAGCTTTGCGGTGACCTACTGGTTGCAGGCGGTGGCTATCGGCATAGGATTGTTTGGTGTGGCGGCGTCCTTCAGCGCCCAGGTGCTGGCGCGGCGCAAGGAGTTTGGTTTGCTGGTCCACCTGGGCCTGACGCGCCGCCAGGTGCTGCGGGTGGTCGCCGCCGAGGGCCTGGCCTGGACCACGCTGGGCGCGATTGCCGGCATGGGCCTGGGGCTGGCAGTGTCGGTGGTGTTGGTGCATGTCGTCAATCCGCAGAGCTTTCACTGGAGCATGGAACTGAGCCTGCCCGCGCTGCGTCTATTGGCATTGGCGGCATCCGTAGTAATTGCTGGCACACTGACGGCCTGGATGGCAGGCCGGGCTGCCGCCGGGCGTGACGCGGTATTGGCCGTCAAGGAAGATTGGTAGCAAGCAAAGCATGTCAACCCTGTTCGAATTTTTGCCCATTGGCGCTTACTGCACCAGCCCTACGGGCGCGGTCTTGCGCGCCAACACGGCCCTGGTGCGCATGAATGGCTACGACACCGAAGCCCAGTGGCTGGAGGCGATCAACACCAATTCCGATTCGTGGTACGTGGACCCCACGCGGCGCAAAGAACTGCGCGAATTGCTGGACCGAGACAATGCGATCATCAATTTTGTGTCCGAAGTCCAAAGCCCGCGCCGCAGCGGCGCGTTCTGGGTGCGTGAATCGGCGCATGCAGTACGCGATGCCGACGGCACCCTGCTCTACTACGAAGGAACCGTAGAAGACATCACCGCCGCCCACCTGGCCCAGTTGGCGCTGACACAGAACGAAGAGCGCTGGAAACTGGCCTTGGAGAGCACCGGCGACGGGGTATGGGACTGGTATGTGCAGACCGGGGTGGAGTTTTACTCCCGGCGCTGCAAAGAGATTTATGGTTTTGCCGAAGAAGAAATTGCAGACCGGTCAGACGCGCTGGACGGGCGTACGCACCCCGACGACGTGGCCCAAATGCAACGCGACCGCGAAGCCCATTTCAAGGGCGAGACCGAGACCTACACCAACGAACACCGTGTATTGTGCAAAGACGGCACGTGGAAATGGGTGCTGACCCGTGGCATGGTCATCAGCCGTGACGCGCACGGTGTGCCCCTGCGCATGATCGGCACACACACCGATATTTCAGACCGCAAAAGTGCGCAATCGCTGATCTGGAAGCAGGCGCACTTCGACACCCTGACCGGCCTGCCAAACCGCCGTATGCTGCGCGAAAGGCTGGACAACGCGATGCGCCGGTGCCAACAGTCCAAAAAAAAACTGGCGGTGCTGTTCATTGACCTGGACCACTTCAAGGAGGTCAACGACACGCTGGGCCATGACAACGGGGACAGGCTACTGGTGCAGGCAGCGCAGCGCATTCTGGAGTGCGTGGGTGCCAACGACACAGTAGCGCGCATGGGCGGAGACGAATTTACCGTGGTGTTGTGCGATGCGCAAAGCCACGACCAGGTAGAAGCCATCCTGCACAACATATTGGCCCGTTTGGCAAACACGTTCGTACTGGGGGCAGAGCACGTCTTTGTGTCGGCCAGCATAGGCGTTGCAATCTACCCTCTGCACACGACCCAAGGGGAAGAGCTGCTTAAACAGGCCGACCAGGCCTTGTATGTGGCAAAGGGAGCTGGGCGCAACCGCTTCAGCTTTTACACACCCGCTTTGCAAGAAGCAGCCCTGTTGCGCGCCCGACTGGCGGCCGATCTGCGCCTGGCCTTGCCACAGCAGCAGTTTGCGCTGGTCTATCAACCCATCGTCCACCTGACCAGCGGCCGCGTGCACAAGGCTGAGGCGCTGCTGCGCTGGCAGCACCCGCAGCGCGGCATGGTGAGCCCGGCACAATTTATCCCCATTGCGGAGTCCACCGGGCTGATTCTCGCCATTGGTGAATGGGTATTTCAACAAGCGGCCCGGCAAGTGGCGCTGTGGCGGCAGCGTTTTGGCGAGGATTTTCAGATCAGTGTCAACAAGTCTCCTGTGCAGTTCCACCGTCAAGACACGAGTCAGCAGGCCTGGAGCACCCAATTGCAGTCCATGGGCCTGGACGGCACCAGCATCGCGGTGGAAATCACCGAAGGCCTGCTGCTGGACACCAACGAGGATGTGCGACAGCAACTGGACACGCTGCGTGCAGCGGACATTGCCATCTCGCTGGACGATTTCGGCACCGGCTATTCGTCACTGACCTACTTGCAAAAAATCGAGATCGACTTCATCAAGATAGACCAGTCGTTTGTACGCAACCTCAAACCCGCATCGACCGATCTGGCACTTTGCAGAGCCATCATCCTGCTAGCCCATGACCTTGGCATGCAGGTCGTAGCGGAAGGGGTGGAGACTGGCGAGCAGCGCGACTTGCTGATGGCGGCTGGCTGCGATTTTGGGCAGGGCTATTGGTTTGCGCGGCCGCTGGGGGTTGAGGCATTTGAGAACTTCATGGGATCATGATGTCCGCGGGTAGCGAGCGCAGAGTCTTCGGCCTGAGGGTAATGAAATCAGGGGCGATGGGATTCGAACAGCACCTCCGGATACAGAGGTGTCGGCCCGTCGAGAAGCTTCGCGGCGCGACCCGCGAGGTGTCGATCGAAAAAGGCCAATGAGTAAGCGTTGATGATGTCGTGCGCCCGTTGCCCATCCATCGGCCCAGCCAAGTTCAGCCATGGGGCCAGCGGTGTCCAGTTGGGAACATCCGTGAAGTTGCTGTGGAACGCTCCGGGCACCCGCACGAAGTAGCCCGGGCCTGGCAATGCTTCGTACACGGCGCGCATACTGGTTTGATGCGCTTCGATGTCTGCCTCTGACCAGCCACCGCTACGTTGCCGCTCCAGCCGCATGCTGGCCGCATCCCGGGTGATCCACCTGCCGGGCTTGGCAAGCCCGGTTGCTACGACGTCGGTCGCCATCGGCGCGTCCATCATCAGGCAGGCCCGCACACGCGGCTCATGCAGGCAGGCAACGCCCGCGACGATGCCGCCCAGCGAGACGCCGAACACACCTACGCGTTGCAGGTCAAGCCGTCCAGTCAAGACGTGGTTTGGGTCCGACTGATTGAGTGCGGCCAATTGATCCAACGTGAAGCTGACGTCTTGCGCGAGGAACGGGACGATGCTTCTGGCTGCAAGCGTCCGGCCGTGCAGCAGTGGCGCCGTCTCGCCGTTTATATGGCTGGGGCGGATCAGGGCCTGAGACTGCAGCACAGGCAAGCCAGAGGCCTCGCGACCATCCGGGAACACGACGGTCGCGGCGGTGCCCGGCTGGTCGATAGCGACGACAATGTAGCCTCTTGAAACCAATTCCTCAACCTGGAACGTGTTCATTTGCCGAAAGCCGGTAAGACCTTCCAGGAAGATCAGAACAGGATAGATTGCTTGGCCATCGGCCACGCGGGCAGAAGACACACCATTCGTCGTCACGTATTTGAACTGGCTGAAGAGGAACCTTGGTTGGTCATGGATACGCGCAAAGGCCGCCATCACGGCGTCGGCCTCTTGCAGGTACGGTGCATGCGTGGCGGAAGGGGCAGCTTTGGCGGGATACCAGATCTGCACCATCAGTTCGCGGCGTGCGTTCGGATCGACATTGAAGATGTCCGCGCGCGAGGTATCCACCCAGTGGTAGGTTAGCGTGCCGATCGCATAGGTCCCTGTGGGACGGGGGAATCGGAAAACGGGCATGGCGAAGTGCAGCGCGCCCGCAATCACGAGCGCCAGGATAACCAGCGCCACTGCCATCCACTTCAATCGCGCGCGACTGGAGGCCGTGTATCGGGCCAGAGTCCTCGGCCCCCAAAGCATCACAGCCGCCGCGGCGGTGCCCGCCGTAACCAAGCCGCCGAGTCGCATGTCGAAGTGCGAGCCGTTGACGGGGAATAGCATAAAGCTGAGGTTCAGCGCGGCGTGAAACAGTGCGACAGCGAACACGCTGCCACCCGTGTTATTGAAGAGCCAAACGATCAGAATTCGGAATCCCAAGGCGTAGAGGCACCACCAGGCAATCCAAGCGGGTGTTCGGTGCATAACCAGCAGCGGAACCAGGTGCCACAGGACCCCCACGGCTCCCAACATCAAACCAGACTGCAGCGCGTTATGCCTCTGCTGCAGGGGGTTGAGGATAAAGCCGGACCATCCCAATTCTTCGCCGAGCGCACCGACGAAGAAGGCCGCAAACATCAGCAGTGTTGGCATCGAGGGCAGCCCCGGAAGCACCTCAGTCAAGGACAGCGCCTGAGCGGGCAGATTGGGTAGTGGCAGGTCAAGCCAGCGCATCAGTGCATACACGATCAGGCTGACAAGGGGCATCAGCAGGAGAATGGGCAGATACCAGCGCTTGTCACCGATGCGCTTGAAGTCGAAGGACCGTTTCAGCAACCGCAGCACACGTTCTCTACCCCCAACGGCAACCAAACTGCCCTCTCGGCGAACCAGTAGCAGTGCTGCAAACATGGGGCAGAAAGCCATGAGCGCGCTGATCGATAGACCTGGCATCAGTTGCAGGTCAGACATCGCTCCGATCCACCAAAATGGAAAAGACAGTGCAAACACCAACGCGAAAAACGTCAGCGGTGATCGACCTTTGGACAGGACGCTTGCCGGTTTCACTTTGCTGATGGCATCACGGTCGGCTCACAATGGAGGGCAAGCGCGGCGTCTGTGTCTTGGTCAACCATGGATTGCCAAAACTTGGTTTCCAGATTTACCAAGATCTTTTGCATGAAAACACTCCTTCAAAGTGAATAGCACTAAAGCCTATCCGTGTGTCTCACTTCTATCTGTACGCTGGTCAACCCAGTCCATATGCAACACGCCGGAACCACCTGCAAGGCAAGTCTGCTGCGACCAATTCGACCAACGCCACCGTGAGCCAAACTGGCAATATTTCTGCCATGGCCATCCCCAAAAGCTTCCACTGAAAACACCCGATCGCTGTAATGCGCCACCGTCCAAGGCACCGCGATCAAAAACGTCAATCGCACCAAACGCAGGGTGAACCAGAAGGCAACCCGCCTGGGCGAGACCGACCTCCGGCATTTGGTATGTGTGTGCCAGCAGACTGATTCAACAAGGGCATGGGTGCAGATTGAAGATATCTATATGTGAGCTCATTAATCGACAACTTATCAGGAGATTTTCATGAACCTACCCGCTCCCACTGCGTTGAACACGACACCGGTTGACAAAGATCTTGCCGAGCACGCGCAGCAAAGCCACGGCATTCCCTCACAAGACCCATCGTTTGAGGCACAGTTTGCGTTAAGTCCAGAGGAGGCTGAGCGCGAAGCCAACTCGGTTTTGACGGGTGGCGGCGTGGTGGCCGGCGCGGCGACCGGTGTTGCCATCGGCGCCGTGGTCGCTTGCCCACTGGGAGTGGTGGTGGGCGGCACGCTCGGGACCGTGGTTGGCGCATTGGGCGCTGCCGTTGCGGGCACCATGCTAAGCAACGAAGACTCTAGCCGCGTGGCTACTGTCCCTGCCAAACCCGTAGGCTTCGATGCCCACGACAGCTCTGTTTAGATCCGGTAAATATTCGCAAGGAAGGGGGTAAGATTCCTTTGTCGTGGCGCTTAGGGATCGGGTTTGCAACTGACCTTATCGCCTGCAAGGTCGCGATGGCATTGGAATTTCGCGCTTACGACGGTCGTTCAAACGGTACGTCGACAAGCACTAAACATCAAGATTGAAGTTTGTCAGGTACAGGGAGCAACTCGTCGCGATGGTTCGCCACGAATTGTGCAAACTCGACGGGCGCTTGGCCGGTCAGTTCGAACACGGTCGGCGTGACAGGTGGCGTGCCCGTGAATCGGGGCTGCATGTGCAGCATCATCATCACGAGAATCAGGCCGGGCTCAACCCCGTCGCGCCGCAGGGTGCGGTAAAAGCGCCATGGGTTGGGTGATACATAACTGATGGGCAATCCCAATGCGCTAGTCAACTGATCAGCCATCTGTGCAAAGCTGAGCGGCGTATGCGACGTCAAGGTGTAGGCTTGCCGGTGGTGCCATGTGCCGGCTTGCGTGAGCACCTGGGCCGCCACGCGCGCAACGTCTTCAACATCTACCAGCGTGAACCGGGCGTTGCCTGCCGGCAGAAAGATGCGGTGCCGGCGCACCAATTCAGCGTGGAGCGTGCTGGTGAAGTTCTGCATGAAGTAGGCCGGCCGCAACAGTGTGTACGGCACGCCGCCGGCAACAAGTCGTTGTTCGATCTTGTGGTGCGGGATGAACCGATTGCGCTCTGCTCCTTGAACCGACAAGAAAACGATGTGCGCAACGCCGTGTTGCCGCGCCCGCGAAATGAGGTCACCGAAGTCTTCGGTCAGGCGCGGCGGGCGCAGCAAAAAGAGACTGTCGCAGTCGGCCAACGCAGCGTCTTGGCGGGCGGGGTCGAAGTAGTCGAAGGGCACCAGTTGCAAGCGCGCATCGCCCCCCCATTTCTCGGCCGCCTTCGAGATATCGCGCACCCCTGCGCGAATGAGGTTGCCGCCAAGGGCGAGTAACGCCGAGATCACCGCCGAGCCGACTTGACCGGTTGCTCCAGTTACAAGGATGCGATGCATGGTGTGGAACTCGTGGTTTGGTGTAGCAGAGAGGGAAGTGGAACACACTGCATCAACCTTGCGGCGTTCGGGCACCAAATGTTTGATTCCGGCCGCCCCCCCTGTCAACACGGTCATCACTGTCATTGATTGACCGATTGCGACCCTGCAAGCTCGCAAGTACGGCTGAGGCACGCGGGTCGTTCGGGGAGATGGCAGGCGCTGTTTTACGGTCCTATTATGAAATAGCGCAGTGTCCTCAGTGTGGAGACAAAGGAAGTCTTGTAAAGTTGGGCGTAGGGTTCTCAAGAGAGACACTTTTCAGCTTACGTTGCTGTTGAAGGACCGTCCGTAGTTTGCCGTACAGACCCAAACCAAGCCGACGCAGTGCCCCACGCCTATACCATCCTCAAAAACGGAGATTGCCAACCCATGCCTCTGAAGTACACCACTGCCTGTAGCTCTGGAATTTTGCGGCCGTACAATGTTTGGGGAACACAGCATTCATGGGCTTAACCATATATCCCACTGCACTTCCACGCCGCCGCTTGCTGGGAACGGGCTTGTTGAGTGTGGGAAGCCTGGGAATGGGCCTTGGTCTTCATCCAAGCGCCAATGCGCTGACTCGGGCCCCGCTGGTTTTTCCCAAAGATGCCGGCGCGCATCCAGACTTTGGTACCGAGTGGTGGTATGTCACTGGGTTTGTCAACGGCGTCGGCTCGGCGCCAGATGCTGCACCGCTTTTTGGATTTCAGGTGACGTTCTTTCGCAGCCGGATCGCCAAGACGCAGGGTATGCAGTCCCAACTGGCGGTACGCCAGCTCATTTTTGCGCATGCGGCGTTGACCGATATCAACGGTAAGAAACTGTGGCACGACCAACGTATTGCGCGGTCCTCGGGCGCAGAACCGGGCCAGAACCCGCTGGACACGGCTTCTGCAAGCGAGAAAGACACCGGCATTGTGCTGCGAAACTGGTCGCTGCAGCGCCAGGGCGGCGACTTGCAGGCGATGATTGAAGGCGCAGACTTTTCATTGGCACTGCGTCTGAGCGCAAGCCAGCCGGTGTTGCTGCAAGGCGACCAGGGCTTGTCCCGCAAGGGGCCCGATCCCAAACAAACCAGCTACTACTACAGCATGCCACATCTGCAGGTCGGCGGCGCGCTAGTGCTGAAAGGCAAACGCCATACTGTGGGTGCTGGCAGCACGGCATGGCTGGACCATGAATGGAGCAATGAAATGCTGCCACCAGATGCGTCTGGCTGGGACTGGATAGGCATCAATCTGCTGGATGGTAGTGCGTTGACAGCGTTTCGCGTGCGCGACAAAAGCGGCGCAGCAATGTGGGATGGCGGCTCGTTCCGCACCAAGAACAAGCTGTTTAATTTTCAACGCGGCGAGGTCGTGTTTCAGCCTTTGCGCCTATGGAAGAGCGCCCTCAGCCGTGCCAGCTATCCGGTGGAGTGGTTGGTGCGAACGCCTGCCGACTTCTATACCGTTCGCGCCGTGCTGGACGACCAGGAGCTTGACAGCCGCGCATCCACCGGTGCCATTTACTGGGAAGGCCTTTGTGAGGTTTGGGACAGCAACCACAGGCTGGTGGGCCGTGGCTACCTGGAGATGACAGGTTACGCCGCGCCGATTCGCCTATAAAACACAAAACCCGCACAAGGCGGGTTTTTCGAGGCAGCCAGCGCAGTAAATTGCGCTGCTATTTCAGAGACAGTACCCAGGCCACCAGTTTTTTGGCTTCGGCGTCGTTGACCTGCGCATTTGCGGGCATGGGCACAGGGCCCCACACGCCAGAACCGCCTTTGATGATCTTGGCGGCTAACATATCCGGAGCCTTGGCATCACCGGCGTACTTCTTGGCCACATCCTTGTAGGCTGGACCGACCACTTTTTTGTCAACCGCGTGGCAAGCCATGCAGTTTTTGGCCTTGGCCAAAGCCTCATCCGCAAACGCGGGGCCGGTGGCGGCAATACTGGCAGCGACCGACAAAACAGCCAAAATAGTACGTTTCATGTTTTTTTCCTCTGGGTTGGTTGATTGCATTTATCTATACGCAGCAGACTTTGAACGGGACTGGGGCGGTGACGGTTGACCGCTGCACGTGTAAAGAATAGCAGATGCCGCCTTACCAAGCTTGGCCCGCCTATGATCGGGGATGCAATAAACGCTTGTCTCCCGTGCTTTTTGCCCCACATACAACTACATGACCACAGAACGTCCCAAACCACAAAATCCGAAGTCATTGTCTGGCTTGCTTCCGTTTCTCCATCCCTACCGCGGGCGTATCTTCCTGGCGTTTGTGTTCCTGGTGCTCGCCGCCGTGGCGACTCTGGCTTTCCCCCTGGCGCTGCGAAGCCTGATCGACGGTGGGTTGGTCAAGGGCGACCGCGGTGATCAAATCATGGCCATGCGTGAACACTTCGCCCTGCTGTTTGGCGTCGCGGTCGCATTGGGCCTGTCTTCCGCAGCTCGCTTTTACATGGTGAGTTGGTTGGGCGAGCGCGTCACGGCCGACCTGCGCAACGCGGTTTACAGCCATGTGCTGAAACAAAGCCCGGAGTTTTTTGAGACGACACAAACCGGCGAAGTCTTGTCGCGGCTGAGCGCAGACACCACCCTGGTCCAAACCGTGGTCGGTTCATCACTGAGTATGGGCCTGCGCAACCTGGTCATGGGCCTGGGTGCCCTGGGTATTCTAGTGTGGACCAACCCTTACGTGATGTTCCAGGTGCTGGGTGTGCTGGTGCTGATCGTGCTGCCCAGCGTATGGTTTGGCCGACGGGTGCGCAAGCTATCGCGGGCAAGCCAGGACCGGATTGCCGATTCGAGTTCGATTGCTGCGGAAATTCTCAACGCCATACCAGTGGTGCAGAGCTACACCGCCGAAGGACGTGAAACAGCGCGCTTCACCACCTCGACGGACAACGCCTTTGAAACTGCCGTGCGCCGCGCCAAGGCCCGATCAGTATTGGTGGCATTCATCATCATCGCCACGTCGGCCGCGCTGCTGTGGGGCCTGTTTCAGGGGACCCAAGCGGTGGTAGCGGGCCGCATCACGGCAGGGCATCTGGGACAGACGGTGGTCTACGTCATCATCCTGGCCAGCGCCTTCGCGATTCTGGGTGAGGTCTATGGCGACCTGCTGCGCGCGGCAGGCGCCACCGAACGGTTGATGGAACTGCTGGAGACCCAATCACCGATAGTCTCACCAAAGAATCCGGCTCCAGCCCTCGTTCCTATTGCAGGTAGCGCTATCAAATTTGAAGCAATTACGTTCAACTACCCGTCCAGGCCGCAACAAAAGGCGTTGTCAGATTTCTCGCTAGATATCCACCCCGGACAAACAGTCGCCATTGTCGGCCCCAGCGGGGCTGGTAAGAGCACCGTGTTCCAACTGCTGCTGCGTTTTTACGACCCCGCGCAGGGGCGCATTGTGCTGGATGGCACCAACACCCGCGATATGTCGCTTGAATCACTGCGCCAACGCATTGGCATCGTGCCGCAAGACGCAGTCATTTTTTCGAGCAGCGCGATGGAGAACATCCGCTATGGCAAACCCACAGCGTCGGATGACGAGGTAAAAGCTGCGGCAAAGGCCGCGTTTGCCGACGAATTTATTGCCGACCTGCCAGAGGGATACAACACCTTCTTGGGTGAACGGGGCCTGCGCCTGTCTGGCGGCCAACGCCAACGCATTGCGATTGCCCGCGCCATGCTGAAGAACCCGCCGTTGCTGCTGTTAGACGAAGCCACCAGTGCGCTGGACGCCGAAAGCGAACGCATGGTGCAGGCGGCGCTGGAGTCCGCCATGCGCGACCGCACAACGCTGGTCGTTGCGCACCGGCTGGCAACCGTACAAAAGGCGGACCTGATCGTGGTGCTGGACCATGGGAAGCTGGTGGAGCAAGGAACGCATGCACAGCTGGTGCAGCAAGGCGGCGTATACGCGGGCCTGGCGGCGCTTCAGTTCAATGTCTGAGTTGGGGTTGAATTTGCTACGGTGACCTCGTAAAATAAACTGATCCACTATGGGAGTTCACCATGGACATCAAATCGGTCAACAAGCCAGCCGTTGAGCCCGCGCCCCAGCGCTCTGCTGAAGCCCGACCCGCACCGGCCCATGACAACAACAAGCCCCACGAGAACGAAGCCCATAGAGCCGCTCAGGCGCAACATAACAAGCCTGTGATCAATACACAGGGCCAGGTCACCGGGCGCCACTTGAACGTAACGGCTTAAAAGGCCTGCACCCCTCCGAGTTTCGGTCATGGTTGCCATTACCGCCACCAACAGTGCCACACCGTCCACCCAGGTGAGCTTGGGGCGGGCCCGCCTGGAGCAAGCGCGCCGCGAAGCAGACCAGGCAGAGACCAACGCCCACAACCTTCGTGCGCAAGCCGGCGACGCAGAGCAGCAAGCCGCAATCAGCCAGGAAAATGTCCGTAAAGTCGCAACCAGTAATCAGGGCGAGGCGTCAACCTACTGCGCTCCGCGCGCCAGCAGCACATCCGAGGTTCCGCTCAAGGTACAAAATTTGATTGAAAAAATGTACGCAGCCACTAGCGAACAACGTGCCCAAAGCGGTAACCCGCTGAAGACAAATCCCCAAGCGGCACCGGTTGTCAATTCCCAGGGTCAAGCCACGGGCCGCATTGTCAACGTCAGCGCATAGCCTCTGGGACTGTTACTGCAGCGTCCCTTTAAGACTCTGCGACGAAGGAAACGACAGTACTTCAATGCCTTCTTCGGCCAATGCATGGGTTTCGTCGGGCGTAGCCGTGCCACGTATCCCCTGCATTTTCCTTTCTCCGTAATGCATTTTGCGGGCCTCCTCGGCAAATTGGTCACCGACATCGGTGGTTTCCGACAGTATGCGCCGCGCCATGGCAATGAGTGCATCGGCAGGCTCAATCTTGTTGATCGCCATGTTTACCGCATCCTGGCCCTCATCCTCGCGTTCAACAGGGTTCGAGCGGTTGCCCGATAGTGACAAACGCGGTGCACTTAATTTTTTGACGATCGAAGGGTCGCCACACAGCGGACATTGCACGAGCGATCGATGATTCTGGTCAACAAAGTCGGCCTCAGAGGCAAACCATCCTTCAAAGACGTGGCCCAATGCACATTGCAGATCCAGTACTTTCATAAGCGGGCGTTCAGACCTCTAAACAGGCTGCAGCGATCGAAGTTCGACAACCCAGAATCCGGGGTGCCTTGACCCGCCGACTGAAACGGGGAAATGGAAGGCCCGTCAAGTGCCGAGCATTTGTCGCACAGCGTTAGCACACAACAGCAACAAACCGTCGGGCATTGCTCCCAAAACCAGCACCAGAGCGCCGTTGATGCACAACACTACCCGCACGTCCAACGGTGCCACCACGCTACTGGCGGTGATGGGTTCATCAAAGTACATGACCTTGATGACGCGCAGGTAATAGAAGGCCCCGATCAAGGACATCAGCACGGCAAATACTGCAATTCCCATATGAAAATCCTGGCCCGATGCCACCAAGGCCTGCAAAACCCCCAGCTTGGCCCAGAAGCCCACCAGCGGAGGAATACCCGCAAGCGACAGCATACAGATAGCCATAACACTGGCATACAAGGGGCTGCGTTGGTTCAGTCCGGCCAGGTCTGCGATCTCTTCGCTTTCAAAACCTTCTTGCGACAGCAGCAACAAAATACCAAAAGCAGCCAGCGTCGTCAGCACATACGTGATGACATAAAACATGGCCGAACTGTAAGCGTTGGCGGTAAAGCTCAGCGAATCGCCGCTGACAACACCCGACATGACACCCAGCAACACAAAACCCATTTGCGAGATCGTGGAAAACGCCAACATGCGCTTGACATTGGTCTGCGCAATGGCGGCTAAGTTGCCAACCAGCAATGAGCCCACTGCAAGCATTAACAGCATCTGCTGCCAGTCCATGGCCAAGGGCAACATGCCTTCGACCAACAACCGCATGGTCATGGCAAACGCGGCCAACTTGGGAGCGCCGCCAATCATCAATGTGATGGCAGTTGGGGCGCCTTGGTAAACATCGGGAATCCACATGTGGAATGGCACGGCACCCAGCTTGAATGCCAGGCCCGCGACGATAAACACCAAACCAAACACCAACACCTGGTGGCGAATCTGGCCCGAAGCAATGGCCTTGAAGATGGCCGTGATGTCCAGCGAGCCAGTCGCACCGTAAAGCATGGACATGCCGTACAACAAAAAGCCCGATGCCATGGCGCCCAGCACAAAGTATTTCATGGCCGCTTCAGTTGCGGTGGCATTGTCACGACGCAGGGCGACCAGCGCATAGCTGGACAGGGTCAGCAACTCCAGCCCCATGTAGATAACCAAAAGGTTGTTGCCGGAAATCATCACCGACATGCCCAACAACGCAAAGATACTGAGTGTGAAAAACTCGCCACCGCGCAACATGCCCCGGTGTGCGGAATAGGGACGTCCATACACCAGCGTCACCATGACGGCTATGGTTGCAAAGCACTTGAGCCAGTTGCCCATCGGGTCACTGACCACCATGTTGCCGAAACCGTAGTGGGTCGCCCCACCCATCGCCAAGTCTGCTTGCATCAACGCCACCACAGCCAGCGTCAGCAGAGTGATGGCATAAGTGACACCCCGCATGGGGGTCTTGATACCCAAGTCCAGCAACGCAATGACGCATGCCATCGACAGCAATATCGCATCAGGGTAAGCAGCGATCCAACTGAGTTTGTCAATCATCTTTCGTCTCTCAATTCAGTTTGATCAGTTCAATTTGGAAACCGCAACGTGCTTGAGCAATTGCGCAACCGAGCCATCCATGACGTCGGTAAATGGCTTGGGATACACGCCCATCCACAACACCGCAGCAGCGAGCAGGGCCATCACCAAAAACTCACGGGCATTGATGTCCTTCAGTGCTTTGACATCGTCGTTGGTAACCGGGCCCAGGTAGACGCGCTTGAACATCCATAAGGTGTAGGCCGCGCCAAAAACCAATGCTGAGGCAGCAGCAAAGCCTATCCAAAAATTGAACTTGACGGCCGCCAGAATCACCATCCATTCGCCAACGAACCCAGCGGTGCCGGGCAGGCCGCAGTTGGCCATGGCAAAGAACAAGGCAAACGCCGCAAACTTGGGCATGGTGTTGACCACACCTCCGTAGCTGGCAATCTCACGTGAATGCACGCGGTCGTACAGCACGCCGATGGACAGGAACATGGCACCTGACACAAAGCCGTGGGCAATCATTTGTACCAAACCGCCTGACATACCCAGGTCGATAAAGATAAAGAAGCCCAGGGTCACAAAACCCATGTGGGCGACCGATGAGTAGGCCACCAGTTTCTTCATGTCTTGCTGGACCATTGCTACCAAACCCACGTAAACCACGGCGATCAATGACAAGGCAATGATCAGCCATGCCCATTCGTGTGCAGCGTCTGGTGCAATTGGCAACGAGAAGCGCAAGAAACCATAGGCACCCAGTTTCAGCATGATGGCAGCCAGCACGGCGGAACCACCGGTTGGCGCCTCGACGTGCACGTCTGGCAACCAAGTATGTACCGGCCACATCGGCACCTTGACCGCAAACGCCGCAAAGAATGCAAAGAACAGCAGGGTTTGACTGGATGCATCCAGACGCAGGGCATGCCAGGTTGCCAGATCTAAGCTGCCGCCGGACTTGGTGTACAGAAAAATCAGGGCTAGCAGCATCAACAGGGAACCCATCAACGTGTACAGGAAGAACTTGAACGCCGCGTAGATCTTGTTCGGTCCACCCCAGATGCCGATGATCAAATACATGGGGATCAGCGTGGCTTCGAAAAAAACATAGAACAGCAAGCCGTCCAACGTGGAAAACACGCCAATCATCAAGCCACTGAGAATCAAAAAAGCCGCCATGTACTGATTCACACGACGGGTAATGGACTCCCAACTGGCGATAACAACGATTACATTGATAAAAGCGGTCAGCAGCACAAACCACAAGGAAATGCCGTCCACACCCAAATGGTATTTGACGTTGAAGCGGTCTATCCAGGCTGTGTTTTCAACAAACTGCATCGCAGCCGTTGAGGTATCAAATCGGGTGTACAACGGAATGGTGATGAGGAAACTCACCACCGCGCCAATCAGGGCCACCCAGCGCACGGCCTTTGCTTGCTCGTCACGCCC
>JANXVI010000356.1 GCA_025351745.1 Rhodoferax sp.
GCGACCGCTCGCACCGGTAAACTCAAATACATGCAATTACGGAAAGACAAAAATGTTTGATAAAAAAGGCCAGTGGATCCCCCTTGAGACCTTCGACGATTTTGACAACGGCCTGTCAGATCTGATCGAACTCTGGTCCTCGGAGACGGCAACCCAAACCAAAAAAGACTCGGCGTTTGCCCATTTCAAAGAAGACCTGGAAGCGGCTGCGCTGCAGTGGGTCGACAACAAGGCCAAGTCCAAAAAGTACCAATCCATTGTCCAGGAGCTGGTAGAGTTTGAAGAAGTGATCAAGCAAGGCTGAGACATTGCCCGTTAGAGGCGCAGATTGATTTGTTTCAACAAACCCTACGGTGTGCTCAGCCAGTTCACGCCGGAGGGGCAATGGCGCGGACTTAAAGACTTCATTGCCGTTCCAAATGTCTATGTGGCTGGTCGACTGGATGCAGACAGCGAAGGCCTTCTACTGCTGACGGACGATGGCCGACTCCAGGCCCGTATCTCCGATCCGCGCTTCAAGATGGAGAAGACCTACTGGGTGCAGGTGGATGGCATTCCAGACCAAGTTTCGCTCGTGGCCTTGTGCCAGGGAGTGCAGCTCAAAGACGGGCTAACCCTGCCAGCCCGCGCCCGCGTGATGGAGGAGCCGTCGGGCCTGTGGGCGCGCGTCCCGCCGATCCGCGTGCGCCAGGCCAAACCCACGGCGTGGCTGGAACTGATTATTCGCGAGGGGCGCAACCGCCAGGTGCGGCGCATGACGGCCGCAGTGGGCTTGCCCACCCTGCGCCTGATCCGCGCTGCCATCGGGCCCTACACACTGAACGGGCTGGCTCCGGGGTGTTGGCGTGAAACCACCCTAGCCGAGGGCCACGTTGCAAACCCCTGATCAGCGTTTCTTTTCAATCGGGTTGGCGGTCAGCCAATTGGCGGGATAGGCCCGCATGAACTCTTTTGCTTTTTCCGGGCGCGCACCCAGCCACGCGTCGACGGCACCCTCATTCAGTATCACCACCATGCGTTTTTCGTTGCCCGGCTGTTGGTAGCGGTGCATCAGGGCATGGCCATTGGCGCTCACCGTGAGCAGGGTGTAGCTGGCAATAACCTCGCCCTCGGGCCCCGTCCAGCTTTCCCACAAGCCCGCGACCCCCATGGGTTTGCCATCCACCCGGGCGATACGGGTGGGTACGGCCTTGCCGCTGCGCCAATCGTCTTCTTGAAACGCCATCATTGGCACGATGCAGCGCTGCCCGTTCAACCACGCGTCGCGAAAGTTGTTGGACGTGGTCACCGTTTCTGAACGTGCATTGACCAACTTGGCAGAGCGCAGCTTGGCCTCAGACGCCGACTTGACCCAGTTGGGCACCAAGCCAAATTGACCGGCAACCAGTTCTCGTGAAAGAGTCGCTCGCGCGGGCTCGCCCCCATCGGTCGCTGGCGCTGCCTGGGGCTGGCCTGCGCGTATGAAGATGCCCGGTTGGCGCTGCCAAACCTCGCGCCCCACCGGCGTGGTCGGGGCTGCTACATGGAAGGCGTCGGTGTAGAGCGAAGCTATCTGCACGCTTTCGTAACGGTCACTCATACGACTCCGCCAAAACGCCCTCTCAAGTACGCATTGATGGCAGCGGACTCAACCAGCCACTGGCTGTTGCCCGCGGTGTCGGTGATCCTCAGGCACGGCACTTTTGGCTGGCCCAGGCCAAGGACCAATGCCGCACGATGCTCCCCTTCCTTTTGCGCGTCGCGGCGTTCAATGTTGAGGGACAACCTGTGCATTTCTTTACGGACCTTGATACAAAAAGGGCATGTTTTGAACT
Source organism: Rhodoferax sp. (assembly GCA_025351745.1). Lineage (GTDB taxonomy): Bacteria > Pseudomonadota > Gammaproteobacteria > Burkholderiales > Burkholderiaceae_C > Allorhodoferax. Next base: position 1,815 of record JANXVI010000356.1, read on the forward strand.
GGTACAACACAAGGTCGCGGCACTGCGCATCGATTTGCGCCTGCAGCGCCGGGGCACGCACGACAGCCTTTGGGCGGCTGGCAACTTCCCACATACGCATGACCGGGCCTAGCAGTAGCCGCAAAGTTTTGAAGAAGAGTCTGACGAAAGCTTTCATCGTGATAAATAGAGATGGAGTTGGAACAAACGGGCCCAAGTCCTGGGTCACGCTTTAGCGATGGCTTCATTGTCGCCTGCACGGGCGTGGACGCAGCCAATCACCTTCAATGAATTCCACCACGCTGTCCACGTGGTGTGAGCCGATGACCGTGTGCGCCTCCTGCTTGACTGCATCGATCGCGTTGCCCATTGCAATACCACGGTGCGCAGCGCGCAGCATGCTGACGTCGTTGACGTGGTCGCCAAACACCACGATCTCCCGCTCTACCAGGCCATAACGTTCGGTCAATGTCTGGATCGCCTGGTCTTTGCTGGCACGCTTGTCGTGCACGGTGAGCCAGGGCCATTCCGGGCAATACAGGTCCTCTGCCACGTGGGTCTCTACCGCGTCACCGCACAGCTCTTGTATCGCGGCCTGCAGTGCCAGCAACGGTGCCTCACGCTCGATCAGCATAAAGGTCACCACAGGGTCCATCAATTCGTCTTGCAGGCGCGTGGACTGGCGTAAACGTGGGTCGCCAATACTCAAGCGCTCGTCCAGAAAACTCTGCTGGCCAGCATTGCTAGGCGATTGATAAAACAAGTGGTCGCCCCGGGGGCCATGGGTGGCGAAAAACGGCAATAAACCGTGCGCACGCACCAGGGCGAAGATGGACTGCGCCAGTGCAGGCTCTATGGTGCGTACTAGTTCATGGCGGCCGCTGCGCATGTCACTGATGTAGGCACCGTTGCCCGAGATGACGGGCAACTGCAATGGCAGGTCGCCCAACAGGCTGTTGATGGACGATACATGCCGTGCGCTGGCCACGGTGAACAACAAGCCTTGCTCCAGCAATCGCGTCAACCCCTCGCGGCTACGCGCGGACAGCTTGCCCTCGCGGTCCAGCAAGGTGCCATCCAGATCCGATACGTACAGCGTCATTCCAAGTTTCCCGTTTGGACAATAAAAAGGCCGGGTCCCTTTGCAGAGGCCCGGCCCTTGATTATCGAAGCAAGCTGCTTAGTGGAACTGTTCTTCTTCGGTCGAACCCGTCAGCGCGGTCACGCTGGACTTGCCACCCTGGATCACGGTCGTGATCTCGTCAAAGTAACCTGTGCCCACTTCCTGTTGGTGCGACACAAAACTGTAGCCACGCTCACGGGCTGCGAACTCAGGCTCTTGCACCTTCTCGACGTAGGCAGTCATGCCACGTGCAACATAGTCTTGTGCCAGGTCGAACATGTGGTACCACATGTTGTGGATACCGGCCAAGGTGATGAACTGGTACTTGTAACCCATGGCGCCCAGTTCTTTCTGGAACTTGGCAATGGTTGCATCGTCCAGGTTCTTCTTCCAGTTGAACGAAGGCGAGCAGTTGTAGGCCAGCATCTTGCCGGGGTGCTTGGCGTGCACGGCTTCTGCGAACTTGCGGGCAAATTCCAGATCAGGCGTACCGGTTTCGCACCACACCAGATCGGCGTAGTCAGCGTAAGCAATGGCGCGGCTGATAGCCTGGTCCATGCCCTTCTTGGTCTTGTAGAAGCCTTCGGCAGTGCGCTCACCGGTCAGGAATGGCTTGTCGTTTTCGTCGTAGTCGCTGGTCAACAGGTCAGCGGCTTCGGCATCAGTACGGGCAATCACCAAGGTCGGCACGCCGTACACGTCGGCAGCCATACGGGCGGCGATCAGCTTTTGGCAGGCTTCGGTGGTAGGAACCAACACCTTGCCACCCATGTGACCGCACTTTTTCACGGAAGCCAATTGGTCTTCGAAGTGCACGCCACCCGCGCCAGCGCGGATCATGGCCTTCATCAACTCATAGGCATTCAACACGCCACCGAAACCGGCTTCTGCATCGGCAACGATAGGTGCGTGGTAGTCGATGTAACCCTTGTCGCCAGGGCCAACACCTTTGGACCACTGGATTTCGTCTGCACGGCTAAATGAGTTGTTAATGCGCTCCACAACCTTTGGCACCGAGTCCACGGGGTACAGCGACTGGTCGGGGTACATGGCGGAATATTCGTTGTTGTCCGCCGCCACTTGCCAGCCGGACAGATAGATGGCCTTCACGCCAGCCTTGACCTGTTGCATGGCTTGGCCACCGGTCAACGCGCCCAGGCAGTTGACGTAGGGCTCGTTGTTCACCAGACCCCACAGCTTTTCAGCGCCGCGGCGGGCCAGGGTGTATTCGACCTGAAAGGAACCGCGC
>JANXVI010000365.1 GCA_025351745.1 Rhodoferax sp.
AAGAAGGTCGAAAGACCTGAAGACAAGGACAAATTGACACAAAAGTAGGGCCAACAAGCCGCAAAAACCCATACTGTGAAATGGACGCAGCAAGGGCCGATGGCAATGCCAAAAATAGACCCTTATTCAGCGTTGCCCTAAGCAATACGTATCGCGGCAGTGAGGATGGCCTGAATTTTCCCCGTGATCGGACCCATGCCAAAGCGCTGGCCAATTGCGACCGTCGCGATGTCAGTGGCCTCACGCAAAATAGAGGCGTTCCGAGCTTCAATTTCGTTGCGAAGTGGCGTGCCTGTGCAATAGGCAGTGGCGACGGCACGAGGTGACTCTGCCGAACTCTGCGCAGTCACGGTTTCAAACACATGGGCTCCCGTAAAACCGCCTTGCGACAGATCGGTTGCGATTGCAGTGGGGTCGCAGTAGCCGTGCGGTAGCCTCGCCAAGAATCGAGGCGGGTCCGCCGGAAACAGCTGTGCTATTGACTGCGTTACGCAGTCTGCAAATTCGTTATCTTCTATTCGATCCCAGACGTTGAACACGAACGTTCCGCCCGGGCGCAACACCCTGCGTGCCTCTGCGAAAGCTGCTGCCTTGTCGGGAAAGAACATGACTCCAAACTGGCAGACAACAGCATCGAACGTTTCGTCACCAAACGGAAGGCGCATTGCATCTGCCTGTTGCCACGTTACTGAACGACTTGTACCAATACTGATGGCGTGGTCGAGCATGGGCTGGCTGAGGTCCGTCGCAACGATGGTGACATGCTCGGGCAACTGAGCCGCCATGTGCCGTGTAACGACCCCGGTGCCTGCAGCGATCTCTAAAACAGAGGTCGGATCAAGCGACACGATTCGGGCGGTCAAGTCTCTGGCGTAGGGCTCAAAAATCATGGGCACCATGTATCGCTCATACAACTGCGCAATGGATCCAGAGAAGGCTCGATCGCCATGGGGTGACTTCATAATGTTCTCCGGAGAACTGAGACGTTGCTAAGGACTGCGGTTGTCCCACAGTTGTGGACGCGATAAAGAGCTCAGCATCAGCAAATTTTTGCAAAACATCACAGTGGCGCTTGTAAAAAACGAAACGTACCCATTTTCAACGGCACATAACACCGTCAAACGACCCACTGGTTTCGCCGCACATTGGCCCGTAGCAGTCGATCAATCGGTGGCCGTAAAAGACCGAACGGAAGGCTCCACCCATGCGCGACCCGCAAGCCAACGGGCTGGGTAATCGACTCTCCATTGGGGTCTTTATACTGCGTACCACTTTGTCTTTCATTCATGCCCGTCGATACCCAACACCCCGCTTTGCATATTTGCGACTTGTGCAAGCAGTTCAACGGCAAGCCCGCCGTTGACCATTTGAACCTGACTGTAAAGCAAGGCGAGTTTCACGCATTGCTGGGGCCCAATGGCGCGGGCAAAACCACCAGTTTGCGCATGGTGGCAGGCCTGCTAAAGCCCGACGTGGGCAGCATACACCTGCTGGGTCACGATATGGCCAGCGACCCACTGGCGGCCAAGAGCCTGCTGGCCTTTTTGCCCGATGACACGCTGTTGTACGGCAAGCTGCGCCCGTTGGAATATCTTGAGTTTGTAGCCGGCTTGTGGCGCATACCTGGCTCGCTTGCAGCCCACCGCGCCGAAGAGCTGCTGCGTTGGCTGGATCTGTGGCCTCATGTGGGTGAGATGACCGAAGGTTTTTCGCGCGGCATGCGGCAAAAACTGGCCTTAGCCGGCGCACTGATCCACGACCCACGCTTGCTGATTCTGGATGAACCGCTGACAGGGCTGGACGCTGCGGCGGCCAAGCAGGTGAAAGACCTGTTACTGGAGCGCGTCAAACAGGGCAACACGGTGATCCTGACCACGCACATCCTGGAAGTGGCCGAACGGTTGGCCGCACGCATCAGCATTATTCAGCGCGGTTGCATTATTGCGCAAGGTAGCCTCGAGGAGTTGCGCGCCCAGGCCAGCCAAGGCCAAATGAAGGACACGGTGGTCAAGTCGCTGGAGGAGCTGTTTCTGGAACTGACCGCTACGGTGAACACGTGAGCTGGGCCCCGGGCAGCGTTCCGTGGTTGCTGACGCATGAGTTGCGTTTGTACTGGCGCGGTGTAGGGGGGGGCGCTCGCACCTGGATGCTGTTGTTGGTCGGCGGGGTACTTTGGCTGGCCGGGCACGTGGCTGCCTGGGTCGCGGTGAGTGCTTGGGTAGCGGATGGCGCGGCCTTGTCACCAATGACTTGGGTGTGGGGTGGTATTGGCACCTGGGCGCTGCTGTCAGTGGTGATGTCCACTGCCATGGCACTGTCTATCACGGCGTTGTTTGAGCGCGGTGACATGGACTTGCTGCTTGCTTCGCCCATTTCCGCGCAGACAATTTTCTGGGTGCGCGGAATTGGCATTGCCCTTGCAAGCATGGCGCTGTGGTTTGTGCTGCTGACGCCGTTCGCACATGTGGGGTTGATGGCTGGGCGACCGTCCCTATTGGCTATCTATCCGGTGCTGTTCGTATTGGGCCTGATGCTGACCGCCATTGGCATGACGCTGACGCTAGCACTGGTGCACTGGCTGGGTGCGAGGCGCGCACGCGTGGTGGCACAACTGGTGGGCGCATTGGTCGGCGCGCTGTTTTTTCTGGCGACGCAATTGCAAAACCTGTTGTCGGATGCGACGCGAAACGCGCTGTTGCAACAGTTGCAGCGCATGGTGCAGCCACAGGGGCTGTTATCCCCCGACAGCGTGTTGTGGTACCCATTTCGCGCGCTCATGGGCGAATGGGGGCCTGCGCTCTGGGTCGTCTTTTTGGGCTTTGGCTCCTTCTGGCTGGCCGTTACGGCAACACGAGGTTCCTTTGTGTCTGGCCTTCAGCTGGCGCAGGGCGGCGCAGCGTCAGCGGCGGTAGTGTCACAAGGCCATCGCGTTCAGGCGTTTGGCAAATCGTTTGCCATGAACATTCTGGCCAAGGAATGGAAGTTAATTGCGCGCGACCCCAACCTGATCGCGCAAACACTGTTGCAGGTGCTGTATCTGTTACCCATGTTCTTTGCCTTTGGGCGCAAAGGCGGCATCACCACCACGTTGGTGCCAGCGCTGGTGTTCGTGGCCGCCGTACTAGCTGGCTCGCTGTGCTGGTTGACGGTGGCCGCCGAAGACGCGCCCGACCTGCTGGGCTCGGCACCCGTGCCATTGACGCGGCTACGGTGGTACAAGGTGGCAGCCGCACTGGTGCCGGTGTGGCTGTTGTTATCGCCGTTGCTCGTAGTCGCCTCGTGGATGGACCCCTGGCAATTGCTCGTGCTACTTCCCTGCCTGGCGGGCAGTACCTTGAGCGCGGGCGTTGTGCAGGTATGGTTTCCTCGACAAGGCGACCGACGCGACCTGAAGAAGCGCTATGGCGGCGGCCTGGTGCAGGGGATGTTGGAATTGACTTCCGCCGCTGCCTGGAGCGCGACAGCTTATGTCGCACTCAGGTATCCGCAATGGCTGGTTTTGACGTTGAGCTGCGCGCTGCTGGGCCCGCTTGGCGCATGGTGGGGTGGTGCCGACAAAAGGAGGGCCGGCCTGTAGCCTACGGGTCGCTGAGCCCACTGATCAACTGCGCGATGCAGTCAAAACAGTGGCATTGGCCTGATTTTTTTGGGTGCATGCCAGTTGAGGCGTTAGCCCGGCAACCAGGTATCCGGATCCACTGCAGCCTGCTCGCCGGTCAGCAGGTTCTTGACCTGGTGACTGGCGTTCTCGCCAATGAACCAGACATACGGGATGCCCCGCTTGGACGCCGCCTCGATCTGCTTGCCATAGGCCTTGGGCAGATGGTAGAGGTCGGTGGCAATGCCGCGGCCGCGCAAGCGGTTGGCCAGCGCGGTTGCGGCAGAGCGGCTGGCGTCGTCGTTCAAGGCAACCAGCACATCAGTCGGCGTCTTGCGCGTGGGTTTGAGTTGGCCCTTGGCAAACAGCAGACCCAGAATGCGCGTCAGTCCGATGGACATGCCGACGCCGGGCAGCTTGACCTTGGCGTCACCCGCCAGGTTGTCGTAACGCCCACCGCCACACACCGAGCCGGATGACTCGAAGCCCTGCATTTGCCCTTCGCACACCATGCCGGTGTAATAGGCCAGGCCGCGAGCAATCGCCAGATCGGCAGACACCGTCGGTGGCAGGCCCGCGGTCAGGCGGATAGCGTTCAAATCGGCGGCGTTGTCCAGCACTTCAGTCAATTCCTTGAGCCCTTCGTCCAGCAATGGGGAACTGATGCCCAGCGCCCGCACCCGGTCGACAAACGACGTGTCTGCCGTCTTGATGCTGGCAATAGCCAGACACTGGTTGGCTTGCGCCTCGCTCAGGCCCAACTCGGTCTGCAACAGGTTGGAGACCTTAGGCGCGCCAATCTTGTCCAGCTTGTCGACCACGCGCAGCACGGCATTGGTATCGGCAATGCCCAGACCTTCGTAAAAGCCCTGCAGCAGCTTGCGGTTGTTGACGCGCAGTGTGACCGGTGGAATGGGCAGCGTGCTGGTGACCACGGCCATCAGGCGCACGACCTCGGCGTCGTAGAAGCTGGGCAGCTCGCCGTCACCAATCACGTCTATGTCGCACTGCGTGAACTCGCGGTAGCGGCCCTCTTGCGGGCGCTCACCGCGCCAGACCTTTTGCATCTGGTAGCGCTTGAACGGAAAGCTCAGTTGGCCTTTGAACTGCTGCACATAGCGCGCGGTAGGTACGGTCAAATCGAAGCGCAGGCCGAATTCGGGAGGTTTCTTGACCTCAGTCGTATCTTCATGCAGGCGGGCCAACACATAAATCTCTTTGTCGTCGCCATTGCCGCTGAGCACATGGGTGGGCTCCACGCTGCGGGTTTCGATATTGGCGAAGCCGTACAGCTCGTACTGGCGGCGGATGGTGTCCATGCACTGTTGCTCCAGCAGTCGCTGCTCGGGCAACCATTCGGGGAAGCCACTGATGGGGACAAATTTGCTCATGTGTTCGGTATCGGGTTGGGGCGGTGTGCGTGCCGGTGCGGCAGGGCTCAAGTATAAATTGTCGGGCTTGGGCACTCTGTAGGCGGCTATAGTGCGCGGCTTGTTCACTTGACAGGCCCATGCGTCGCTGCCACCAGCACGATTTTTGGCCGCTGCATCGGGGTCTACCCGTTTGTGGAGCCGCAAGGCCTTCCCACCAGCACACACCGCTATTTCGTGCAGTCGCCCAAAGAGCTGGTCATCCTGGAACCTTCTGGCAGGGCCAGCACAGCCGGTCATGCGGGGGGGCTACTGAGAGGTGGTTGCACCCACACACGCACAAAACCGCATACCACTATAATTTTCATAGCGACATACTCATATCCCACTTGGGCTACAGGCGAGTTTAGTCTTAAGGAACCTCCCATAAGGCTTCCTTTGGGGCGGCTAAGGCACAGGGACGCTAGCGTTCGGGAGTCCAAGTTTCACCCTGGTCGCGAGAGCGCATAGACGTGCCGTCGCGCATGAATGTGACGAGTGAGCCGTCATGGTGGTCAACATTAAGGCTTTGTATTTCCGAAAAATCGCGGCTTGGTGGCACACCGGTTTTGGCCCAGGTTTTGCCGCCATCGGTACTTTTCGCCAACACATATTCACCCGGCAATAGTCCAGATGACAGCGACGTGACGGCATAAGCGATATCCTTGTCTTTAAAGGTCAAGGCCGGGGTAAAGCGGGTGACATTCACATCCGTCCACGCTTTTCCACCGTCCTGCGACGTGACGTATCCCGACGACAGTGCGCCATTGAAATACATCAACAAGGTTCCATCTGGCGTCGCCGACAACTTCTGGGCTGAATACCCGGTGGGAAAGCGCGTGATTGCGCCACTATCACTATCTATCACGACGAATGTGCCGTTGGACATCATGACACCAACATTGTTGCCCACCGAGGTGACCAAGCGTCGACGCACGCGCTTCGCCTTTAGAGATGTATCGTCTTCAAAATCCCCCAGCTTTTTCCAACTACCAGATATCAAATCGTCGGTCACATACCCTGTCCAACGCGACCGGTAGCGGGATAAGGCGAACACTCTGCCGTTGGTCAACGGTTCCGCTGCGAAGATCGCACCTTGGTCCGGCGCAGGTAGCGAGCGCCATGTGAGCCCGTCGTCAGAAGAGAACCGAATCAGTCCCTCTTCCCCAACTGCCAATAGTCCGCCACGATAGGGACGCAGCGACATCACTTCGCGCCAAGTGCCGACATCCATTTCCCGCCAGCGAGCCTCACCCGATTTGCGCCAACGGGCTTTTCCAAGCTTGCCGCCAGAGAAAAAATCTCCTTGAGGCGATTGGACCAACCCAATCATGAACGTGCTCATGTTCTTAAAGAGTGGCGCCAAATTTTTGCGACGTTCAAGTTCAGGCGTAGCTTCCAAAGTGTGCACTTCGGCTCCGCGAGTTTGCGCCGCCAAGCCCGGAAATAGGTCGAAAAAGGTCTCTTGGAGTTCAGTCTCTGGGGCCAGGTAACCCACTGTGAATTTCACTGTGAGACGTAATGCATCTAAAGGCTGCACCAGCAAAGGCTGAACCAGCAAAGTCCCTAGCAAAGTAACCTCGTGGGTCTTTACTTCAAAGGGACTCAACATTTGCTTGAATGGAAATCTGTAATCCTGGGTGGACGTGCTGGCGTCGACAATTGTGTAGCGACCGGGTTGCACCAACGCGCTAAATACCGAAGTTGTGTGGGTTGCAGCGTCCGTTCGCCGCAGACGCACCTCATCCATTGCAGTGAACTTTTCCCCGGGAGCAACCTCGCGCCTTATGGTGACGTAGTACAGGTCCTCTGTTGGATCCTTCTCGTTCCTTCCATTGGTAATGAGTTTGAGAACGACGGCCCCCTCCGTGCCAGTCATTTGTTGGGTCTCTGAGACGGCCGCATGCGCACCCACGGTGGCCGCCAGAGTTCCAAGCAAGAAAATTCTGCGCAAACGGATCATTTCGATGTCCTTAAGGTGAAAAAAGTGTTCTCCTGCCGAGGGCAAATTGGGGGCTACTGCCTGCCCAACGCATCCCACAGAAAGGCAAACCGCAGCGCCTGCAACTGCGCGCGTTGGCTGTTGTCGGCCGCGCCGCCGTGGCCGCCTTCCATGTTCTCGTAGTACAACACGTCCTTGTGGCCTTGCTCGAGCATGCGGGCCACCATCTTGCGGGCGTGGGCGGGGTGCACGCGGTCGTCACGCGTGGACGTGGTGAACAACACCTTGGGGTAATGCACGCCGGCCTTCACGTTCTGGTACGGGCTGTATTTGCTGATCCAGGCCCACTCCTCCGCGATGTCGGGGTCGCCGTACTCGGCCATCCAGCTGTTGCCTGCCAGCAGCATGTGGTAGCGCCGCATGTCCAGCAAGGGCACGGCGCAGACCACGGCGCCAAACAGCTCGGGGCGCTGCACCATGACCGCACCCACCAGCAGGCCACCGTTGCTGCCACCAAAAATGCCCAGGTGTTTGGGGCTGGTGATCTTGCGGGCGATCAGGTCTTCGGCCACGGCGGCGAAGTCGTCATAGCTGCGCTGCTTGTTGGCCTTGGTAGCAGAGGTGTGCCAGGTGGGGCCGAATTCGCCACCGCCGCGGATATTGGCCACGACCAGCACGCCGCCCTTGGCATGCCAAGCCACGCCGTACTCGCCGCTGTAGCGCGGCAGCTCCGATATCTGGTAGCCGCCGTAGCCATAGAGGATGGTGGGGTTACTGCCATCGGCCTTGGCACCCTTGGGCCAGACGACGAAATAGGGGATCTCGGTGCCGTCTTTGCTGGTGGCAAATTGCTGCTCGGCGCGCATGCCGTCGGCGTCGTAGAACCGGGGGCGGCTTTTGAGCAATTCGCGCTTGTCGCTGTCCGCTTGGCCCAGGTAGAGGCTGTCCGGTGTCATGAAGTCGGCGTAGTTCAGCATGTAGCTATTGGCCAGCGGGTCGTTCTTGACAAACGGATCGTGCAGGCCGCCCACGCTCAGAGTACCGGGGAAAGGCGCGTCCACTGCGCGGCGCGCCCATTGGCCCTTTTGGTAGCTGAGCTCTTCCACACGGCCGGCCACATTGTCCAGAATACTCAGCAGCAGGTGGTCACGGGTCATACTAATACCACCACGGGCAATGGAGCGCGTGGCGGTGGGTTCAAACAAAACGTCGAAATGCCTATCGCCCTTTAGCCATGCGTCAAATTTGATGCCGAGCAGAGCGCCGGCTTTGTAGGTGGTGCCACCCACGGTGTAGTCGCTGCGCAGTTGCAAAAACGCCCAGTCGCGTTGCCACATCAGGTTGGCGTCGGAAGGCTTGTCCAATCGCTTCAGCGCTTTGCCTTGCACCAAAAATTGTTCACTGTTGAAAAAGTCGGTCGAACGACCCACCACCACACGCTCGTATCCGGGTGTGCGGTCCACTTGGGCAAAGGCCGAAACGTCGGCCTCGCGGCCCTCAAACACGGTGCGCGCATCGGCCAGCGGCGTGCCACGCTTCCACTGTTTGACGATGCGAGCGTAGCCGCTCTTGGTCATGGAGCCGGGGCCAAAGTCGGTGGAGATCAGCACGGTGTTGGCGTCCACCCAATCCATCTGCGACTTGGCCTCGGGCAACGTGAAGCCGTCGTTGACCACAAAGGCGTGGGTCGCAAGATCGAACTCGCGCAACACGGTTGCATCAGCGCCGCCGCGCGACAGCGACACCAGGCAGTGGGTGTAGGCAGGCGCCAGGCAGTTTGCACCGGCCCAGACCCAGTTTTCGTTCTCGTTCTTGGCCAGCGCATCCAGATCGAGCAGAGTTTCCCACTGGGGCTGTGGCTTGCGGTATTCAGCCAGCGTGGTGCGGCGCCACAGGCCGCGCTTGTTGGTGGCGTCTTTCCAGAAGTTCCACACATGTTCGCCACGGCGGGTGATGTAGGGAATCTGGTCGCGGTTGTCCAGCACCTCCAGCAATTTCGCGCGGGTTTGCGCAAAGCCGGGCAAGGCCTCAAGCGCACTCTGGGACTGCGCGTTGCGTTCACGCGCCCAGGCCAAGGCGCGATCGCCTTGTACGTCTTCGAGCCAAAGGTAGGGGTCAACGGATGTGGGCACGGTTTGGGCTCCGATGGATAGGGATGTTGCTGCGCCCATGCACAGGAAAAGACGAATGGCTACTGACGGGAGATACCGCATGAACGCTCCTTGATCGAAGCGTGGATCATAGTGGCCGTGCGATACTTAAAAGTCAGCAAGGCATAGAAGAGAAAACATGGCGAACTTTGGCAAGGCGGGCGTAGCGGCGACGATCACCGATGTGGCCGAACAATCGGGCGTGTCAATCAAGACCGTGTCGCGCGTGATCAACCAGGAGTCTGGCGTACACCCCGCCACACGCGAGCATGTGCTTAAAGTAGTGGCTGCGTTGAAGTATCGGCCCAAGCTTTCGGCCCGCAGCCTGGCCGGTGCGCGCTCGTTCCTGATCGGGCTGCTGTATTACGACCCCAGCGCGGCTTTTGTCGGTGATGTGCAGCAGGGCGCAACGCTGCGCTGCCGTGAGGCGGGCTACCACTTGGTAGTCGAGTCGTTGCACAACGACGCACCCGATCTGGCCCAACAAGTGGCGCGCATGGTCAGCGCGCTGCAACCCGATGGCATGATCCTGACGCCGCCCTTGTGTGACAACCCGGCTGTGCTGAAGGCGCTGCGCGAGAACCAGACCCCGTGTGTGCTGATGTCACCAGCGCGCGATGTTAAGGGCATGCCCAGTGTGCGCATGGACGATACCAAGGCCGCCGAAGAGATGACCACCCTGTTGATCGGGCTTGGCCACGAGCGCATCGCATTTATCAATGGCCCGCCCGACCAGGCGGCTTCTGGACTGCGCTACCAGGGTTACGTGCGGGCCATGCAGTCCCATGGGCTGGGGGTGGATCCCGCCTATGTATGTAGTGGTGATTTTGTCTTTCAATCAGGCGTGGATGCGGCGCAGCTGCTCTTGGGCCGTCGCGTGCGGCCCACAGCAGTGTTCGCCGGCAATGACGACATGGCCTTAGGCGTGCTAGCCGCAGCAACGCGCCTGGGCCTGGCGGTTCCCAGCCAACTTGCTATTGCCGGCTTTGATGACTCGCCGGCGGCCCGCTTGGTTTGGCCGGCACTCACGACGGTACGCCAGCCCAAGAACGAGATGGCGCGTGTAGCCGTAGAGATGCTGATTGCGGTCAACCGCAGCGACGCGCCCGAAGTGCCCGAGGACAAACTACACCGGGTGCTATCCCATGAGTTGGTGGTGCGTGACTCCACCAGCAGCCCTGCGTCCAAGCTTGGCAGCCGCGCCAAACGCGCAACCTAACGCGCACACATCGCGTCGACCAGTGCCCGGTGTGTGGGCAGGTCAGCCACGGCACGTTGGGCCATCTTCTGGATCATTGCGAACTCGTCGCGCGCTTCGTCCATACGCGGATAGGCTGCCTGGCTATGACTGAGGTCCGTCTTGAACTCCATTCCATACAACACATACTGCCAGCTAGACGGCGGGTACATCTCCAGGTCCGTCACAAAGTCCAGGCGATGCGGTGGGCGGCAACGCCACATACTGAGTTGATCACGCAGTGTGTCAGAGATCGATCCCGGTGCGGTGTTGTCATGCCAAAAGGCATGGTCTTTGCGCTGCGTCAGGCAGTAGTGCATCTTGACAAAATCCGCTACCCGCTCGTAGCGACGGCGCATGAAGCTGTTGAAGTGTTTGGCAACAGGCGCCATGTGGCCGTCCTTGGGAAACAGAAAACCAACGAGGTAGGCGGCGGTTTCGATCAGGCCGATGCCCGAGGCCTCCAACGGTTCGATGAAACCACCGGAGAGGCCGACAGCCACACAATTTTTGATCCAATGCGCTTCGCGGTAGCCAACATCGAGCTTGAGAATGCGGGGTGTCAAATCGTCGGCAGCCGCGCCAATATGCGCGCGCAAGACAGCTTCGGCTCGGCTGTCATCGGTGTGTCGACTGGAATAGACATAGCCTACGCCACGCCGCTGGTGCAAGCCTATATCCCAGGTCCAGCCGGCTTCGTGGGCGGTAGATATGGTGTACGAGGCAATAGGTGCGTCGGCCTGCGAGTAAGGGACCTGCATCGCCAGGGCACGGTCTACAAACAGGCTATCCCGCAGGCTGTGAAACGTCGAGCCCAAGGCCTTGCCAATCAGCTCGGCGCGAAAGCCGGTGCAGTCGATGTATAGATCCGCGCGCAAAGCGCCCCACTCCGCCGTGAAGACCGCGTCAATCGCGCCTTGCGAGTCCAAAGTGACACGCTCTACCGTGCCAATGCGGTGTTGCACGCCCAATGACTTGGCGTGCCGGGACAGTAGCCCTGCGAACTTGCCCGCATCAAAGTGGTAGGCGTAGTTCATAGGCCCCAAATAGTCACCGTCTGTCAGGCGCTTGGGCCCGTGGTGCGCATCGGCGACGCGCTTCTGCATGGTCGCAGCCTCTGCAAACGCTGCATCTTTGCCGGCCATGCCCAGCAACCAGTACGGTAAAAGGTCTGGCCCCCCTTGCCGCTGACTGGGCTGGCTGAACGGATGGAAGTAATGCGATGATCCGGCCGGCCCTGGCGCATGCACCCAGTCTACAAACTGGATACCTTGCTTGAACGTCGCGCTGCACTCGCGTATGAATACCGCCTCGTCGATACCGAGGGTGGACAAGGTGCCGCGGATCGACGGGAACGTGCCTTCACCCACGCCGATGATGCCAATGTCACTGGACTCTACCAAGGTGATCACCACGCCACCCTCACCCGCAATACCCAGGGTTCGCGCCAAGAAGCCGGCAGTCAGCCAACCAGCGGTTCCACCGCCTACGATAAGAATGTTCTTAATGGGTGCCATGTCGAATGCTCCTCTTTGCCAGGCCGTAAGTACCTAGGGTTTATCCCTGTGTGAAAACTATGACAACGCTGTCATTACTAATAGACAACGCTGTCATTTTTGCGCATGATACGGCAACTCGAGCGATAACGTGGATTGAAATGCGAATTGACGCTGAGTGACAGACGAACACACCAATACCTGAAGGAGACACTATGAAGACTCGCAAACCTCACACCAGACGACTGCTGGGATCGCCCGTTCAACTGGCTGTTTTGGCATTGTTGGCGGGGGCTGGTTCGGCCTACGCCCAATCGGCCCAGACCAACGCCCAAAACGCCCAAGCCGCGTCATCGGTGTTGCCAGAAGTGGTCATCACCGCGACCAAACGTGCAACCACTTTGCAGAGCACCCCTATTGCCGTAACGTCAATCAGCGCCGCGGAACTGGACAAGCACCATGTGCAAACCGTGCAAGACATCGCAGCCCTGGTGCCCAGCTTTCAGGGTACGACCCAGGGCGACCACGGCGTGATCACCATGACCCTGCGCGGCATCGGCAACGACAGCGCCAAGACCGAATATGCGGATCCGGAAATTGCAATTTTTGTAGACGGCATCTACGCACCGCGCGCCGAGGGGGCTGCGGCCTTGTTGTTTGACATGGATTCCATAGAAGTGTTGCGCGGTCCACAAGGCACACTGTGGGGGCGCAACTCCACCGTGGGCGCGGTCAATATGCAGACCGCCAAGCCCGTGTTGAATGAACAGTTTGGCAGCATACAGGGCGGCCTAGGCAGCTACAACAAGATCAGTGGCCGCGCCAACTTCAATGTACCGTTAGGCGACACAGCAGCGATGCGTGTAGCCGTGGTACACGAAGCACACGACGGCTACGTAGACTTTCAGGCCCCCACCCGCTACTCGGTGGCGCAACAGCAAGCTGCCTACCTCGCTGGTGGCGGGGCCATTGCCAATTTCCAACCCATCAACTACAACTTGTTCACCCAAGGCGGACAAAAGTACAACGCCCAAGACCAAAGCGCGGCACGCGTCAGCTTTCTGTTCAAGCCTTCGACTGCCCTGTCATGGAATGTGTCTTACGAGAAATTCATCGACCGCGGCACGCCGAGCATGGACTTGATGCAAACGCCACGGTCTGGACAAAGCCTGTGGTCGGCGTTGATCGACACCGCGCCTTACCTCAAACGTGACGCCGATACGGTGCGAAGCCGTCTGGACTACGACATGGGCGGCATGAACCTGACCTACACCGCAGGCTACTCCCGCTTCACCGGCTCCAGCACCTTCGACCAGGACCGCGGTATCAACGTACCCACCAGTTTCAACACCGGTGGCAGCTACCAGGAGGACCGCACCAACTGGTCCACCTACACTAACTACAGCCACGAACTGAGTTTGCAATCTACGGGCAAACGCGATGTGGACTGGATTTTGGGTACCTACTACGCGGCCGAAGACAATGGCATCCGCTTTGACATCCCCATCATCAACGGTACGCAGCAAGGCACGGTGGGTTGGCAAGGGTCGTTCATTCAGCCCAAAGAGACCGTGAAATCAGTCGCCGTATTCGGCCAGATGACCGCCAACATCAGCGACGCACTACATCTGACCGGTGGCATTCGCTTCACGACGGATGAGCGTGAGAACGTAGGCGGACGTGGCCATGGCTGGGCCTATGACCCGACCGTGCCCGGTCGCCCCATTGACCCTGGTCTGGACCCCGCCCAACCGGGCTCGGGATTTAACAGTGGATGCTGCAACGATGGCAAGTACAGCAACAGCAAAACGACCTGGCTGGCACGCGCGAACTACGACGTCAACAAGGAGACCATGCTCTACGCCAGCGTGTCCACCGGCTTCAAATCGGGCAGCGTTCAAGACGGTGGCGCTACCTACAAGCCCGAAACGTTAACCAACTACGAAATCGGTATCAAGCAGACCTTTATGGGTGGCAAGGTCAAGTTCAACAATGCGATTTATTACTCCGACTTCAAGGACTTTCAGTTCTCGGCACCCGTGCTGAACGCAGACGGAACCCGTTCATTTTTGACGGACAACGCAGAAGGCGCAAAGGTCTCCGGCTTTGAGTCCGAGATTTCTGCCAAGCTGACACCCGATGACCGCGTGCAGGCAACCTTTGCGTACACCGACACCAAGTTGGGCAAGCTCATTGGCTTGAGCAACGACTACAACTTGCCCGGCCCCTGCACCATCATCGTTATCGGTAACGGATGCCTGGACGTGACCGGAAACCGCTTGGCACACGCGCCGACTTTCTCGGCGACGGTTCAGTATGAGCACAGCTTCCATCTGGGTGACAACGCGACGCTGACGCCGCGCATCAGCCTGCACTATGAGACCGAGAGCTGGCTTAGTATTTTCAACTACGGTGATCTCGACAAGCAAGCCGCCTACACCCGCACCGACATCGGCCTGCGCTACAACTCGGGAAAATCTTGGTATGTAGATGGGTTTGTGCGCAACCTGGAGAACACCAATATCAAGACCAGCGCCGCAGGTGGACCCACCATTGCCACTGCTGTGGCGCAGTACATGGCGCCAAGAACCATTGGCATCAACGTTGGATACAACTTCTAAGCTTTTGCAGTAATTGAACCCGCCGCCTGTGCGCGGCGGACACCTTGTAATTTCAATGGGGTTCCGATTCGGGGCGGATCGGTTGGGTGCCGCCACCTTTCAAACGGTGGCACCCTTTTTTTAGCCTCACCATTCTTCCGATTGCATCCATGACTTTGATCGCGCCCACATCACCATTTTTGATTGACCTATGCCACGGGCTTCGTCCGGACTTTCAATGGGGCGCAGCGACCAGCGCAGCCCAGATCGAAGGCGCTTCGGCCACAGACGGCAAAGGCCCGTCGATTTGGGACCGTTTCTGTGCTGACCCGGGTCGCATCAACGATGGATCCAACATTGACATCGCCTGCGACCACTACAACCGCTTTGAGAGTGACGTCGCATTGATAGCGGGTCTGGGACTTGACGCTTACAGGTTCTCGATAGCGTGGCCCCGTGTTCAGCCCACAGGCGAGGGGCCGTGGAACGAAGCCGGATTTGCTTTTTACGACCGCCTGATCGACGCACTGCTTGAAGCAGGGATACGCCCACATGTGACGCTATACCACTGGGACCTACCCTTGGCCCTGCACCTGCGCATCGGGGGCTGGACGTCACCTGGCATAGTGCCTCTGTTTGCGGACTACGCTCGCGAAGTCGCCCACCGCTTTGGTGACCGCGTTGCCAGCATTGCAACACTGAATGAGCCCTGGTGCGTCGCGACGCTGGGTTATGAGACAGCTCAGTTCGCGCCGGGACAAACCAGTCGCGCCACAGCAGCCCTGGTTTCGCATCACCTGATGATGGCGCATGGTGCGGCAATCAAGGCCATGCGTGGAGTTTGTAAAACGCCATTGGGCGTGGTCCTGAACCACACGCCGGCTTTCGCAGCCGAGCCATTGGAGGCTGACCGCCGCGCAGCACGTATAGACGACGGATTGAATGTGCGCTGGTATATGGACCCCATCTTTCGCGGCAGCTACCCTGCCGACATACTGGAATATCTGGGAGCCGACGCACCAACCGTCGTGCCCGAAGATCTGGCGCTGATTCAGCAACCCCTGGATTTTTTGGGTGTCAATTTCTACACGCGCAATTTCATCAGCACACAGCAGCCGCCCAAAGTAGCCCCGGGCAAGCAAGGTTTTACCGATATGGGGTGGGAGATCTACCCTGAGGCGCTGACACAACATTTGGTTCGCATCAGCCGAGAATATTCACCGCCACCCATCTTCATCACCGAAAACGGCATGGCCAATGCGGACCACGTTGTTGGCGGTCGTGTTCCTGACCAAGAACGTATCCACTACCTCAGCGAACACCTTGCGGCCATGGCACGGGCCGTTGATTTGGGTGTGGATGTGCGAGGCTATTTTTACTGGAGCCTCTTTGACAATTTTGAATGGAACTCAGGCTACACCAAACGCTTCGGTCTGTTCCATGTGGACTACGCAACGCAAACGCGGCTGGCAAAAGACAGTGCGCACTGGTACCGAAACTTCATTGCTGATTTCAAGTCTCGTCGAACCCAGCCATTAGCGCGCTGAACGTTCGGCCATGTGGTTCTGAAAGTCGAGCACCCAGGCCAACGGAGCGTTCCAGTTGATGGCTACTTCATTCACGGAATAGGCTTCGATATTGTCTATCCAGCAAGTCGCCGGTCTTGCGACACAGGGGGCCAATTGCTTCAACGCAACCGGATCTTGCAAACCCGAATTCGGGCCGCCGATTAATGCGCCCGGAGGGGCAAGTGGGAAGCCAGGATTCAAAGCACCTGCCCAAAAGCGGTGGTGGGGGAATTTGGCGACCACCGTTCCCTCTCCGGTCACGAATGAAGTTGAAAAGGCATTGCGCCCAAAGAGATAGTCGATGCCTTGCGTCACGCCGTTGGCATAAGCACGGTCGCCGCTGAAGTGATAGGCTAATGCCATCAACATCAGCCGGTTCGCGACCCCGCCGTTCGAACCCCAATCGTACTCCGATACCGCGAGTGGCACCGAGTAGCCAGATGCATTCTGCGTGAGCAGATGCGTGTTGGCGATCGCGATAATTTTCTTTTGGGCGGCGACCCGTCTGCTTGCCGAAAAGGGGACGACCACCGTTGCCATTGACATCAACCCTGCCAACTCGGTGTTCGCCCAGTTGAAATCCGATCGACTGATGGTGTATGCATCGATGGTAGGGAGATATCGCTCGTCGCGGGTTGTCAGATATAGCTCGATGGCTGCCCAATAGAACTCATCGGCCACGTTGGCATCGTCATACGCTCCACCTCCGCTGTCATACCCGCCACGATAGAGGTATACGGGATTGCCGTGCGCGGCCGCCCATGCTGATAGAGCCGCTTGCAGGCACTGTGCAGAAAAGACTGAATCATGACCCTTCCAGATTCGGGCTGCCTGTGCCGCGGTCGCCGCCAGATTGAGAGTGGCAGCGGTCGACGGTAGAACCAGTGCCCGTTGTTGAGGATCTTGATCCGGTGCGAGTGGCAACCCAGTCCAATTGAGATCGTGAACCTTGTGGTGCACCATGCCTGAATTGGGGTGTCCGGGTGGCACCTGCATGGCCAGCATGAACTCCAGCTCCCATCGCACTTCGTCCAGCAGGTCCGGTATGCCGTTGGCGCTCTCTGGTATGTTGAGCTTGCCGTCTTCAAATTGGGTCGTCGTTCCCCAGAACATTCCCCTTTCGAACATGTTCAGTAGCGTCCAAACCGATATGCCCGCATTCACCACGTACTTGCCATGATCACCTGCGTCGTACCAACCTTTAGGCACGTTAAGGGTGTACCGACAAGTTCCTTCCCAGCACGGAACGTTGAGGTCACCCATATTCACTGCATTGTTGACGTGGCCTGCTGCACGTGCCCACTGGCTATTTGATGCAAAGGATGTGTTGCCGCTTCCGGTGAACTGGGTGGCAATCGGGATTCCACTGCGGTTGTGATAGAAATATTTCAAAGTGTCGTAAAGGGGCGCACGAAAGGCAATCGGTGTTATCGAGAACGCGTGGCTGGTAGAGGTGCCGATCCGAAGCGTGAATCCTGAACCTGTTACGGCCACCGCGCTGAAGTCAATTTGTTGCAAGCGGTCACCGCTTGAAGCATCTGAAAGGCCGGCTGACGTCTTTCCATGTGCAATGGCCTTGCCATTTTTGTGCAAGGTCCACGCGTGTGGCTCCGAGTCTTCCGTTCTATAGGTCGCAGTCTTCACGCCGCTCGGTAAGTATCCAACTTGGTTCACCCTCGGGTTTCCAGCGTCGGCCCGCACCGTCGGGCAAGTGGCCAGTAGGAAGACGAATAGCAGAAGCGAATGCTGGATTTTTGATTCCATTGGGTGGGTCGCAAAAAGAGTGTTGGTATGGGGTTTGCATATCTGCGTAATACCTATCCTACGGCAAAATCGAAAAAATAGACAGCGCTGTCATAAATCCAAGTATGATGCGTCACGGAGTAAAAATGTTACCCAATTGGTGTGGCTGCAGTGGCCGCAATGAACCCACATTTGCAACAGAACATCCATGAAGATCAACAGTTCATCCTTCGCCACTGTGTCAGAGCTGTGCAGAGGCTTGCCCGGGGATTTTCGCTGGGGTGCTGCCACCAGCGCCGCGCAGATCGAAGGGGCCTTCGACCTGAATGGCAAGGGCCTCTCCATCTGGGACACCTTCTGCGCCGAGCCAGGGCGCATCAACGATGCGTCGAACATCCGCGTCGCCTGTGACCACTACCATCGCTACCGCGAAGACGTGGGTCTGATGCAAGGCTTGGGGTTGGACGCCTACCGGTTTTCCATTGCCTGGGCACGGGTTCAGCCGGCAGGAAGTGGGCCTTGGAACGAAGAAGGATGTTCGTTTTACGACCGCCTTCTTGACGCACTGCTGGGCGCCGGAATAGAACCCCACCTGACGCTCTACCACTGGGATCTTCCGCAGACTCTGCAAGAAGCGTTTGGCGGCTGGGAGTCGCGTGCAATCGTTCCCTTGTTTGTCGCCTATGCGCAGGAGGTGGCCCGGCGATTTGGCGACCGTGTGGCCAGCATCTCGACATTGAATGAGCCGTGGTGCGTCGCGACACTGGGGTATCAGACCGCACAATTTGCTCCAGGAAAAACAAACCGCGCCTTGGCCATGCAGGTATCGCACCATTTGCTAATGGCGCACGGCGCCGCAGTGCAAGCGATGCGCAAGCTTACCCGAGCACCTTTGGGGATCGTGCTTAACCACACCCCGGCATTTGCTGCGGAAGTGTTGGAGTCGGATCGCAGGGCGGCGCGCATCGACGATGGCTTAAATGTCCGCTGGTATATGGACCCAGTCTTTCGTGGCCACTATCCAGCGGACATTTTGGACTACCTGGGCCCAGATGCTCCTACGGTCGAGGCCAATGATTTGACCCTCATCCACCAGCCCCTCGATTTTTTGGGAATCAATTTCTACACGCGTAGCTTTATCAGCACCCAGACGCCACCCATGCCAGCACCTGGCAAGCGCGGTTTTACCGACATGGGCTGGGAAATTTATCCCGAGGCTTTGACACAGCATTTGGTGCGGCTCGCGCGCGAGTACTCTCCGCCCCCGATCTTCATCACGGAGAATGGCATGGCCAATGCGGACCAGGTGGTGGATGGCCGTGTTGCAGACGTGGAACGCATTCAATATGTGAGAGAGCACTTGGTGGCATTGGCCCGCGCCGTTGAACTTGGCGTGGATGTGCGCGGATATTTCTATTGGAGTTTGCTCGACAACTTTGAGTGGAACTCCGGTTACACCAAACGGTTTGGTCTTTTCCACGTGGACTATGCGACGCAACAGCGTTTGGCCAAAGACAGCGCCCTCTGGTACCGTGACTTCATAGCCGCATTCAAATCAAGCCGGGGACTCTCATGACACCAGCCTCTACGACAAAACGTTCTGCGTTCTCCTGGGTCCCCAGCGCTTACCTGGCAGAGGGCATTCCCTTTGCCATGGTCATATGGGTTGCCGGAACCCTATTCAAGGATTTGGGCCACAGTGATACCGAGATCACCGCGTCCACCGCCAGCATAGGGATCATGTGGTCGTTGAAGCCGCTATACGCAGGCTTCCTGGACATGTTCAAGACCAAGCGCTTTTGGGTGATTTCCATGCAACTGGTCATGGCGGGCTTGCTGGGCCTGTGGGCCTCGTCGCTGACTCTACCCAACTACTTTGTCGTGGGGATTTTGCTGCTGTGGCTGCTGGCCTTTGCGTCGGCCACACAAGACATCTGCATCGACGGCGTGTACATCACGTCGCTGGATGCAAAAGCGCAGGGCCAGTTCATGGGCCTCCAGGGTGCGTTCTGGAACGCAGGTCGCATCTTCGCTACTGCGGTGGTAGTAGGGGTTGCCGGGTACTTGCAGAAGAAGGGCATGGATGCACGGGGCGCGTGGGGCATTGCCTTGTCGGTCAGCATGGGCACCATGGCGCTTCTGGCGGCCTACCACTACTTTGTGTTGCCACCCGGCTCCGTTCCGGAGCGACCCAAGAATGCAGCGGCCGTTGTCAGCACCTTCAAGGACCAGTTTCAGGACTTCCTCAAGAAGCCGCATTTGCTGGGCATGTTGATGTTTGTGTTCCTGTTCCGCATGGGCGAGGGCTTTTTGCTGCTTGAGGCGCCACTCTTCATGCAGGGTTCCGTGGCCAACGGTGGCCTGGGCATGTGCGCGACGAATGCCATCAGTGCGGCCTGCCCGCACCTGCTGGAAGACAAGGCGCTCATTGATGGCCTAATCAGTACCATCGTGAGCCTCGTCTTTGGTATGCTGGGAGGTCTATTTGCAGGCAAGTATGGCCTGACGCGCACGACGCTGGTGTTCATGGCCGTTTGCCTCAACTTGCCCCACATCACGTTCTACATTCTGAGCTGTATGGTGTCCCCTGGTACACCGGTGGCTTTGCCGGTCATTGCGACCCTGGTGACGATTGAAAAGGCAGGTTACGCATTTGGTTTTGTAGCCAATATGCTTTACATGATGCAGCAGATCTCGCCCGGCAAATACCACATGACGCACTACGCCTACTGCACCGCAATCATGAATCTGGTGCTCATCCCCACGCAAATGGCCAGTGGCTATCTGGCGGACCATATGGGCTTTCAGACCTTCTTCCTGGTGGTGATGGCGGCC
Organism: Rhodoferax sp.; assembly: GCA_025351745.1. Taxonomy (GTDB): domain Bacteria; phylum Pseudomonadota; class Gammaproteobacteria; order Burkholderiales; family Burkholderiaceae_C; genus Allorhodoferax. Next base: position 20,579 of record JANXVI010000365.1, read on the forward strand.
TCCATTCCCTCGGTACTCGGCGCCTGGTTCGCGCCATTTCCAAACACAGTGGATGGCGCCACTAAACCGGGTGCCGCACGACACTGACTCCACAGCACAAGACCATGCAAACCACTGAAGTTTTTCTGGTCGCAATGCTGATCATTTTTTCTGTACCGTATTTGATCTGGCGCGTTGCGCACACCGACTACTACGCGCCCTTGGTTGTGGTGCAGATCGTTACCGGTATCTTGCTGGGGCCGGGCGTTTTGGGGGCCGCCTTTCCTGATTACTACGCATTTGTTTTCACTGGTCCGGTCATACATTCGCTCAACGGACTTGCGTGGTGGGCGGTCATGGTATTTGTGATGATCGCCGGCATTGAGTTGGACCTGGGCCAAGCATGGGCACACCGGCGCGAGAGCAGCATTACCGCAGGCCTGGCGTTAGGTACGCCCTTGATGTTTGGCTGCGCAGTGGCGTTGGGCATGCTCCTACTGGACGGATGGATGGGGTCGGGCGCCCAGCCGTGGCAGTTTGTCGTGGGGGTAGGCATGGCGTGCGCGGTCACAGCGCTGCCCATTCTGATACTGCTGATGGAGCGACTGGATGTTTTGCGCCACCCGCTGGGTCAGCGCGTCTTGCGCTACGCCAGTTTGGACGACATTGCAATTTGGGGAGTGCTGGCAGTAATCCTGCTCGACTGGGCACGCATGCGTCAGCAACTGGGGTTTCTGGTCGCGTTTGTCGTGGCTGCATTGCTGTTTCGCCGCCTCATGTGCTGGTTGCAAGAGCCCGATCGCTGGTATGTCAGTCTGATCTGGCTTGCGGCATGCAGCCTGGGTGCCGACTGGGCGGGACTGCATTTCATGGTGGGCGCGTTCCTGGCGGGAGCCATCATGGACAAGCCTTGGTTCAACGAGGCCAAGTTGGATATGATGCGCCACCACGTACTCATGGTCGCCATGCCGGTATTCTTTTTGAGTACTGGTCTACGCACCAATTGGGCCGTTGGGGGCGCTGCCGTGTTTGGCGTTGCGGCCGCGCTGTTAGTGGCCTCCGTGGGCGGCAAGTTGGCGGGCACCCACATAGCTGGCAAGATTTTGAAATGGAGCGACGGCGAGGCTACCATCATTGGCTGGCTGCTGCAAACCAAGGCACTGATCATGATCATCTTTGTCAACATTCTGCTGGACAAGCGTATCATCACCAACGAGACCTTTACAGCCCTGTTGCTGATGGCGGTGGCCAGCACGATGCTGAGCATCCCGGTGGTGCATCCCAAGCTGCAGCGCCTGCAGTCGCTGGTTTTCAAGACGCACTAGGAGGCGAGCCCATCGACGTGGATAATCAACTCCATGATCACCGTACACCACCTGGAAACCTCCCGTTCGCAGCGCGTGCTGTGGTTGCTCGAAGAGCTGGGCCTGCCCTATGAGATCAAACGTTACAAACGCGACCCCAAGACCCGGCTGGCCCCGCCCGAACTCAAGGCAGTGCACCCACTGGGCAAGTCTCCGGTGATCACCGATGGCGACGAAACCATTGCCGAGTCGGGCGCGATTCTGGAATATCTCGTTGAGCGTTACTGCGTGGAGGCCCAGGGCGAACTGGCGCAGCTACAACCCGCTACGGGCAGCAAGGCCTACCGCCAGTCGCGCTTCTGGATGCACTATGCCGAAGGCTCGCTGATGAACTGGCTGGTCATGAAGCTGGTGTTCATGACGATACCCAAGCAGCCCATGCCATTCTTTGTGCGGCCCATTGCGCGTGCATTGTGCGGCAATGTGCAGGCCAAGCTGATCGACCCGAACCTGGCCACAGCTTTGGCGTTTATCGAGGAGCATCTGGGGCGCAACACGTGGTTTGCTGGTGACGCCATCAGCATTGCTGATTTTCAGATGAGTTTTGCGGTGGAGGCTGCTTTGGCGCGCAGTGCCCACACGGGGCAGTACGCCAAGCTGGCGGCCTACCGTGACCGCATGGTGGCGCGGCCGGCCTACAAAAGAGGCATTGCTAAGGGTGGTCCCGTCGTGATGGGCTAGCAGAAGCCTGGGCGGCGGTGCGTTCTGCTCCGTGTTCCCCGGCCTTGGGCCTCCTCCTTTACCTGCGCAGAACGCACCGCTGCCCAGGCTTCTTCCTCTATTCCAACAACAGATTCTGGGACAAATAGCCATATACCGCAGACACGCGTCTCAGGTGGCGCGACTCAGTATGGGTCAGCAGCCACAACTCGGTCTGACACTCGTCCAACACCTCGGTAAGCTGGGTTAAATCCGTACGCCGCTGCGCCAGAAACACGGGCAGTATGCCTATGCCCAAACCCTGCGCTACCAACTCGGCCACGGTCAGTATGCTGTTGACGCGATAGCGCGGCACTACTTTTGGGAAATGCTTTTTGCGCCACACCACGGAGGGGTGTTCGGGTAGTGCGTCGTCTGGCGCTATCCAGCTTGCCTGCGCGGCTACTGTGTCGTCGAAGTGTTTGATGCTGTTCTTCTTCCCCGCGTTTTTGCCCGCATACAGTGCCACGCGTATCGGCCCGATGCGTTTGCCCACCAGGTGTTGGGGCGGGCGTTTGGTGGCGCGCACGGCAATGTCCGCATCGCGCCGGGTCAGGCTGGCCAGTTCGTTGCCGACATGTAGGTCAAAGCCCAGTAACGGGTGACTGGCTTGCAGGGCTTTCAGGGCGGGTGCCACCAGGCCATGCAAGACCGTGTCCGTGGTCGTGACGCGCACGGTACCTGACACCTGTTCCGGCTGCAGTTGCAGCACCGAGCGCGCGGCCTCCAACTGCCCCTCTATCTGCTCACCATGCGCTGCCAGCTGCTGCGCGAGTTCCGACGGCCGGTAGCCGGTGCGCGAGCGTTCAAACAGCCGCTGTCCAAGCCCCTTCTCCACTTTCTGGATGGTCCGAAACACCGTAGAGGCGTCCAACGACAGCCGCTCACCGGCATCGGCCAGCGTGCCGGTTCGGGCCAGCGCCAGCAGCACCTCCAGATCGGCGGCGCTGAGTTTGTATTGCGTTGTTGCAGCCATGTCTTGCATTCCTGCCTATTTTCATTGCGACCTGGAAATCATACATTCCATGTACGCCTGGCACTTGGCGCCTGGCACGAACCCACCTCAAGAAGAACCCCCATGACTGCAAAACTCACCCTCGTCAGCCACCTACTGTGCCCCTATGTACAACGCGCGGCCATCGTGCTGGCAGAAAAAGGCATTGTCTTTGAGCGCATCACCATCGATCTGGCCAACAAACCCGACTGGTTTTTGAAGATCTCACCACTGGGAAAAACTCCGGTGTTGCTAGTCGACGGCCAGCCCATCTTCGAATCTGCCGTCATCTGCGAATATTTGGAGGAAACCACGCCAACACCGCTGCATCCACACGACCCCGTCGCGCGCGCACAGCACCGGGGTTGGATGGAGTTTGGCTCCGCCGTGCTGAATGCGATTGCCGGCCTGTACGCGGCGCCGGACGATGCCCAGCTTGCCGCGAAGGCTGAAGACGTCGCCGCCAAGTTCAGGCAAGTAGAAGAGGCGCTGCCCGCATCGGCAGAGGGTCCCTTCTTTGCCGGTGCACACTTCTCGATGGTCGACGCGGTGTTTGGCCCCGTCTTCCGCTACTTTGACGTGCTGGATGCTGTGGAGGGCCTGGATTTCTTTGCCACCACACCCAGACTGCTCGCCTGGCGGGCGGCGCTGGCGGGGCGCCGTTCCGTGCGCGGTGCCGTGCGTGCGGACTACCCGGCGCTGTTGCGCCACTTCCTGCTGGCCCGCCAATCCGCACTGTCCCGGCGCATGGTGGCGAATGCCGAGCTGGCCGCGCAATAATCCCGCATCCGCCACAGCGCCGGCGGCCACCAGAAACATACGGGACCGAATATGGCGGACGAAAAAGAAATCTATTACGAAATGTTATGGGACTGCACCCAGTGCAACACCAAGGGCTTGCTGGGCGACTCACATCGCCACTGTCCCACCTGTGGTGCAGCCCAGGACCCGAGCAAGCGCTATTTCCCCGAGCCCGGCCAGGAGATCGAGGCCCGCAACCACCAGTTTGTCGGCGCCGACTGGAGCTGTGCCTACTGCAGCTCCCCCAACTCGGCCGCCGCCGCGCATTGCACCAACTGCGGTGCCGGCAAGGATGGCACCAAGCCGGTCGCCGCAGTGGTCGATACGGCTGCTGCCCTGGCGCCGGTCAGCGCTCCGCCGCCCGCCCAGCCCCGCCCCGGCTGGTGGCGTTGGGCATTCGCCGTGTTCGCACTGGCCATCGTCGGGCTGGGCATTCTGTTCACGCGCACGCACGAGACCACGACCACAGTGGCCAGCCGCACCTGGCAACGTGAAATACAGGTTGAGAAGTTGGGACCCGTCTCCGACTCCGCATGGTGTGACAGCGTGCCGGGCGACGCCTATGCCATCAGCCAGAGCCGCGAACAACGCTCCACCCGACGCATTCCTGATGGCCAAACCTGCCACGATGAACGCATTGACAAAGGGGACGGCACCTTCGTGAAACGCCGGGAATGCACGCCACGCTACCGCGAAGAACCGGTCTACGACAACCGCTGCCGCTTCCAGGTGAACCGCTGGCGGCCCTACCGCTCGGTCCAGGCCGGGCCGCAGTCGGCTGCTGCACCCATGTGGCCCGCGCTGGGGCCGATGGGCAACACTGGCGGCAACAACCTGGGCGGGCTGGCAGGTTCTGCCACGGGTGCAGAGCGCGCAGGGCAGCGCAGCGAAAGCTATGTGCTGTCGCTGCAGTCGGGCGGCAAGACCTGGACCTGCAACGTCAGCGAAAGTGTGTGGAGCAAATACGAGCAGGGCATGACCGCCCCGCTGCAGGTGCGCATGACCGGGGGTGTCGATTGCAGCAGCCTGAAGTGAGGCTGCGCATGGCGCAGATGCGATACTCGGACAGATGTTTTTGCGCCACCCGTTTACCCTGCTCAGGTCGCTGATAGACGACTACCAAAGGC
>JANXVI010000374.1 GCA_025351745.1 Rhodoferax sp.
GACAAGCCACTTTGATTGGGTACCAAGCTGTCGATTGCCTTGCGTGCCTCGTCAAAACTTTGGAAGGTAGGTGATTCGGTGTGAGCCTGCGGCAACAAGGATGTGCAGCCGGATGCCAGCCATGAAGCGGCAATCACCAAAACCATGGGCATTGAGCGTCGTAAATGGGATACGGCGGTCTTTTTCGCTGGAAGGTAGACAGTAAAGGTGCACATATCGCTTGGATGAGCCACAGCTTAGCAACATACTGACAAAGCGCCAATGATCTAGCACAAAGAAATCAAATGGGGACTAGTGTGCTGAAAGAGCCTCAATACTAGCAAATCCAGAGCATAAGAGCTATGGTGCCCGGGGCCGGAATCGAACCGGCACGCCTCGCGGCGCGGGATTTTGAGTCCCGTGCGTCTACCAATTCCACCACCCGGGCGACGCTATCTGACAAGACCTAAATTATGGCACATTTAAGGGCATGAAATATCCCACTATTGAAGACGCGATTGGTAAAACGCCTTTGGTCGCCTTGCAACGCATTGGCGCCACTGAAAATTCGGCCCGTAACACCGTGGTGTTGGGCAAGCTGGAGGGCAATAACCCCGCCGGGTCGGTCAAGGACAGACCGGCCTTGTCCATGATCCAGCGTGCGCAGGAACGTGGTGAGATCAAACCGGGCGACACGCTGATTGAAGCCACCTCCGGTAACACTGGCATTGCGCTGGCCATGGCCGCTGCCATCAAGGGCTATCGCATGGTGCTGATCATGCCGGAGGACTTGTCCATCGAGCGCGTGCAAACGATGAAGGCCTTTGGTGCCGAACTGATCCTGACGCCCAAGAGCGGCGGCATGGAGTACGCGCGAGACTTGGCTGAGCAGATGAAGCGCGACGGCAAAGGCACGGTGCTGGACCAGTTTGCCAATGCCGACAACCCGCGCATCCATTACGAGACCACAGGCCCCGAGCTGTGGGAGCAGACCGGTGGGCGCATCACGCACTTCGTCAGCGCCATGGGCACGACGGGCACCATCACCGGCGTGTCGCGGTTTTTGAAAGAGAAAAATCCGGCCATTCGCATCGTCGGTGCCCAGCCGTCCGAGGGTTCGCGCATTCCCGGCATCCGCAAATGGCCGACGGAATATTTGCCCAAGATTTATGACCCGGCGAATGTGGACGAGCTGGTGTATGTGAGCCAATCCGATGCAGAAGACATGTGCCGCCGCCTGGCGCGTGAGGAGGGCATCTTCGGCGGCATCTCGGCGGCCGGTGCCTGCTGGGTGGCCCAGGAGATTGCCAAGCGCGAGAAGGACGCGACGATTGTGTTCATCGTCTGCGACCGTGGTGACCGTTACCTGTCCACCGGAGTGTTCCCGGCATGACGGCATCTGCATCTTTTAAGTTCTGCCCGCAGTGCGCCACGGAGTTGGCCCTGATTGCGAGGACGGAAGACGGCGGCGACAAGACGCGTCTGCGTTGCCCGGCTTGCGACTACACGCACTGGAACAATCCGGTGCCCGTGTTGGCTGCTGTCATTGAATACGATGGGCAGATTTTGTTGGCCCGTAACGCAGCGTGGCCGGGCACGATGTATGCGCTGATCACCGGTTTTATGGAAGCCGGCGAGACACCGCAAGAGGGCATTGCGCGTGAGATTGCGGAAGAGACCAATCTGACCACCGATGCGCTGGATCTGATTGGCGTCTACGATTTTCAGCGCATGAACCAGATCATCATTGCGTACCATGCGGTGTGCCACGGTGAGGTGCGTTTGTCACCCGAGCTGGTGGACTACCGGTTGTACGATCCACAGAATGTTAAATGTTGGCCTGCTGGCACCGGCTATGCTCTGGCCGATTGGCTGACCGCACAAGGGCACACGCCAAATTTCATAGAATTTCCTAAGCGAGACTGAACTACACCATGCAAGCCGATAAAGAAATAGATACCCGCGGTCTGAACTGCCCATTGCCCATTTTGAAGGCAAAGAAGGCCTTGTCCGATATGTCCACCGGGCAGACGCTGAAGGTGGTGTCTACCGACCAGGGATCTATTCGTGACTTCCAGGCTTTTGCGCGGCAGACGGGTAATGAGCTGGTGGGACAGGAGACGGTTAACAACGAGTTTGTGCACGTGTTGCGTCGGCGTTGAAGATTCACTGTCTGTAGCTTTCGCCCGCAGCAGAGCTGGGGTAAGCACCGCCGCTCGTGTCCGCCGCAGAGGGCTTGCGCCCCTCTGCTCCTCCTTTACCTCGCTTTGGTGCTCACCCCAGCTCTGCTGCTGGATTGCGCCGTAATGAGGCTGTAGCCATTACTTCAAGCGCGCCAGTTGTTCGCGCATCTTGGTCAGTGTGTCGGCGAAGTCCGCCACACGTTTGCGCTCTTGCTCCAACACGGCTGCTGGGGCTTTGGCGACGAAGGCTTCATTGCTAAGTTTTGTGTTGGCGCGCGTGATCTGGTCCTCCAGGCGGGCCACTTCCTTGCCTAAGCGAATTTTTTCCGCGGCCACATCCACTTCCATGTGCAGGCAAATGCGGGCCTCGCCGACCACGGCCACCGGTGCTACTTGGGCTGCTGCTTGCCATGACGCTTCGTCGTCGAACAAACGCACTTCGTTGAGCTTGGACAGGGCTTGCAGCACGGGCGCTGCACCTTGCAGGAAGGCGCGCTCGTCAGCCGACTGGGCCACTACGAACAGCGGCAGGCGGGTTGACGGTGACACGTTCATTTCGCCACGCAGATTGCGGCAAGCGTCTACCAATTGCTTGAGCTTGGTGACGTGGGCAATCGCGACTTCGTCAATACGGTCTGTCTGGCTTAAGGGATAGGCGGCGATGGCGATGGACGGGCCTTCGCGGCCTGCGACGGGCGCGACCTTTTGCCACAGCTCTTCCGAAATGAAGGGCGTGATGGGATGGATCAGGCGCAGCAGGGTTTCCAACGTGCGGATCAGCGTGCGGCGGGTCGCGCGCTGCTGGGCCGGCGTGCCAGCCTGGATTTGCACCTTGGCGATTTCCAGGTACCAGTCGCAGAATTCGTTCCATGCAAAGTCATAGATCGTATTGGCAACATTGTCCAGACGGTAGTCGGAAAAGCCTTGGGCCACGTTGGCCTCGGCCTTTTGCAGCATGGAGACGATCCAGCGGTCTGCGGGGCTGAAGTCGAGGTAGCCGTGGGCGGGGCCACCGACTGCGCATTCTTCTTTGGTGTGTTCCTTCAGGCCGCAGTCCTGACCTTCGCAGTTCATCAGCACGAAGCGTGTGGCGTTCCACAGTTTGTTGCAGAAGTTGCGGTAGCCTTCGCAGCGTTTGCTGTCGAAGTTGATGGACCGGCCCAAAGATGCCAGGGCTGCAAAAGTGAAGCGCAGTGCGTCGGCGCCGTAGGCGGGGATGCCGTCGGGGAATTCTTTTTCGGTGTTCTTGCGGACCTGGGGTGCGGTCTCGGGTTTGCGCAGGCCTTCGGAGCGTTTGGCCAGCAGGGGGCCGAGTTCGATGCCGTCGATCAGGTCGACCGGGTCGAGCACGTTGCCTTCAGACTTGCTCATCTTCTTGCCTTGCGCGTCTTTGACCAGGCCGTGGATGTAGACGTGTTTGAAGGGCACACGCCCGGTGAAGTGCGTGGTCATCATGATCATCCGGGCGACCCAGAAGAAAATGATGTCGTAGCCTGTTATCAAAACGCTGGATGGTAGGTAGAGGTCGAAGTCATTCAGGCTGTTATTGGCGTTGGCCCCGCTGGCGAGCGTGCCGGCATCGGCCTTGCTCAGAGGCGCGTCGCTTGCCAAGTCGCTGCGGCCGACACCGGCACGTTCGCCAGCTCCGTCGGAGCCGAGCGCCGACAGGCCGCCCTTAGGCGCGAGAGCCCCCTCGGGGGGCAGCGAACCACGCGTAGCGGGGAGCGTGGGGGCAACATGCGGCCAGCCCATTGTTGAGAAGGGGACCAAGGCACTGGAGTACCA
>JANXVI010000382.1 GCA_025351745.1 Rhodoferax sp.
ACGGTGCTGGGTAGCGCTGCATTGGCCTTGCTGCGCAGAGAATTTAAGATCGAATCGTTTCGGAGCACCACGGATCTGGTGAACCACCTGGTGGGTGGCGCGCTGATGGGTTTTGGCGCCGTGACCGCCATGGGCTGCTCGATTGGGCAAGGGCTGAGTGGCTTGTCCCTGCAGTCTGCTGGTGCGGTGGTCATGTTGACAGGAATGACGGCCGGAACCTGGCTGGCCTTGAGATGGCAAACCTGGCGGCTGGAGCGTAATCCGGCTCCGGCCCTCGTCGGAAATGCGTTGGATGCTCCTAATTAGATAGCGATTGCCGTAACTTTAGTTTCCGCTTGCGCCTGCTAGGCCGACCTTGGCCGACAACCAGCCGCGTTCCCCGTGGCGGACCTCAGCCTCAAATTCTGACTGTTGTATAGCTGTTCGCGCCGCCCCGACGCGGGCTGCCCGGTCTTTTTGGGTCGAGTGTTCGCTAGCGAACTGAATTCGCGCCAATAGTGGCAAACACTACCCTTGCTGCGAGCCCCATCTGCAGAATGTCTGTTTTGCGCCCACTCCTCAGGGGGCGTCTGAATTGATACACTTAGTCCCGTTGATCAGGAGTCATCCATGAAAACTATTAAATACCATGTCCCCATGCTGCGGTGGCTAGCGCCCTGCCTATTGCTCACCCTGGTCGTTGCATGCGGCGGCAGCGGTGGTGGGCGTGACCCGATTCTGGGAAGCACCGCAGGAATTGCAACGCTGCCTCCCGCTGTAACCGCGGTGTCGCCTGCAAACGGGGCTACATCGGTTTCGGTCAATACCAAAATGGTGACTGTGGCTTTCAATAAACCCATGGATGCTACGTCGATCACCGCTGCCAATGTACGTTTGGCTTGTCCGACGGGCGCACCCATAACAGGCACCGTCACCTACCAAACCGTGGGCAGCGTGGCCACGTTGACCATCCCTACGGCGACCACATTGCCGACCTTTACGGTCTGTACCGGTACGGTGAGCGCGGCAGTCAAAGACAACACCGGTTACTCCTTAGCGAGTGATTTTGTGTGGTCTTTCACAACGGGCGGCACACCGGACACCATCGCACCGACGGTAATCACCAACCTGCCGGCGCGTGATGCAACAGGCGTCTCGACCAACACGCGGATCACCGCCGGGTTTAGCGAGCCCATGGATCCATCGACCATGACTGCGGCCAATTTCTCAGTGGCGTGCCCTGCTGCGACGCCCATTGCCGGCACTGTGGCGTATGTGGTTAGCAGCAATGCAATAACCTTCACTCCAGGTAGCAACCTGCCCATCAACACGACTTGTGTGGCAACGGTTACCACCGGCGCCCGGGACGTGGCGGGTAACCCCATGGCCAGCAATTACCAGTGGTTGTTCACCACCGGTGGGGGGGCAGATACCACAGCACCCACACTCACTTCCACTGACCCAGCGAACGGGGCAACCGGTGTCCCATTGAACAAAATGGTAAGCGTCACCTTCAGCGAACCCATGGACCCGCTGAGCATCTCGATGACTTTGAACCAGGGCGCTACAGCGGTACCCGGCACGGTGTCGTATACGGGTAACACCGCCACCTTCACCCCGATGGCCAATCTGGCAGCCAGCACGCTCTACACCGCAACCGTCGGTGCCGGGGCCAAAGACCTTGCCGGCAATGTCCTGGTTCCAAGTACCCTGAACCCTTGGTCGTTTACGACGGGCAGCATCGTTGTGGCCGCGGGTCCGGCTGGTGTGAATCTTGACTGTGCTGCTGGTTTTGCCGTTTTGGCCGGTTCTACCATCACCAACACTGGCCCTACCATCATCAACGGTGATCTGGGACTGAGCCCGGGCTCCGCCGTGACCGGCTTCCCACCAGGAACCGTGGTTGGCGTGCAGCACGTGAATGACACGACAGCAGTCAATGCCAAGTTGTGCTTGACCGCCGCCTATAACGACGCTGCCGGTCGTAGCGTGGCACCCATTACTTTGTCGGGCAATATTGGTGGTCAAACCTTGGCGCCTGGTCTGTATAAGTCAACCTCTACGCTGGACATCAGCTCGGGTGACCTTACTTTGGCTGGCCCGGCCGACGCCGTCTGGATCTTCCAGATTGCATCCACGCTGACCACGACGTCTGGTCGCCAGATCATTCTGTCGGGCGGTGCACAGGCCAAAAATGTGTTTTGGCAGGTCGGTACTTCTGCAACACTGGGCACGACCTCGGTCTTTCAGGGCACGATCATGGCGGACCAGTCCATTACGCTCAATACGGGTGCCGTACTCAATGGCCGGGCGCTGACGCGTATTGCTGCGGTGACATTGGCTAGCAACACGGTTACCAAGCCTTGAGCACGCAGAGCGCGTCTTACCCCCTTATCTGGAGAACAGCCATGAAAACAACAACATCCTACCGGCGTACCCTGGGCTTGCTTGCGCTGAGCGCCTTGGCCACACCCTTGGTTCAAGCCGAAGCGCCCAACTGGTACATCGGTGGCAACGCCGGTGGCACCGCAGCGACCATTGACGACGCCCGCATCACCAGCAGCCTGCTGGGCTCAGGGCTTACTACCACCTCCATATCCGACCGCGACCGCGACTCTGGTTACCGGCTATACGCTGGCTACCAGTTCAACCGGTACTGGGCGTTGGAGGGCGGCTATTTTGATCTGGGCAAGTTTGGATACACCGCCAACACAGTGCCTCTCGGCAGCCTGACCGGTGACATCCGCCTCAAAGGTTGGAACCTCGACCTCGTCGGTACCCTGCCCTTGAGCGAGCGGTTTTCATTGTTGGGTCGCGTTGGCGCTAATTACGCTGACACGAACGACACGTTTACAAGCACGGGTGCAGTACGGGTAATCAATCCCAATCCGACTGCGCGTGAGACGAATTACAAGTTCGGTCTGGGTGTGCAATACGCCTTCAACGACGCTTTGGCCCTGCGGGTGGAGGCTGAACGCTACCGCATCAACGACGCGGTTGGCAACAATGGTCATGTCGACATGGCCACAGTTGGCTTGGTCTACAGCTTTGGTGGCAAGCAAGCAGCACCGGCCTACCGGGCTGCTGCACCGCAGCCCATGCCTGTAGTTGTGGCTGTCGCACCGCCAGCACCCGAGCCGGCACCTGTGCCTCAACCGTTGCCGCCCCCAGCACCCCGGTTTGAGAAATATTCACTGTCGGCAACCGAGTTGTTCGGCTTTGACAGCGCCCAACTCAAGTTGCCGCAGCCCAAGCTGGATCAGATCGCCAACGCGCTCAAAGGCGATGCGAGTGTGCGCCAAGTGGCCATCATCGGCTACACCGATCGGTTGGGCTCCGACAAGTACAACCAGAAGCTCTCCGAGCAGCGTGCGTTGTCGGTTAAGAGTTACCTGGTGGGCAATGGCATTGAAGCCAGTCGACTCGGCGCGCAAGGGCGAGGCGCTGCCAACCCGGTTGCAGTGTGCACCAATAAAAAGCGCGCCGACCTCATACAGTGTCTTGAGCCCAATCGCCGCGTGGAAATTGAGCCGATAGCACTGCAGCGCCAAGTGAAGTAGCCACACCGCGCAGGAGCGGAGCACCGCGCCTGCGCCTAACATGCACGACCTTGTGCGGCATGTGGCACATCGCGAGGCTCGGGGCTATAAATTTGCAAGGTCCCAAAACGTTGCACGTCAGGCCCACATGCGGGCTACATGAATCGCACGATGGGGAATAGACACAGAGCCGGTGTCGGCAAGCGCGTGCCCGCACTGGTAGTTGTTACAAGCTGCCTCGTTTTTCAGCATGGTTGCCAAGGTCACACCGCCATCACTATTGCGCTCGGCAACCGTCCTTTTCATCGGTGCACGGAAGTTGCTTGCAGTAGCGCGGCGGCTGTCGCGGGTGATGAACTTCAGCGATTAGGTCTCGGCCGCAACTGTCAGAAGCTGAAGCGCCGTCGTCGATCGGATGGATTTAGAAATTGCCGCGCCGAGCCAACGCAGACAATATGCCGATCGCTCGACTGCTCTGGCCTGCTCGAGCAACCTACGGGGGCCTTGCGATCCTGTCCCAATGAACCGCGCGAGGGTTGTTTAGACCATTAACTCAGGCTGGCTTTGAAATTTTCGTGAGCGCTTCACCGGCGACTTCGATATCCGAACGCTCGACCGTGAAATCACCCAGTGCAACAATGCCTACCAGCCGCTTGTCCGCGTTCACGATCGGCAGACGACGGATCTGATGTTTGCTCATGATCTCGGCCGCTTTGTCGATGGAATCTTCCTCGAAAGTCCAGAATACTCCAGGTGACATCACGTCGCGCACCTTGGTGCTGGCGTCTTTGCCTAATGCAACGGCACGTATCACGATGTCACGGTCCGACAGGGCGCCGACCATGCGATCGTTTTCGGCCACTGGCATCATTCCATAGTTGCCTTTGCTCATCAACACGGCGGCCTCCTGGATCGTTTGATCCGCGCCGATGACCTGCACATCTTTGCTCATCAAGGCTTTGACTTGTTTCATATTGTTCTCCCGGGAATTAAGCGACCCGTCCGGGTCGCGTTGGATATGGAAATGGGCTCAGTCTTTCAGATCGGCTGGAACTTTGCCGCCGTTTGCGGCAAGCTTGTTCATAACTTGGCGGTGAAGCCAAATGTTCATGGAAGCGGAGTCGTTGGTGTCGCCAGTGAACTGAAGTTCTTTTGCCAATTCCTTGCGTGATTCCAGGCTGCTGTCGAGGCTGAGCAGTTTGAGCAGGTCCACTATGGATGTCCGCCAGTTCAGCTTCTGGCTGTTCTGATTTGCCATGCCGGTGAGGATGGCTTCGACATCAACCTCGGCCATTGGGGCGCCGGTCGTAGTTGTCGTCGCTGACGGCGTGCCATCTGCGGGGGTGCCGGGTACTGGTGCGGCATGCGCTGAAGGAAAAATTTTGTTGAAAATGGTGCTGAGGATACCCATGGATTGTCCTATTGGAATGGTCGATAAAAAATGATCATGGCAGTTGCCGGCACGCGTAAGGCGCAGTTTGTAACCAGGATCGTGCATATCACTGGGGCGCGCCTTTGGCTGAATCGTCTGCTAGACGAAGCAAGATTACAGAATCGACAGAACCTGCTCTGTGCGCTAGCGGACAGAAGCAAAAAGTTTTGTATCTACCCGAATGGGTTGGCGCCCTTCACGGCCGGTCTTGGTCGAAGGGGCCGTGCATGAGTGGTTCATGCTCCTTGATCCATCTGTACTCCTGGGCGCTACAGCACGCACTCAAAAACCATCACATCCACCAGATCACCCACTGCCACATGGCCTTGCTCGTGCGGCAGTACGATGAGGCCGTTGGCTTGCACCATGGAGCTCAGTACGCCTGAGCCCTGGTTGCCAGTTGTGCGTACCTGCAAGCGCCCGTCTGGTCCAGTGCTGACGATGCCGCGCTGGTACTCTGTGCGGCCGGCCTTCTTGCGCATGGGCTCTTGGCAGTGCGCCTGCAGCAGTGGCAATGGCTTTGGGGTGGCACCCATCATCTGCAAAAGGGCCGGGCGCACCAGGGCCAAAAAGGTGACCATGACCGCCACCGGGTTACCCGGCAGGCCGAAGAGCACGGTGCTACCGATACGACCCAGTGCAAACGGCCGACCGGGCCGCATGGCAATGCGCCAGAAGGCCACGTCGCCTAACTGGGCCATCGTTCCCTTGGTGAAGTCTGCCTCGCCGACGCTGACACCGCCGCTGCTGATGATCACATCTGCCTGCGCCGCCGCACTACAAAAAGCAGCCTCCAGCGCCACGGGCTCGTCGCGCACCACACCCAGTTCAATGACGTCGCAACCCAGTCGATCCAGCAAGCTGGTCACGGTGTAGCGGTTGCTGTCAAACACCGCGCCTTCGCGCAGCGTCTCACCAGGCGCTTGGACTTCGTTTCCGGTGGACAGGTAAGCCACTTTCAAGCGCCGCACCACGGGCAGGGTTTGTATACCCAAACTGGCTGCTAGCCCTAACGCAGCGGGCGTTATACGCTCTCCTTTTAATAGCGCTACACCACCCAGTTGCAAGTCTTCTCCGCGCAGGCGCCGGTTGTCACCGAGGCGCAAGCGGTCTGCGGGAATGGTGACCGTATCACCCGCGACGGTGGTCATTTCGTGGGGCACTACGGTATCGAGCCCGGCGGGCAAAATGGCACCCGTCATGACTTTCAGGCATTCGCCTGGGCCCACTGTGCGCGCCCAGGCTTGGCCGGCCAGGGCGGTACCTGCAACACGCAAGCTCAGTGTCGCACTGCCGTCTAACACGGCGCCGTCGAAAGCGAATCCATCCATCGCAGAGTTGTCGTGGGCCGGTACCGCCATGCCAGACACCACATCTTCAGCCAACACCCGGCCATCGCACTGGCGCAGCGCCAGGTACTCCACGCCATGGACTGGCTGCACCAGTTGGGCAATGAATGCATTGGCGTCGGCCATGCGCAGAGCTTGCGGGTCGTAGCCCTGGAGCGATAGTGCGATGTCATCAAGCGATTTCATGGGTTTTCCAACTGGCGCAGTTCGTCCAGCGTATTGGCGTTGGCAAAGGCGCGAGGGTCGTCTGTAGGCGCGTCAAATGGTACTTGCACCAGCTGCAGCTGTGCCGTCCAGGCATCTACCTTGCGGCCACCAGCCTCCAGAAAGGCGTGCAGGCTGTTGGCCACCATGGTTCGCATCAGGCAAAACACCGGTTGGCTGCGCAGGCTGGTAGAGCCGTCGCGCCCGGCCTCCGGCGCCTGTACCACGGCCATGTCGGCGTTGGCAGCTATCAAGGCATTCAGGAGGCGGGTCGCCAAGTCCAACGGAAACAGGGGGCTGTCACAGGGTACGGTGAGCATCAAGTTACTGCGGCAAACTGCCAGCCCGGCCTGGATGCCTGCCAAGGGCCCTGCGTACGCCATATCGCGGTCTGGGACCACTGTTACCCGCTCGGCACCGAATGCAGCCAGCCCCAGGGCTTGGTATTGTTCTGAATGGCGGTTGGCGTTGATGATGATCCCATGCAAAGGCCCGCCGCGCTGGCTCGCCAGCCTTTGCAGTGCATGGTGCGCCAGCGCGCGACCGTTGAACGGTTGCAGACCTTTGTCTACCCCGCCCATGCGCATGCCGCGCCCACCCGCCAGCACCAGGGCCGTGATGTCGGCGAGGGTCCACACAGGTGGTGTGAGCGAGGAGTTGGGTTCAGGGTTTGGCATTCGGGAAGAATAGTTGTTCACCCCCGATTTTGTAGGAAGCAATGGCATTTTGACCTGCCGTGGACGTGAGCCAATCGACAAATTTCACCGCAGCGGCCGCGTTCACATGGGGGTGTTTGGCGGGGTTGACAGGCAACACACCATATTGGTTGAACATTTGCCGGTCGCCCTCGACCAGGATTACCAGGTCTGCCCGGTTGCGGAAGTTGAGCCAAGTGCCCCGGTCCGTCAGCGCATAGGCACCGGTAGAGGCGGCAATGTTGAGCGCTGGCCCCATGCCACACCCACACTCGCGGTAGCTGGCAAATTTGGGCACATCCAGCCCGACGGCCTTCCAGTAGCGCAGCTCGGCTGTATGGGTGCCGCTGCGGTCACCGCGCGATACAAACGGTGCGCTACCCGCAGCCACTTTACGTATAGCGGCCAGTATGTCTGTGCCGCGCACACCGGTGGGGTCGGTAGCTGGGCCCACCAGCACAAAGTCGTTGTACATCACCGGCTGCCGCTGGGTGGCAAAGCCTTCTTGCACCAGCTTCTCTTCGGCTGCCTGGTCGTGCACAAACAGCACATCCGCATCACCCCGGCGGCCCATGTCGATGGCCTGACCGGTGCCGACCGCTACCACCTTCACATCCAGGCCGCTGGCCGCTTTGAATGCCGGTAGCAGGTGGGCAAACAAGCCGGATTGCTCGGTGGATGTGGTGGATGCCATCAACAGTGGCTGGGCGTGCAAAACGCAACTTGCTACAAAAATAATAGCTACAAATGTATATTTCACCAGGGCTAGAGGCCAATTCTTCATAAAAAGTTTTTCAAACACCTTCTCCTTTTACAAAATTGGCCGCTTCGGTGGAATGGGCCTGCAATACGGCTTTGTCAAAAAATGCATGGACCGGCAGGTCTGCCAACAGACGCCCCTGTTCCAGATAGATGACCCGGGTGGCCAGTCGTTTGACCTGGCCCAGGTTGTGGCTGGCAAAGACCATGGTGCCGGCAAAGTGTTGCACGGTGTTTTCGATTGCGCGTTTGGAGTGCGGGTCGAGGCTGGCCGTGGGCTCATCCAGCAGCAGCAACTCCGGCTCCAAAGCCAATGCACGAGCCAACGCTGCACGCTGGGTCTGGCCAACCGACAACTGCCGACCCCGGCGACGCGCAACATCGCCTAGGCCTGCCGCTTCCAACACCTGCAACGCCTGTTGACGCGCTGACCGCCAGGGCACGCCTCGCAGCCACAGGGCCAGCGACACATTGTTCTGCACATTCAGGCGCAACAACACGGGCCGCTGAAATAACATGGCTTGCGGTACCGAGCCCGCCTTGAGCACCCGCCCCGACATCGGCTCTTGCAAGCCGTGCAAGACACGCAGCAAAGTGGATTTGCCACTGCCATTGGCACCCACCAGCGCTACGCGCTCACCACGGTGAATTTGCAGGCTTACGCCGTCCAGAGCCAACGGCGCGCCGTGGCGCGGTGTGAGCGCCACGCGCACGCCCTGCACATCTAGCAGGCACGGCTGTGTCATGCTGTGCTCCCCTGAGCGTCCGCTGCCTGCAGCCAGGCGCGCACGCCAGCCAGCAGCAATTGCAACAGCAACACCACACCCAACAACACCAACCCCAGGCCCATGGCCATTGGCAAATCGCCTTTGCTGGTTTCCAGCGCAATCGAGGTCGTCATGACACGGGTAAAGCCGTCCATGTTGCCGCCCACCAGCATCACTGCGCCCACCTCTGCAATCGCGCGACCGAAGGCGGCCAATGCCACCGTCAACAAAGCGCTGCGCTCGTCCCATGCCAGCAGCAAGCCGCTTAAACGAGGCCCTGCGCCCAGTGAACGCAACTGCTCGCCATGGCTGTTGTAGGCGTCTTCAACGACCTGTCGAACCAATGCAATGACAATGGGCAGTACCAAGACCGATTGCGCCAATAGCATGGCCTTGAACGAGTACAACCACCCCAAGAAACCCAAGGGGCCAGACCGGGACAGCAGCAAATACACCACGAGCCCGACGACTACAGAGGGCAGCGACAACGCAGCGTTCAGTAGGGCCAGAATCAGCCCCTTGCCAGCGAAACGACCGACTGCCAGCCATGCGCCCAGGAATGTGCCGACAACAATAGCGATGGCACTGGCCGCGGCGCTGAGGGTCAATGAGCGCCATACGATGGACAGCAGCAGTGGGTCCGCTTCGGCAATCAGCCGCAATGCGGCAAGGCCACTTTCCGCCAGAGAATTCAAACTCCAGCCTCTGCCGGTTCGGTGGGTTCGGGTGCGACGCGGCTGGGCTCTAGCAGCAGGCGCTGTGCGGCACTGAAACACAAAAAGCGGGTATTCAATGCGCGACCAATGGCGCACAGGCCCAGACGGGTGGCTACCGCATGGCCCATTTGCGTCATGCCGCTGCGCGATATGACCACGGCCACTCCCATTTGTGCGGACTTCATCACCATCTCGCTGGTGAGGCGGCCCGTCGTGTAAAACACCAGCCCGTTGGCGTCCAGCGGGCTTGTGCCGAGTGCCTGCAAGGCCATCCATCCGGCGATGGTGTCGATCGCGTTGTGGCGGCCTACGTCCTCAACAAACAGAAGACGGTCATTGCCGCGAAAGAGGGCGCATCCATGCACGGAACCTGCGGACTTGTAGGTACTGTCCTGCAAGCGAATGGTATTGACGATGGCATAAACCTGCGCCTGCGTCACCACGGTGGGCGGCAGGGCAATGCCTTCGATGTGCTGCATGACTTCGCCAAACATGCTGCCCTGGCCACAGCCGGTGGTGACGACGCGCTTGGCGGTTTTGGCTTCCACATCGGCAATGCCATTGCGTGTCTTGACGGCTGCTGCGCCCACTTGCCAATCCACCGTGATCGATTCGACCGCTGCAGCATCTGGCACCAAGCGCTGGTTGATCAAATAGCCCAGCACCAGCCACTCGGGCCTCTCCCCCAGCGTCATCAGGGTGACGAGTTCACGCTTGTCAACATACACCGTCAGCGGCCGTTCGGCTGGAATGTCCAGCGATTGGCGCTGCCCGTGTTGGTTCACCACCTCGATGCGGTGTGTCAGCGGAGCACGCGCTTCAGTGAGGCGGGGTAGGGCAGCAGTCATGTCGGCAGGTCAGGCGATAGCGGGTGCGGGTGCCGGGTTGGTGCCGTAGCCGCTGATGGCGGCAGGGGAACCGCCTTTGCGAACGGCGACTGCACAGTATTTGAACTCAGGAATTTTGCCAAATGGGTCCAACGCAGCATTGGTCATGAGGTTGGCCGGAGCCTCGTAGTAGGCGAAAGGAATGAAGACCGCGCCGCGCGGCGTGCCATCGTCCCGCCGCACATGCAGGGCCACCTTTCCACGCCGGGATTCGACAGTGATGACGTCGCCTGCCAACATTCCCATGGCGTGCAGGTCATCGCCACACATCGACGCTGTGGCCATGGGCTCAATCGCGTCCAGCACGGTGGCGCGTCGCGTCATGCTGCCGGTATGCCAATGCTCCAGTTGGCGGCCCGTGATCAGCACAAAAGGGTAGTCGGCATCGGGCCGCTCGTTGGCCGGAATGATGTCGGCGGGAACAAGATGCACGCGACCGTCTTCGGTAGCAAAGCGGTCAATGAATACCGTGGTTGCACCAGGGTCATCTTCACTGAGGCACGGATACGTCACGCTGGACTCGCGTTGCAACCGCTCCCAGGTAATGCCGGAAATGGCAGTGTGCATGGCATGGCGCATTTCTTCGTAGACAGCGGCCACTCCATGGTGTTCGCCTTGGTAGCCAAAGGCCCATCTCCGCCCGCCGCCGGGCCGCCCCAAGGCGGGCGACGCCCCCTCGGGGGGCAGCGACCCGTGCAGCGGTGGAGCGTGGGGGCTCATACGTTCGGCAATGTCCTGGATGATCCACAGGTCAGCACGGGCCTGGCCGGGTGGATCAATGGCTTGCTTGCCCAACTGCACCATGCGGTCGGTGTTGCTGACCGTGCCAGTTTTTTCTGGCCAGGCGGTGGCGGGCAGCACCACGTCAGCCAGCCAAGCCGTTTCGGTCATGAAAATGTCCTGCACGACCAAATGCTTGAGGCTCGCCAGTGCGTGGCGGGCGTGGTTCAGGTCGGGGTCGCTCATGGCCGGGTTCTCGCCCATGATGTACATGCCATGCACCTTGTGCGGGTCGCTGTCGTAAACCAGCGCCTTGTGCATGATTTCTACCACGGTGTAACCGGGTTCGGCATCTAGAAGTGTGGCCCCCACGCTTCCCACTGCGTGTGGTTCGCTGCCCGGCGGCGGGCGCATGCCCCAGAATTCCTCAAACCATTCCCGCACCTTCGGATCAGTCACGCGCTGGTAGTTGGGGTACATCATCGGTATCAAACCCGCGTCGGAGGCGCCTTGCACATTGTTCTGGCCGCGCAGCGGATGCAGGCCCGAACCCGGTTTTCCGATCTGCCCGGCCACGGTGGCCAGCGCAATCAGGCAACGCGCGTTGTCGGTACCGTGGACGTGCTGGCTGACGCCCATGCCCCACAAAATCATCGCACCCTTGGCCTTGGCATATTCCCGGGCGACTTCGCGCAGGGTTTGCGATGGTATGCCGCAGATGGGTGCCATGGCCTCGGGGCTGTAGCCTTTGACGTTTTCCTTCAAGGCTTCAAAGTTGTTGGCCCGTCGGCTGATGAAATCGGTATCCGCGAGGCCTTCTTCAATAATGGTGTGGATGAGTGCGTTGAGCATGGCTACATCCGTGTCGGCCTTGAACTGCAGCGTGCGCCAGGCGTACTTGCCGATGTCGGTCATGCGCGGATCAGCCAGCACAATTTTGGCACCCAGCTTGGCGGCGTTTTTCATCCACGTGGCAGCCACCGGATGGTTGCTGGTGGGGTTGGACCCGATCACAAAGATCAGGTCGGAGTGCGCCACATCGTTGACCTGGTTGCTCACCGCACCAGAGCCCACGCCTTCGAGCAAAGCCGCCACGCTGGAAGCATGGCACAGCCGCGTGCAGTGGTCTACATTGTTGGAACCAAAGCCGGTGCGCACCAGCTTCTGGAAGAGGTAGGCCTCTTCGTTGCTGCCCTTTGCCGAGCCGAATCCGGCCAGCGCCTTTTTGCCGAAGGTGTCACGCAGGTTTGCCAGACCACCGGCCGCAAAGGACAAGGCTTCTTCCCAGGTGGCCTCCCGGAACACATCAGACCAGTCAGCTCCCTTATCCAACACTCCGCGGTTCAGGTGCTGCAGGGCCTCGGGGTCTTTGGGTACGCCCGCCTTGCGTATCAACGGCACAGTCAGGCGCTGGGGGCTGTGTGCGTAGTCAAAACCATAGCGGCCTTTGACGCACAGGCGGTTGTGGTTGGCCGGGCCGTCGCGCCCGTCCACGCTGACGATGACGTTGTCCTTGACGTTGTACGTCAGCAGGCAACCGACGCCGCAGAAGGGGCAGACCGAGTCCACCTTTTTGTCGACGATCTGCGAGCCCACCTGAGTTTTGGGCATCAACGCGCCGGTGGGGCAGGCCTGCACACATTCTCCGCACGCCACACAGGTGCTGTCGCCCATGGGGTCATCTAAGTCGAACACGATCTCACTATGGGCGCCACGCATGGCGAAGCCGATGACGTCGTTTACCTGTTCCTCGCGGCAGGCACGCACGCAACGGTTGCACTGAATGCAGGCATCCAGATTCACAGCCATCGCCGGGTGGGAGATGTCAGCTTTTGGTTGGGCGCGGCGCAGCGCCTTGAGTTCGGGGCGCACGGTTACATCCATACGTGCGGCCCAGTCGCTCAGCTCACCATGCTGTTGGGATTCATCGGCCACGTTCCATTTGTAGCCGGTATCTGGCATGTCGGACAGCAGCATCTCCAGCACCATTTTTTGGCTCTTGACGGCACGCTCACTCGTTGCTTGGACTTCCATGCCAGCGGTCGCATTGCGGCAGCAGCTCGGGGCCAGGGTGCGCTCGCCCTTGATCTCGACCACGCAGGCGCGACAGTTGCCGTCGGCCCGGTAGCCGTCGTTGTAGCAGAGGTGCGGGATATCGATGCCGTGCCGCTTGGCGGCATTGAGGATGGTTTCGCCCTCAAACGCCACAATGGTTTTCTGGTCAAGCGTGAATTCGATGGTTTGCGGTTTCAATTGCGCAGGCTTTGCGATTGCGTTCATATCAAGACACCTCGTGTGCAAAGTATTTTTGGACGCAACGCACCGGGTTGGGTGCCGCCTGGCCCAAGCCGCAGATAGAGGCGTCGGTCATTACCACATTCAAATCTTCCAGCGTCGTGTTGTCCCACACCGGGGCCTCCATCAGCTTGGCCGCCTTGGCGGTGCCGACCCGGCAGGGCGTGCACTGGCCGCAACTCTCGTGCGCAAAGAAACGCATCATGTTCAAAGCCGCATCTCGCGCCTTGTCGTGCTGGCTGAGCACAATGATCGCCGCCGAACCAATGAAGCCGCCATGCGGCTGTAAGGTGTCAAAGTCCAGCGGGACATCGGCCAGACTGGCCGGAAAAATGCCTCCCGAGGCGCCGCCCGGCAAATAGGCATACAAGGTGTGTCCGTCTGCCATGCCGTCGCAGTATTCGTCAATGAGTTCACGCACCGAGATACCTGCGGGGGCCAGCTTGACGCCAGGGGTTTTAACCCGTCCGCTGACACTGAAACTGCGCAGACCCTTGCGCCCATTGCGCCCGAAATTGCTGAACCAGGCCGGGCCTTTCTCCACAATGTCGCGCACCCAAAAGAGGGTTTCGAAATTGTGTTCCAGCGTAGGCCGACCAAATAGGCCGACCTGCGCGATATAGGGTGGTCGCATGCGTGGCTCACCGCGTTTGCCTTCGATGCTCTCAATCATGGCGGACTCTTCGCCGCAGATATAGGCGCCAGCGCCCCGGCGCAACTCAATCGTCGGCAGCGGGCAGGGTGGGTTGGCGCGCAGCTTGGCCAATTCGGTTTCCAGAATGGCGCGGCAACCGTGGTATTCGTCGCGCAGGTAGATGTAGCAGGCGTCCACGCCCACCACCTGGGCGGCGATCAGCATTCCCTCCAGAAATCGGTGCGGATCACGCTCCAGGTACGTGCGGTCTTTGAAGGTGCCGGGCTCGCCCTCGTCAATGTTTACGGCCATGAGAGTGCCGCCCCCACGCTCGGCGGCCTGCGCCTGCTCGCGCACGATGCGCCACTTGCGCCCGGCGGGGAAGCCTGCGCCGCCCAGCCCGCGCAAGCCCGAGTTTTCCAGCGCCACGATCACTGGCTCCACGTCGCGTTCGTTGTTGACCAAAGCGGCCGCCAGCGCGTAGCCACCGCGGGCGCGGTAAGTGGTGTAGCCACAGTAGCCAGGCTCCACTTCAATCGCATGGGGTGCGGGCGAAACGGAGCGTTCTGCATAGGAAGATGCTACAAAGTCCGTAGCATCATAGGCAGAAAATTCGAGGGCTACCGCCTTGTTTACCTCCAATGATATTTTTTCCAGCGTTGCCAGGGGTACCGGGCGCTGGTGCACTACGGCCACCGGTGCCTGCTCGCAGCGGCCCACGCAGGGCGCGGGTATTACGCGCACATCCTGAGTGCCCAGCAAGGCCGGTAGGCGCGCCAGCAAATCTTGTGCCCCAGCCACCTCGCAGCTCAAGCCATCGCACACGCGCACTGTCAGCTGCGGCACTGTTTCGTCACCCCGCACCACGTCGAAGTGGTGGTAGAAGGTGGCGACCTCATACACCTCGGCCATAGGGACATTCATCTCTTTGGCCAGGGCTACCAAATGCCTGTCGTGGAGGCAGCGGTAGGCATCGTTGAGTTTGTGCAGGTGCTCGATCAGCAGGTCACGCCGGTGTGGAGCAGCACCAATGAGAGCCCGCACCTCGGCCAGCGACGCATGGTCCGCCTGCCGGCCCTTGAGCTTGCTCTTGCGGCGAATGCGGTCCCGCATGTCATCTACCGTGGCGAGTGTTACGGCTGCAACGACGACGGATGCGGGGGCGGTGAGGGGCGACGCTGTCATGGTTTTCCTGGAATGTCTGGCGAATTAAGCGAAGAACTTGGCAACGCTTTGCAAGGTGCGGTACACGCCCCAAGCCAGAGGCAAGCCGACAGCCAACCAGGCGAGTGCTACCACGAAGGCGGGCACGGTGTCGCTGGCGCCGGTGCTGCTACCCACTTCAGATGCGGCGGCACGTTCGTGTGCCAAGCGCTTTTCGGCGGCTAGTTCAGCATCGGTCATGAACCATTTATTGTCCAGCGGGCGAACCAATAAATTGCAGATTAGACCCACGACCAACATGCCCACCAAGATGTACATGGTTTGGTTGTACACCTGCTCGCGGGGAATACCCAAGCCGAGCTGGTATTCGCGCATGTAGTTCACCACGACAGGGCCCAACACGCCAGCAGTGGCCCAGGCAGTCAACAGACGGCCGTGGATAGCGCCTACCATTTGCGTTCCAAAGATGTCTGCCAGGTACGCCGGCACCGTCGAAAAGCCACCACCATACATACTCAAAATCACGCAAAAGGCACCGACGAACAATACGATGCTACCGGCGGCAGCGCTGCCTGGCACACTGAAATACATCAGAACACCCAGGACGAAAAACACCACGTAGGTGACCTTGCGCCCCATTTTGTCGGACAGGCTGGCCCAGAAAAAGCGTCCACCAATGTTGAACAAACTCAGCAGCGCCGTAAAGCCTGCAGCCACGCCAGCAATGGCAGCGAGTTGGGTTTTGTCCAGCTCACCAAACTTCTTGGCTACACCGATCAGCGAGCCGCCAAACACCTCTTGCAACATGGGCGATGCCATACCGATCACGCCAATACCCGCGCTCACGTTCATGCACAGCACCATCCAGATCAGCCAGAACTGGGGAATGCCCCAGACTTTGTTTACGTGCACATGCTTCTGGGTGATCATGGCGTTGTTGACTTGGGTGGGGGGTGGCGTCCAGCCAGCAGGCTTCCAGCCCGTCTCTGGCACGCGGTAGCCAAAGGCACCGGCCATCATGAAGACAAAGTACACCAGCGCCATCACGACCAAGGTTTGCATGACGCCTACGTTGGTGGGCGTGGCAAAGTATTTCATCAAGTCAGCCGCCAAGGGCGAGCCGATCATGGCGCCGCCGCCAAAGCCCATGATGGCCATGCCGGTTGCCATGCCACGGCGGTCCGGAAACCACTTGATCAACGTCGACACTGGCGAGATATAGCCCAGCCCCAGCCCGATACCGCCGATGACGCCCGAGCCCAAAAACATCAGCCAGAACTGGTGCTGGTATACGCCAAACGCTGAAATCAACATGCCGCCGCACCAGCAGGCAGCCGACACCACGCCCGCCTTGCGCGGCCCGGCACGCTCCAACCAGCCACCCCATAGGGCGGCGCTAGAGCCCAGCAGCACAAAGAATGCGGTGTACATCCAGCCCAAGGTTGAGATCTGCCAGTCGCAAGTGCTGGTAAACAACTGCCCCCAAAAGCCCACGTCGGGGCCGCATTTGATGGCTTCCTTGATACCCAGCGCCTTGCTCAACGGCAGCCAGAATACCGAAAAGCCATAGGCCATTCCGATGCATAGGTGAATGGCCAGAGCAGCGGGGGGTACCAGCCAACGATTGAATCCTGGCCCGGCGATGATCCGTTCCTTGTCGAGAATTCCTGACATGCTTGTCTCCGTTATTGTTGAAATTGCCAAGCGGAGTGTCACAGGTCATGCGCAATTGATCCAATTGATTCGCAACATACTTTCATTCAAAAACTAAATGGTGCGCCGCAACATCTGAAATATTGCCGCACGCGGTGGAGGAGCGCGCGTCAGGCTACCAGCAGACCGCTGTGCGTGGCGGCGTGGCGCAGCCAGTGCACGTCCTGCGCCAGATCCAGCGCTGCCTGCATACAACGAGAGGGGCGAACCTGCGCGTGCGCCATGAAACCGATGGGCGTACGCACCAGGGGCGAGACCAGAGGTAGCGCCTCCAACTCCCGGTATCCCCGAACGGCGGCAACAAGCGCACCAGGCATGATGCTGCACACCTGGCCCTCGACCACACTGAGCGCCATGGTGAGGATGGAATTGGTCTCGATCACCGCCCTGACGGTACAACCGGCCGTGGCGAATGCCTCGTTAACGATGGTGCGATTGTGCATCTCGGGCGTCAGCAGGCACAACGCGTGCTTCGATGCATCACGCCAGGAAATCGCTTTGCCCACCTGCAGTTCCAACGCATGTGCAGCAGGTGCGCGGCGCAGCAAGAAGTAGTGTTCGGTGTACTGAGGCAGCGCACGCAGTTTTGCATCGGACAAACCCATGCGTTGCGTGTAGCCCAGCCCCAGGTCAATGGACAGGCTATCGAGCCGGTTCTCGAGCTCGGATGAACTGAGTGACAGCACCGAAGGCAGGATGCCTGGGTGGCGGGCCTGCAGCATGGCGGCAAAGCGCGCGGCAATGGGTACGGCCGTGGGCACTGCGCCAATGGTCAATTCACCGGCGGGACGGTCGACGGAGCTCTTGAGAGACTGCTGCAGTAATTGGTGCTCGTGCAGCATCCGCTGGGCCGACGCGAGCACCTGCTCGCCCTCGGGCGTGAGCCCCGCAAACGTGCGGCCACGGTGAACGATCACGACGTCAAATTCAGCCTCTAGGGCCCGCAAGGCATTGGATAAGGCCGGCTGTGTGATGTGGCAGGCCAGTGCCGCACGCCCGAAGTGCTTGTGCTCATTGAGGGCCACCAGGTAGCGCAGTGAGGACAAAATATTCATGGCAGGGTCTGCTTCAACTAGGTGAAAAAGCCGCTTTGGCAAACGTGACCACGTGGTCCACCTCTGCGCGGATGCCGATTCGGTCACCGATGGCGTGGTCGTGGTGTGATGGCACCAGCGCCATCACGGTGTGGCCACTGTCCAACTGCAGGGTGTAGAGAAATTCGGCGCCCCTAAAGGCGCGACGCACAATCGTCGCTTGCGTGGGAGCATCGTCATCGTGCACGATATCGTCTGCGCGCAATAACAACTCGCAAACACCATCTGGGTAGGCATCTGGCATTGGGCATTCCGTCTGATCCCGCAGCATACCGACCGGCGTATCGACCATCACACCGCCCCCGTCGCGCACCAGTCGGGCTGGCAAAAATACACCATGACCGATAAATTCTGCAACAAACCGTGTGGCCGGCCGGTGGTACAGCGCTATGGCATCGTCCCACTGGTGCAAGCGCCCTTGGTGCATCACGCCGATGTGGTCGCCGATGGCAAACGCCTCCAGTTGGTCATGCGTTACAAACAAGGCTGTCGCTTGGGCAGCCTTCAGGATATCCCTCAACTCATAGGCCAAGCGCTCGCGCAAATCGACATCCAGACTGGAAAAAGGCTCGTCCAATAAAAGCAATTGGGGGGCAGGTGCCAAGGCGCGGGCCAATGCAACACGCTGCTGTTGGCCGCCAGAAAGTTCATGCGGAAACCGCGCCCGTAGATCGGCCAGACCCACGCGCTCCAGACACTCCGCCACGCGCTCGGCGCTGGCTTGCGCAGAGAGATGGCGCAACCCAAACGCCACGTTTTTCGCCACATTCAGATGCGGAAACAGCGCATAGTCCTGAAACACCATGCCGATTCGCCGGCGCTCGGCCGGCAGTTGGTTATGGGCATCGGCCACGTTATGGTGCGCTATGTGAACACTTCCAGTGGTCATTGGCTCCAGCCCCGCAATGGCGCGCAGCAAAGTTGTCTTGCCACAACCTGAAGGGCCTATCAGCACACCAATGTCACCCGCCCGCAGCGACAAGGTTACTGACTCAACCGCTGCGCGCGTGGTGCCCGGGTAATGGACGGACAAGTTGCTGACGTGCAATAGCATGGTGGCATTCTAATTACATACAATTCTCATTCATTATTTCAATCTAACCTGTGGTTTTGACCGCGCCCTTTTTATGAGCAGCCCTCGCCACCCGGTCGCTTTGCGGTACTCAGCGTGGGCCCTAACCGCGTTGGGTTTGGCACTGGTGTGGCCTTTGGCAGCTATCCTTGCATCGTGGTTCGCGCTGGACGCAACGGGCTTGCAAACCCTGCAGGCCATGGCACAGACCGTGATGCCACGCTACCTGCTGGCATCCGTGTGGCTTTGTCTGGCGGTCGGCTTCGGCGTGGCTGTAGTGGGTAGTGCTGTGGCCCTTGCGGTCACGGTTTTCGATTTTCCGGGACGCCGTTTTTTTGAATGGGCATTGCTGCTACCGTTGGCAATGCCACCGTATGTGGTGGCCTATGGCTACACGGATTTTCTCCAATTTGCGGGGCCCATGCAGACGGCGATGCGCGCATTATTGGGCGTGCAAGGGCGAGTGTTCCCAGAGGTACGCAACATGGCTGGGGCGATTTGGGTATTTACCTTCACGCTGTACCCCTACGTCTATTTGCTGGCCCGTACCGCACTGAGCGAGCGTGCGGTTTCATTGATCGAAGCCGCCGCGATGTTGGGCGCACCCTTGCGCAGGCGCTTGTGGGAAGTATCCTTACCCATGGCCCGCCCCGCCATTGCAGCCGGGGTTGCGCTGGCCTTGATGGAGACACTGGCGGACTTTGGTGTGGTCAGCTACTTTGGCGTGCAGAGCTTTACTGCAGGCGTCTATAAAGCATGGTTGGCGATGGATGACCGATATGCCGCAGCCCAATTGGCCAGTTTGTTGTTGGCGCTGGTGGCGGTGCTGCTATCGGTAGAACGCCGTGCGCAACGGCAGATGCGTTTTAGCGCCCGCCAGCTCGTGGGGCGCGGCCAGGGTGCACAGCCCCATCGCCTGCGCGGCAGATGGGCGCTGTTGGCATTTGCGTTGTGTAGTGTCCCGTTGTTGGCCGGATTCATATTGCCAGTATTGTTCATGGTGCGCCCGCTATGGGCAGACTGGACGGGTCTGCAACTGGCCCCCTTTGGGGCCTGGACGCTCAACAGCCTGCGTCTGGCCAGTCTGACTGCGGTATTGGCAACCGGCGCTGCACTGGCGCTGGCGCTGTTCCAACGGGTGCGGCCGGGGCGGGCCGCGGCGGCGCTGGTTGGGGGCATCGGGTTGGGCTATGCCGTGCCGGGCGCTGTCGTGGTGGTGGGTCTGCTGCTGCCGCTGGGCTGGTTACGCGAGTGGAGTCCGCAAAACACGTTTGGCGCGTTCATGACTGCCACCAGCTTTGGCATTGTGTGGGCGTATCTGGTCCGATTCACAGCCGTTGGTTTGCAGTCGGTACAAAGCGGCTACAGCCGGGTTCCCAGAAGTCTGGATGAAACAGCGCGTTTGCTCGGTTGCACGGGTTGGTCGCTATGGGGCCGTGTCCACTGGCCGCTGCTGCGCCGCTCCACAGGGGTTGCGCTGTTGCTGGTTTTTGTCGATGTTATGAAGGAGTTGCCCGCAACCCTGGTGCTGCGCCCCTTTGACAGCGACACCTTGGCGGTTATGACGTACCAATTGGCACGTGACGAGCGCCTGGGCGAGGCGGCGCTGCCCGCGCTGGTCTTGGTACTCGTGGGGCTGATCCCGGTCATTCTGATCAGCCGCACCTTGCGGACCCACCAGCATTGACCGAGATAACTGCGCGCGCTATTTGAAGTCGACGCGATCCAGCATTTGCTGCACTTTGACCTGATTCATGCCCACCACGCTGATGGGGAGCAGCTCGCTCTTGAAATCCCCACCCGACATGATGCGTAAGGCGGGGTTATCCAGTTGCACGCCCTGGGCAACCGGCCATTCATTGTTGCCATTGGCAAAATGGTTTTGTGCTGCTGGACTGACCAAATACTCCAGAAACTTGGTGGCATTTTCCTGATTTTTGGAATAACGCGCTACGCCGCCGCCCGCAATGTTCATGTGCGTCCCCCAGCTCGACTGGTTCGGAAAGACGACGCCCACTTTTTCTGCAATGGCTTTGTCAGCCGGATTGGTAGAGCGCATCAGTCGCGCCAAGTAATAGCTGTTGGTAACCGCCACACCACATTCGCCACTGGCAACGCCCTTGATCTGATCGGTGTCGCCCCCTTTGGGGGACCGGGCCATATTGGCCACTAACCCTTTGAGCCAAACTTCCGTCTTCGCAGCGCCTAAATGTTCGGTCATGGCGCCAAACAGACTCAGGTTGTAGGGGTGCGAGCCACTGCGGATGCACAAATTGCCCTTGAGCTTGGGGTCGGCCAACTTCTCATAGTTGTCCACATCGGACTTGCTGAATTTCACCTTGTCGTAGACGATGACGCGCGCCCGCGTGGACAGTCCGAACCAGCTGATCCCGCCCCCCTCAACCGGCTGGGCGCGCAACTGGGCCGGCACTGCGGCCTCCAATACTTTGGAACGCACCGGCTGAAACAAACCATCTACTTCTGCGCGCCACAGGCGTGATGCGTCCACCAGCAATATGACATCGGCGGGGGAGGCCGCACCCTCTGCCCGCAGGCGCGCCAAAATGCCAGCATCGTCCGCATCTACCCGGTTGATCTTGATCCCCGTCGCTTGGGTGAAGCCACTGAACAAGGCTTCGTCGGTAGGGTAATGGCGCGCTGAGTAGAGGTTGAGCTCGCTGCTTTGTGCATGGGCCGGGCTGGCAAGACCAAGTGTTGCGCCAATGGAAAGTGCAATGAGGGTGAAGCGCATGGTGTATCGGGCGGAAGTGTAAAGAAGCTTTGAAATTTAACACAAACGCGAACAATTCTCAATTGCAATGACTATCATGCCTTGACGCAGCAGCGATGAAGTTCAAAACTGCTATGATTTCAGGAGCCTGTTGCGCCCATTCCACGAGGGCTGGGCCTCTGTTTGCAGGTTGGTTCTGATCGCTGGCCGAGTGGGTATCTTTCCCACAGGTGCACTAAGGAATAGTTGGCGGCGGCCAGCGAAAGACAGTGCGGTGGCTCAAATTTTCTCCCCATCGTCGGAGTTAGTCTTGGCTCAGGCATTGCTCCTCTATGGATGGTTGACTTCAAAGTGCACCTCGTTGCGCCGCCAGATAGGTAAAGTCCAAGGGGGGTCGTAGCGGGCTAGCAGTGCGCCGCCTTTCGCTTCAAGCTTTTTACTTTGCATCCAGCGGACGAGCCTTTGCGTTTCTTGTTGAATGCGGCTTTGGGTGTTGAAGCCAGAATACGTAACCACTGCCACTTGCTTGGCGGCTACTTCGCGCAACTGCACCGCGCTGTTGTTGGGCTTGGGCAAGGTGGCCAGGGTGTACTCACTCGGCATGACAAAGTGCACTCGCCACTGGCCGGTACCCCACATACCCATGCTGGGCTCGACTGTGACAGGTGCGGTCATGGCAATTGTTTCGGATTGGTTACCGACGGGCTCTAGGGTGACCGGTGCAGTCATTGCAATCTTCGCTGTGGCCTTGTCGCCAGGCATAGACCCGGCTGTTTGGTTGTTGCCGAATATGTAGTCAGCAATCGCGCGAAAGCCTTTGTTGGATGCGGTATCCATATCGCCGTCGACCCAGGTTTCGGCCACGACAAAGGGAGCGTAGAGGCGCACCTCAAAGGTCCCGTCCTGGGTAACTTCCTTGGTGAGTACCTGAAACTTGGGTTCTTCGATGGCCATCGCTTTTCCTCCTAGGAATAGTGCCGTCAAACAAATTACCAGTGCGCGCATGTTGACCTCTACCAGTTCGGTTTATGAGTTTGGGCTGTTGATCAGTTGAGTGTACTGAAAACAATACCAAATGGTATTAATGAATACCTTAAAGTTCATAAGGATACCAGTTGGTATATACATTACGCGTGCGCCACATTTTTGGCGTTCGTACTGAATCAGTACCTTTCCCAGGAGATTCTCATGAAAAAAACACTCATCGCTTCCGTGATAGCGCTTGGCATTGCGTTTTCAGCCCAGGCCAAGGACATCGTTGACACTGCTGTTGACGCTGGCACTTTCAAAACCCTCACAACCGCCCTTGGCGCCGCAGGCTTGGTCGACACGTTGAAAGGCAAAGGTCCCTTCACGGTGTTTGCTCCCACCGATGCAGCTTTTGCAAAAATCCCGAAAGCTGATCTGGATGCCCTGTTGAAAGACAAAGCTAAACTCGCCTCGGTTCTGACCTACCACGTCGTGTCCGGCAAGGTGATGGCCGTCAACGTCAAGGCCGGCAAAGTGAAAACGGTACAGGGGTCCGAACTGACCGTGACAACAGCGGGTGGTGTGATGGTGGACAACGCCCATGTGACTGCGACCGATATCGTCGCTGACAATGGTGTGATTCACGTGATCGATACGGTGATCATGCCAAAGTAAAGCCATATTGGCGCAAAGAAGGCGACTGTAAAAGTAAAGGGCGGCAGGGTTTCTCTGCCGCGTTCTTTTCCACGGTCTATCCATGCTGTATCTCAAAGCAGGCTAGCAGGAGACGACAAATGGATCGTCGGGTGCGATTGGGTCGACATCGGGAAGCCCCCTTCAGCGTGAACCACTTTTTGGGATGGTTTGGGGCATAGGTCCAATGTGCCAGACCGACATAGTTTTCACTCAAGAGTCTGCGGCAGTGCGGGCCACAGGCTCCTGATTGGGTGCCAACGTTCGAGGCAATACCATCGGGCCAGCTACTGCGCATCCACGGCTGCTGTCAGTATGGTGCTGAAAACGATCCCGATCAAAGAGTTACGCGCGAACACGTTGGCGATACTTGATGACCCGCATTCAGGCGGTCTGAATGTCCCAGGGGAGTCGGGTCGTTCGACGACCCAAGGCTACCGTAGTTGGTATCAGGTCACTGGTGCAACAACAAAGAGAGAAGCGATGCGAATACTGTTAACTGGTGGCACTGGCCTGATCGGCAGCGCGCTATGCCGCAAATGGTCTTCCGAGGGGCACGAAGTAATAGTGTGGAGTCGCCAACCCAGCACGGTTGCAGCGCTGTGCAGTGGGGCGGACGCGATAGGCCAATTGCAAGAACTGCACGATGCAAAGCCGCTCGACGCCGTGGTCAATCTGGCCGGTGCTCCCATTGCAGACAGGCCCTGGACACAGTCGCGGCGTGCAGTCTTGCTGGAAAGCCGCGTCAATCTGACACGCACCTTAGTCGATTGGCTCGCTACTTTGCCGCAAAGACCCCGAGTTCTGATTTCCGGTTCGGCGGTTGGGTGGTACGGCAACGGCCAAGATGCCATATTGGACGAGGACAGCGCACCTCAAAAACCTGACTTTGGGAGCACCCTGTGTAGGTCGTGGGAGCACGAGGCAATGCGTGCCCAATCGTTGGGCATCCGCGTCGTATTGTTGCGCACTGCAGCGGTTTTTTCCCCGGTTGGCGGGATGCTTGCCCGACTGCGGCTTCCATTCCGGCTGGGGCTGGGCGGGCGATTGGGCAGTGGTCAGCAGTGGATGCCTTGGATCCATATTACCGACCAAGTTGGCTTGATCGATTTTCTCCTGCACCACGAGGGCTGCGAAGGCCCTATTAACGCGTGTGCTCCGCAAATGGTGCGAAACGTCGAATTTACCGTGGCACTGGCGCGCGCGTTGCACCGGCCCGCGTTCCTCCCCATGCCCTCCGCGGTGTTGAAACTCGTCCTGGGAGAAATGTCGAACCTGCTACTGGAGGGCCAGCGCGTGCGGCCGAGCCGTGCGTTAGAACTCGGGTATCAATACAGATTTGCGCAAATAGACACTGCGCTGGTGGATGTGCTGGGGCCATAGCAATCGCTCAGGGCACCGTGCGATGGTCGTTGGCAATACGGCCATCGATCAGTTCGATCATCCGGTCGCAACGCGCACCCAGTCGCGGGTCATGGGTAACCACTACAAACGTCACACCGCGCTCGGCATGCATGCGACGCAGCTGCGCAAAAACCTCATCGGACGACGCGGTATCCAGGTTGCCGGTGGGCTCATCAGCCAGCACCAAGGGCGGCTCCTGCACCAAGGCGCGCGCGATTGCAACGCGCTGCTGCATACCGCCGGAAAGTTCCCCAGGTCGCTTGTCCATCGCCGCCGAAAGTCCCACGGCCGATAGCAGCTCACGGGCGTGTTCGAGTTGCTTGGAGCTGACGCGGCCTTCGCGCATCAGCGCTGGAAGGGTGACGTTTTCAAGCGCTGTGAATGCCGGCAAGAGATGGTGAAACTGGAACACAAACCCGATGGTGCTGCGTCGCAAGAGTGTGAGCGCCGCGTCGTCCAACTCTTTCACTTCTTGGCTTTGCAAGCGGTAGCTTCCCGCCGTCAGGGTCTCCAGCAAACCAATGATATTGAGTAAGGTGCTCTTGCCCGAACCCGATGGTCCCATCAGCGCGACAAATTCGCCATGACCAATATGCAGGTCAATGCCGTGCAAGATTTCTGCTTCACTGGGCAATCCAATGTTGTAGCTCTTGTGGACTCCCACAAGCTCGAGCAAGGGCGATCCATTTGCATGCAATGGGGCGGAGTCAGTGGGAGCAGGGTTGTACATGCGGGCTAAATGCGAATCGCCTGCGCCGGGTCCATCGCAGCGGCCGTGCGCGCTGGCGCAACGGCCGCCAGTACACCACACACCGTGGCAATCAGAGCCACTTGCAGGCCCAGGGTAGGCGACAAGCTGATGTCAAACAACGGCAGCCCGTCTGAGCCGCGCACAAACTGGGTGAATAGCCAGATCATGCCCACAGCAAGTCCTAGACCCAGAACCGATCCCAGTGCCCCCACGACTGCACCCTGCACCAGAAACAGCCGCATCACCTGCGCGCGCGTGGCTCCCATGGCGCGCAAGATGCCAATCTCGCGTCGTTTTTGCACCACCGAGACGACCAGCACACTGGCGATGCCCAAAACCACTACGACCAATACCACCGCCCGAATGAGCCCCGTGCTGATCGACTGGGCGTTGAGCGCGGACACCAAAGACGCATTGTTGTCCTGCCAGCTTTCGATCTTGTACGGGAACTCGCTTGCTAGATCGCGCGCCAAGGATGTTGCAAGCCACACATTGTGGACCTTTAGATCGATATTTGTGGCTCCGCCGGGCAGCCCGAGCAGGCTTTGTGCCAAGCGCAGTGGCACGATCACCGTGCGGCGGTTCAGGTCTTTCACGCCGAGGTCGACCAACGCGGTCACCCGCACCGAGTCATTCGCACTGCTGGTTTGCAATGTGAGACGATCGCCCACGCGCAACCCTAAGTCGCTGGCCAGTTCGCGTCCCACGATGGCCTCACCCGGCAAGAGGCGCGGCGAACCGCTGACCACTTTGCTGCGCAGGCCAACGATGCGGTCGTACAAATCCAGTTCCACACCCTGCAAGGCAATTGCCTTGGTGGCCTCGCCGCGCACGGCCAAACCGCCACCGGCCACCATGGGTGATACAGCGCTAATGGCGGGGTTGCCTTCCAGCAGTGGAAGCAATGCCTGCCAGTTCGAGATGGAGCGCAAGCGCTGTGCACGGGGCTGGGCGTCACTGATGACCGTCAGGTTCGTGTCCGCCGATGATGGCGCCATTGCGGGTGTAACCACGTCATCTGGCACGCGTACAGTGATGTGAGGCTGTGCACCCAATGTCTTGGACAGCGTGTTGGCTTGCAGGCCACTGATGAGCGCTGAAATATAGGCAATCACCGCCACGCCGGCAGCCACCCCCACGATGATGAGCAGCGTCTGCATGCGGCCCTCACGCAGGAACCGCACGGCCACACGCCATTCGAAACCGATCGCAGTCAGCATTGCTAGCGACCCATGGCGTTGGAGATCGCCTGGCCGGTATCTTGGTCATGCCCGTTGGCCACCGTAGTGGTGTTGGGTCGCCAAGTCTGCATTTTGACGCGGATTTTTTGATCGACTTTGGCTTCTCCACCGACGATCACCACATCGCCTGCCGACAAGCCTTGCAGTACCTCTGCGGCATCGAGCGTTCGCAGGCCCAATCGCACTTCGCGCAACCGCACGCGGCCATCCAGTGCGACTAACACCTTGGCGATCGCACCTGCCTCAGCGGTGGCACCGCGTACCCCAGCCAACGGCAAGACCAGTGCGCTTTCGCGGCGCCCGGTTTCAACTTCGACTGAAAGTGTCATGTCTTCGCGCAGAAAAGCGGGTGGCGGCGCATCGAGCGACAGCTTGACTTCGACTGCTCCGCGCTGCGCATCAACGGCTGGCGCAATCGACAGAACCCGCGCGGCCAGGCGCTGCTGGGCAAAGGCGTCGGCTACGACAGTGGCGGCTTGTCCCACCTTCAGTTGCGCCAGAAAGCGTTCATCGACCAAGGCAATGATTTGCGTTGGCCCTGCCAACGCGAGACTCAGCAGTGCGCGCCCCGGTTGCACAATTTGACCAGGCTCAACCTGGCGGTTGAGCACCCGCCCGTTGGCCGGCGCGAGCACGCTAGCTTGCGCCAGACGCGACCGAGCGCTGTCCACGGCCGCTCGCGCCTGTTCAACCTGCGCCTGCGCTTGTGCGATGTCCGTCCCGGCCTCACTGTTAGCCAGAGCTTGCGATTGCGCGCTCGCCTGCTGTGCGCGCGCCACATCGACGGCGCGTTGCGCGTCGTCCATCCGTGACGCACTGACAAAACCCTGAGCCACCAACTGCTGGCTGCGCACCAGCTCGATTTGGGCTGATCTAGATGTGGCATCGGCTTGCATGAGCAAGGCCTTTGCGCTGGCGCGCCCTGTGCTGCGCAGCCCCACCAGACGCGCCTGCGCCTGACTTACACCGGCCTGCGCCTGCACCAGCGCAGCGCGCAGTTCGTCGGACTCCAGGCTCAGCAATACATCGCCCTGACGCACCTCAGCTCCTTCCCTGACCAACACTTTTGCCACACGTCCAGTGATCGTACTCCCGGCGTCCACCTTGGACAAAGTCGCCACGCGGGCAGAAAACTGCAACGTGCGCACCAGCGGTGTTGCGTGAATGTCGACGCCTGCCACCACGGGTCCGCGCAAGTTGAACCAGACCAGGGCAAGCACGGCGATGGCAACTGTGCTGGCGGCAATCCAAACAAGAATTCGTTTCATATATACGATTTTGCCCGGTTATATCCGCGCCCGCTGTTCGGGGCGGCAAACACGGTTTTCATTAGCACGATTAAGTGTGCTTTCGGATGTTTCGCCGGAGGTCGTGCC
The DNA here is from genome assembly GCA_025351745.1 of Rhodoferax sp. GTDB lineage: Bacteria > Pseudomonadota > Gammaproteobacteria > Burkholderiales > Burkholderiaceae_C > Allorhodoferax. The sequence continues at coordinate 28,185 of JANXVI010000382.1, forward strand.
ACCTATCTAAGCCGCGGATCATGTGCCGCTGGGCGTGCAACTCGGCAACCGATATCAAATATCTTGAATTGATCAAAAGCACAAGCACCAGGGTCGGACCCGTCAATGCAACAGAGATCACCGCTCGACGCGGTATTGGCTCGCTTCAGAGCGGGTGCACCCGTCTTCAATGCGCTAAGCGAGTAGTGCCAGGATATCGCGATGTTGTTAGCGCAGGGGGTCGCGTTGTTCGATCTTCGCAAGCGGGCGGGGCAAGTCGAGGTGTCCTGTGCTTCAGGTCACAACAATGACAACCTGGTGCACTTCTATGTTTCTTTTTGCGATCAGTCCATCGAAGAAATTTCTTGCCTGCGGCGACCTCGCTCAAGTCGTCAATACGCGGCGTTACCTTGTGCGGCTTTGCATCCACTCACGCGGTGACAGTCCCAGCCGCTGTGCAAAAACACGTGACAACGCAGACGCATTCGCGTAGCCCAACGCATCGGCTATGAATTTGACAGAGTGGCCCTGAATTAGTTGAGACTGGGCAATGCTCAATCGCCAGTCTGCCAAATAGTCGGCAGGGGTTTGGCCGACGACACGTTTGAACCGCGCGGCGAAGGCGCTTCGGGACGTACCGGCTTGTTGCGCCATCGCTTCCAGACTCCAACTGGCCCCCGGCGTTTCATGCAGCGCTGTGAGGGCGCGGGCGAGCGCGGGGTCACAGAGCCCTGCGATCAAGCCCACGTTTATTCCACCTGCTTGTGGGTGGTCCAGCAACCACCGCAGCACTTGCAACAAGACGATTTCGAACATCCGATCTGCCAAGATACGTTGCCCACAACGCACCCTTTCTGTTTCGCCGAACAGCAATTGCAACGACGCCTCAAGACCTTCCACCTGCCTCAAGGGCAACACCAATAGCGAAGGCAACGATCGCACCAACGGGTGGCAATCTCCGCCTTGGAAGTCAAGTGTTGCGCAGACGAAGTCTGCACCGTCGACCGGCGCGTTGTGGAACGCATGCGTCAGCGGACGCGGGTAGAACAGCAAGGTCGGTTCGCGGACCTCGATTTTCTGTTGAACCTTGTCACTGCCCCGATGGGTGACCACCATTTCGCCCCGGCGCAGCACGTGCATAAAGCCCCGGCCCGGCTCTGCTGCGAAGCTCGACACGCCGCACAAAGGGCCGGCATGAAACAGGTGTGCCCTGACATGAAAACGCTCAAGCAGGGCTGAGAGCCGATCAACACTGGGTTCAACGTGTGGCATTTGGATTGGACGATTTGGTGTTTTATTGATACTAAATGAACCGTATGGTACTGCATGTAGGAGCAAACTCAGCGTGTGTCATCCGGCACCGTAACCTACCAAACCAAGGACTCCATGATCATGGCTATCAGTTTTCGCTCTATTTCCATTGGCGCAGCATGCGCCGTACTTTTCGGTCCCGCCCACGCACATGAGGGCCAGCACACAGGAGGCATCCAGGCAAAACCTGTGGCAGCCGTCAAGGCACCCTACGACATCGTGCATTCCAGGATCACAACGGTCGGCAACGTTGCGGTGTTCCATATGCATGTCTCAGGCAAGGCTGGCTTCAGCAGACCCGCAAAAGTTGGCAAACTGGCTGGCAGCACCGTGTTCTCGTACGTGTGGCCGACCACCATGGACCCGTCTGTTGTGGGCTTCGATGCTAAGAGCGGCATCTTGGCTTTTGCAGTGACCTCACACCCCGACTTCGACGACACACCGCTGTTCCCCGCACCATTGGGGGCATGGCACGCCCATTGGGTGGTTTTGAGCCCCGATGAAGCTTGCGGCAAAGGGGCGCTCAAAGTGGTGGACATACCCGAAGGCAGTAAACCCAAATTACCCAAGACTTGGCCCGGCCTGCCCATTTTGATTGACAGCCCTGGTTGGGTGCCACAGTTCAAGGGCGGTACGGTGGAAGTGCGCGTGCCTTTTGACGACATCGGCGTAGTCAATGCCGCTGGCTTTGATGGCGTCACCGCCGCGCTGCGGGTAAACGCCAGCGTGCACAGCCCGTTGCTCTGCGTAGCTGATGTATTCAAGATCGCCTCGGGCGACCTGTCGCTACCCGGCAAAGTCAACCAATAGTTTCACCGTCTTTTTTCAAACGCAATCTCAACTTTCAAGCACATACATCATGTCCCACGTCAATCTGAATACCGTTAACCTGCCCGCAGCCAGCCAAGACCTTTTGGCCCAAGTCCACGAGGCATTCGGCGCCACGCCCAATATGTTCAAGGCGGTTGCCAATTCGCCTGCTGCACTCAAAAGCATGTGGGTATCGTTCGGTGCATTGGGTGCCGGGACGCTAGGTGCCAAGCTGGGCGAGCAAATCGCGGTTGCAATTGCAAACCGCAATCGCTGCGAGTATTGCCTGGCAGCGCATACGGTGCTGGGCAAAGGTGCAGGGGCGAGCGCAGAAGACATGGCCGCTGCACAAGTCGGCCAGTCCTCTGATTCCAAGACCGCGGCGGCCCTGGTTTTCGCACTGAAGGTGGTGAGTGATCGTGCGCAGGTGACGGCAACTGATATTGCAGCGCTGCGCACAGCGGGTTTTACCGATGAACATGTCGTAGAAATCCTGGCCCATGTCGCCTTGAATCTGTTCACCAATTACACCAATGTGGCGTTGAACGTACCAGTCGATTTCCCCAAAGTCGCATTGGTTGCACAGGGCTGACCATGTCTCATCCATTTGCGACTCCAGAGCTGGATGTTTCCGAGTGGTTGAACACGCCCGACCCCATTCAGCTCTCGGGGCTGCGGGGGAGGGTGGTGGTCATCCATGCATTCCAGATGATGTGCCCGGGCTGCGTGGCCCACGGTATTCCTCAAGCGACTGCGATCCACAACACGTTTGCACAAGAGAACGTGGTGGTGCTGGGTTTGCACAGTGTGTTTGAACACCACTCGGTTATGGGGCCCGAAGCACTAAAGGTCTTTGTGCATGAATACCGCATTGCATTTCCCATCGGCATTGATAGGGCTCAACTAGGTCAAGCAGTTCCCCGAACCATGCAACAACTGGGCTCGAAGGGAACGCCGAGCCTGATCGTCTTGGACCGTTATGGAGTTATTCAGCTCCATCATTTTGGTCGTGCGAGTGATATGGGTGTCGGCGCATTGCTTGGAAAGCTGGTAGCGCAGAGCGCGACGATTGACGCCGAAGCGGATCAGGGCGGCGTATGCGTCCCTAGCAGCAAATAGTCCAAAAATGCCTCAGCAATCGGTGAGAGTCGTCAACAACACAGGCGCGGCGCGTGCCAGAGCCTTTCTCGCGCAGTATGAAATTTTCTGCCTGCAGTGCCTTTAGGGCAATGCCTCGCGATTCGGCCAGGAGGTGCGCAATCGACGCGACGACGACGAGTGGGTTCGGCAAGAGGACGTTGCGGGTGATGTCCACGCCGGTTGGCGGCATCGACATGATGTACAAGTCGTCGCGGTTGTCGCGCAGGCGCTGCACTACTGTGTCGCGGTTTTGGAGACCTAGGGGCTATTACAGAATAAGAAAATTAAAGCACTGTTAGCAGGCCATGGGAAGATTACTACGTAGGCTCTTCGTTAATTTCACTGTGATTTTTTCCTCAAGCCCAACCCAAATCCAACTTGCCGCAATGAAACAAAATCCTTGCGCGGTAGTTGGTGAAATTACGAAACCCACGGGCATTGGCCTTGATGAGTTGAATGGCGCTGTTGAAACCTTCAGCACAGGCATTGCTGATCCTGTGCTGGCTGAAGTTGAGCAGACCGGTCTCGTGACGG
>JANXVI010000386.1 GCA_025351745.1 Rhodoferax sp.
CCTTGCAAGTAGATCTGTACGACGACGAGGCCGCAGGCCCGGTGCTCGACAGCGCCGCGTTTTATGCCGATTGCCGCAATACACTGACCGACGATGGCTGCATGACGGTCAACCTGTTTGGCCGCTCGTCCAGCTTCCAACGCAGCGTGGACAATATGGCAGCGGCATTTGGTGACGACGCGCTGTGGGCATTCAAGGCCACGCGCGAGGGCAATACCGTGGTGCTGGCGCAGCGCACACCGGTACGCCCGAGCCGCGCTGTGTTGATGGAGCGGGCAGACACTATTCAACGCCAGTGGGGCTTGCCTGCCGATAAGTGGGTTCGCGTTTTTAAACCGGTCGCACCATGAACACCAAACCTCAATCCCCTGCGCCTTCTAAAAGCAGCCCCAGCGGGCCGGTAGGTTGGCGCCAAATGGTGGAATGGTTGCACGCCGATGGCGTCATCGACGAAGAGCAGGCCAGCAAGACAATCGCGCGCTGCGCGCAAGCTGAAAGCGCACAGCATCCGTTGGTTCGCTTGGCAGCCGTGTCCATGCGCCGTGCATCGGATAACAAGGCGTTGGATATCGAGCTGCTGACGCAATGGCTGGCCGAGCGGGTGGGCATGCCCTATCTGCGCATCGATCCGCTGAAGGTAGATGTGAGCAAAGTGGCCGATGCCATGGGTGCGATGTACGCCGAACGCCACCGCATCTTGACGGTAGCCATCAACGCCAGCGAGATTACCGTGGTGACCTCCGAACCATTCATCGTCGATTGGGTGGCGGAGGTGGAGCGCCAGTCTCGCCGCAGCGTACGCCGTGTGCTGGCCAGCCCGCAAGAAATACACCGTTATACGGCCGAGTTTTATTCATTGGCCAAATCGGTCAAGGCGGCCAACAAGTCCGGCAACAACAACGGTTCCAGCTTCGAGCAATTGGTGGAGCTCGGCAAGTCCAACAAACAACTCGATGCCAACGACCAGAGCGTGGTGCAGGTGGTGGACTGGCTGTGGCAGTACGCATTCGACCAGCGTGCAAGTGACATCCATCTGGAGCCCCGGCGCGAGCAAGGCGTGATCCGTTTTCGCATCGACGGTGTGTTGCACCAGGTCTACCAAATGCCCATGGGGGTCCTCAACGCCATGACCGCGCGCATCAAGCTGCTGGGCCGCATGGATGTGATTGAAAAACGCCGCCCACTGGACGGCCGCATCAAGACTCGCAACCCCAGCGGGGACGAAGTCGAAATGCGGATATCCACACTGCCCACCGCCTTTGGCGAAAAAATGGTGATGCGCATTTTTGACCCCGATAACACCGTTAAGGATTTAGAGGCTTTGGGCTTTTCCAACCACGACGGCCCGCGCTGGGAGGCCTTGGTCAAAAAGCCGCACGGCATCATTCTGGTGACGGGACCCACAGGTTCCGGCAAGACCACTACGCTCTATGCCACGCTGAAACGGGTGGCCACAGAAGAGGTCAACGTGAGCACCGTGGAGGACCCGATTGAAATGATCGAAGCGTCTTTTAACCAGACCCAGGTGCAGCCGCAGCTCGACTTCGGCTTTCCGCAAGGTCTGCGCGCGCTGATGCGGCAAGACCCGGACATCATCATGGTTGGTGAAATCCGCGACCTGGAGACGGCCGAGATGGCGGTGCAGGCAGCACTGACCGGCCACTTGGTGTTTTCTACGTTGCACACCAATGATGCACCGTCGGCGATCACGCGCTTGATGGAGCTCGGCATACCCCAGTACCTGATCAACGCCACGCTGTTGGGCGTGCTGGCCCAGCGCCTGGTGCGCACGCTGTGCAAGAACTGCAAGGTGCGCGACGAAGAAGCCAGCCGCGATGCCCTGACCGAGATGATCAAGCCCTGGCAGGTCAATGGTGGCTACAAGCCCTATAAGCCGGTGGGCTGTGTCGACTGCCGCATGACGGGTTTCATGGGTCGTATGGGCCTGTATGAGCTGCTGGTGGTGACGGATGCGTTCAAGGCCAAGGTCACGGCCGACCCCAACATCGACGTGCTGCGCAAACAGGCCATTGCCGACGGCATGCGCCCGCTGCGCCTGGCAGGCGCACTGCGAGTAGCGGAGGGGCAAACCGTCATTGAAGAAGTGCTGACGTCAACGCCTCCGTTAACTTGATACAGCTTTGATAGAGCTTAGATCCAGCTTGGGTTTACCCCAGGTTTACAAATTTAGTTAACCAGGGGTTCCGGGTATTCCCTATACTCCACCCCGTCATCACAACGGGCCTTTTTTATGAACACAGAGAGTTCCAGGCCTCCACCGCAGCGGGTTTGTGTCTAGATACTAAATTGGTCTAGGCGCGCATTCCGGTCGGCACGGAGGCTTTCATGCTTCAAGTGCCTGGCAGGCGATGCGCAGTTTTCTCTTGGGTTTTATCGATACCAAGCACCGCAGTCTCCCCCAGGTTTTTCAAAAAGATAAATTGACGCTTTAGCGGGCGTTGTCGCCTTTGTGTGCGCATGCAGCAGAGGCTAAAGGGGAATGTGCATTGGTCACCCAAAAAGCAAAAGCATTTGTACGCAGACTCGGGCCAGGCCTGATCACCGGTGCGGCGGACGATGACCCTAGCGGCATCGCGACCTATTCACAGGCGGGCTCCCAATTCCGCTTTTCGTTGGTCTGGACGCTGCTGGTCACCACCCCGCTGATGATTGGCATCCAGATGTTGTCGGCCCGTATCGGCTGGGTTACAGGCGAGGGGCTCGCGGCCAACATCAACAAAATGTGCCCGCGCTGGCTCACCACGGTGTTGGTGGGCTTGCTGGTGGTAGCCAACACCATCAATATTGCGGCGGACATTGGCGCCATGGGCGAGGCAGCGCGGTTGTTTGCCGGCGGTTCGTTGCCACTGTATGTACTGGGTTTTGGCGCCTTGTGCATTGCGATGCAGGTCTTGTTCTCGTACGAGAGCACAGTTCGTATTCTCAAGTGGCTGACCTTGGCGCTGTTCGCCTATGTGGCCGTCATCCTTAATGTCCATGTGCCGTGGGGCCGGGTGTTCAACGAGTCTCTCCATCCCTGGGCCTTCATGCCTAAGGACGTTTCAATGAAAGACTACGCAGCCATGGTGGTTGCGGTGCTGGGCACGACCATCAGCCCGTATTTGTTTTTCTGGCAGGCCTCGCAGGAGGTGGA
>JANXVI010000398.1 GCA_025351745.1 Rhodoferax sp.
TGATAGGCCTGTGCCTGGTGGCCGCCTACAGCCTGTTGGGTGCGGGTTGGTTGATCATGAAGACTGAAGGCGCGTTGCAGTTGAAGGCCGTGCGCTGGGCCCAGGGAAGCCTTTGGCTGACGGCGGCCGGCGTAGTCGCCATCTCGGTGGTTACACCGCTGGTCAGTCAGCGGATATTTGGCAAGTGGTTTGCGTTTCCCAACATCGTGTTGCTGTTCCCGATCCCCCTTGTCACTGCGGTGCTGTTGGGCGTGATCGCACGCAGCCTCAAACGCTTGCCGGTACGCTTGGCCCAGGGCAACGAGTACGGCATAGGCGTGCCCTTCGCGGCAACGGTGGGTGTGTTCTTGCTGGCGTTTTATGGCCTTGGCTACAGCCTATTTCCATGGCTGGTGGAAGACAAAATCACCATCTGGCAAGCGGCCAGTTCGCCCGCTTCGTTGATGGTGATTTTTTATGGCGTAGTGGTGGTGCTGCCAGTCATTATTGGCTACACCGTGTTTTCGTACCGGGTCTTTTGGGGCAAGGCGACGGCGTTGAAGTATTGACGCTTGCGCAACAACGTTCAGCCCTCGGTATTGCGCATCCAGTCTGCTGTTTTGAAGAAAGACGCTTTTAGGCGCTCAGCCAGTTCGAGCGGCACATCCGTCACTTCCATGGCTTGGGCCATGCAGGCCAGCCACTGGTCGCGCTCAACAACGCCGATTGCGAAGGGCATGTGGCGCATCCTTAATCGGGGGTGACCGAAACGGTCGGTGTAATGCTGCGGGCCGCCCAACCAGCCGCACAGGAACCAAAACAACTTCTGGCGTGCGCCGCTCAGGTCCGTCCCGTGGACCGCCCGCAAATCTGCGTATGCGGGTTCCAGGTCCATCAAGTCGTAAAAGGACTCAGTCAACGCCTTGACCTTAGCTTCGCCGCCCATCCATGCAAAGTGGGTGTCGAATGGAGGTTCTTCCTGAATAGTCATAGGTCACGCATAGCCTCGGCGCAAGACCACATCCGAGCAGGGGTATGCGACGCAAGGCAACACATAGCCTTGCGCCTGTTCTTCTGCGCTGAGGCCAGGCCATTCGATGGCATACCGCACTTTGCCACTTGTCAATTGGCCAATGCAGGTGCGGCAATTGCCGTTGCGGCACGAGCTGGGCCAGCTACTGCCACCCATTTCTAGTGACAACAGCAAGACATCAGAATCCCAAGCATCGACCTGCAGTTCGTCTGGCTCGGTGCGGGCGTTAAAGAGGGTAGGTTGTGGCGACTCAGTCACGAGGGCTGCGTGAAGAGCTGGTCTTCGCTGCCCATGAGCCAGGTTTTGGTTGGCTGCAGCAGGCGGGTCAGCAAGTTGCCATTCTTCGCCGTCGCCTCGGTCAGCGTCTCGGGCGTGTGTAACGTGAAACTTACTTGGCGAGCCAATGTGTTGGCAGCGTTTTGCATGGCTTGTGCGACAGCGTCGGTGTCACCGACTGCACTGAACACCACTACGTTGACAGGGACGGGCTTACCGTCCGATAAGCCGGCCCCTTCGGTATAAAAAAATGCAGCAGAAACTTGACGCTCTAGCGGCGCCAGGCAGGCATGCAGTACGTTGGCAACTCCCATAGTCCTGGTTACCAGCGTCGACAGCGCAGAAAAAACCGGAGCGTCGACATTGGCTTGGTAGTGCTTTTGCTTACCCTGCTTGTGCACACTCAGTATGCCGGCCGCAGCCAGACCTGCCAATTCGCGCTGAACAGCGCCCGTGCCGGAACGGGCAAGGGCAATAACCTCGCCCATGAAAAAGCTGCGTTCCGGTGCATTGAACATCACGGCCAATACGCGCTGGCGAACCTTGGGGAACAAGGCATCTGCCAAGCTAGCTCGGGGAGGTGGCGGTGAATTGTGTTTTGTACCCATAATGGGGTTTATTTTACCCAAGGTGGGTTGTGTGTTGAGGGCTAGCGAAAAATAGTCTCACTGGCCCTCGCGGGTATTGCATAGTGCGCTACTGAATGTATAGCGCACCGGGTCTCACGACCGCACCAATTATCGCCTAGCCGATAACGCGCAAGAGAATCGAGATGACTGCAACGATCAGCAGAATGTGGATGAAGCCGCCCAGCGTAAAGGAAGTAACCATTCCCAGCAACCACAAAATAATCAGAATGACAGCGATGGTGTACAACATAGAAGGCCCTCTTTAGCAAAAATGATGTCGTATTGTTGGTGTGAGAGGTTCAGTTGTCCGTGCGCCAGCGCACGCACTTATGCTGGTCGGGTAGGTGAGGCCGATATGTGAGGCGGGTGCGTACTCAACCAGTAACGGCGTCCCATTCCAGTCCAAATTTCAACAAATATTTGCGCAAGCGGTCTGCATCGTTGATGACACTACGCTGCTGGCGCGACACATTGAACAGCTCACGGCCCGCATCGCTGATGCTCGCGTGACGGCGGCATACAGCAAACACGGACCGCAGTTGCAACTGGTCAAACGTGTCCAATGTGGCGGCCCTGTCGCCTAGCAGGCCTTCTAGCGATGGGCCTGTTGAGGCCGCTGTCGTAGTGGAGGTACCTAATTCTTCAGCCGGTAGCGTTTGCCACTGCCAACGCAGCCGCTGTATCTCCGCCTGCACCAAGGCAATGCCAATACGTCCATGGTCGGCTAGCGTGGCCAGCCGCGTGACGGATGCACTCAGGTCACGGAAATTGCCACGCCAACTCGCATCCACCGCCGTTGCAAAGCGCAGATAGGCTGTTTTGGCTTCCGTCGTGAAGCGGACCTGCTTGCCCAGCTCTTGCGCGGCCAGGGCGAGTTGGTGGTCCATATTGGGCTCTATGTCTTCACGCCGCTGGGCCAGGCCGGGCAGGGTGTAGGTCCACAGGTTGATACGGGCAAACAGGTCTTCGCGAAAGCGCCCCGCCTGGATCTCTATGCGCAGGTCCTTGTTGGTACCAGCTATCAGTTGGAAATTGCTCTGCGCGTCGCGGTCAGCGCCCATGGGGAGAAAGCGCCTTTCTTCCACCGCCTTCAGCAGCATGGCCTGCTCATCCAGACCCAGCTCGCCAATCTCATCCAGAAACAGCAGGCCGCCGTGCGCTGTGCGCAGCAGGCCCGGGCGGTCGGTGGTGGCGCCGGTGAAGGCGCCTTTCTTGTGGCCAAACAGCGTAGAGCCCGCGCCATCGCCGTGCAACGTGGCGCAGTTCACTTCGACAAACTCGCCTTCAATCTGGTGGCGTGCCTTCTTCAACTCATACACGCGCCGTGCCAGCATGGACTTGCCCGCGCCGGTGGGGCCGGTCAGCAGCATGGGCGCCTTGCTCTGAACAGCCACGCGCTCCACCTCTTCTATCAGCGTGTTGAAGCGGGTGTTGCGGGTGGCGATGCCCCTCTTCAAGAAGGACACGGCGTCTTGCTGCGCCCCATGCAGGCGCTGGTTGATGGCATCGTAGCGCGACAGGTCCAGGTCAATCACTTCATGGCTGCCGGGTCCGCGGCCCTGCCTGCCGCGGGGTGGTGCGCTTTGCAACAGCACACCGGGAATGAAGCGCGCCTCGACCAGCAGAAACAAGCAGATCTGCGCAACGTGGGTGCCGGTGGTGATGTGGGCTTGGTAGGTTTCCTTGTCGGGGTCAAACGGGTAGGCGGCCGCCCAGTCATACAGCGCCGTATAGACCTCGCCAAAGTCCCAGGGATTGGCCATATTCATCTCGACCAGCTTCACCTCGGTGGTGGGTGAGAGTTGCGCGTAGTCGCTTTGCACTTGCTTGGCCAATGCGGTACTGCGCATGTCGTGGAACAACTCCAGCCGGTCCACGACCAGGTCATCGTGCTGCGCCAGCGATACCGTGGGCCGCCATTTCTCCCAGCGCGAGGGGCTGAGGCCGGAATCGAGTTGGGTGCCCAGGAAGCCTATGACAATGAGTTTCTTCATTTGGCTAGTTTACTAGCTTAAAAAATATTTTTGCGGAATTAGCGGAACGTAGAACCTAGTTTAGTTGTTGGAAAAATAAAAAATACCCATTCAATTCAACAACTTATAAAAATAGCGCCAGAAATGGATGAGTTGGCACGCCTCGTGCAATATAAGACGCGCCATCCGCAGAAGGTGTTCGCTAACAAGCTGGGGCGTCCGGGTAACCGGGCCACGCTGGTGCAAAGAGGCTTGGTTTACTCCAAGTTACTGTTGTATGCCGCGACCCCGGAAACGTGGGGCACAAAGGCATGTGGTCAAGGGGTGGCTCGGGTAAAGGAGCCACCCCGCCAGGTTCGATTCCCGCCGAACGCTGGTCGTCAAAAAGCCAGCTTACTTGGAAGTAAAGCGAAGAGAGAGGAGTGCCACGCGTGGGCCGTCAAAAGCCCACCAGCAGCAGTCGCCAGAGCAAAGGATCTGCGACAGCGGGCGACAGTGTGCTGAGACTTGGGTGACGCCCAGGACCTTCAAAGCACTGCCAAACGGTGTCTGCACCCGGAGTCCGCGCCTGTCGCTGCGGCGGCCCTTCACGTTAGAGATGGAAAGACAAGAGGAGAGATAAATATGTTTGGTTTGAAACGCATCACCATCAAGAAGAACGAACGCGGCCTGTTGCTGCGCAATGGCGACTTCGAGCGCGTATTGCAGCCCGGTCAGCACTGGGTGCGCACGCTGCAGGTGCCGGACTACCATGTCGGTCTATTGAACGTGGATGGCAAGTTGCACGACCTATTGGGTGCCGAACGCATTGACAAGATCTCTGTATTCGGCGGACTGGACCAGGTGCTCAATGGCCTGGTGAAGCTGCGTTGAAAGGAAGAAATGAAAACGAACACTGAACAGTTGGAACTGTCTGCAGCAATGCGTGAAGCGGTAGAGAGACTCTATGCGGTTTTCGGGCCGAACAAGGTACCCCCGTGCATGCTGGACGTCTGCACCCATTGCTGCATGGACGCGGAGTTGGAAATCGAGATGCGACGTCTGCCGTTGCAGAAAATATCGGCGGCGCACTTCTACCAGTACAACTGCTCTGCTAAAAGTGCGCAGCAGCCAGCGCCCGAGGTCAGATACCTGTTGCCGCGGTTGCTGGAATTGGTAGCGCTTGGCGCCGAATTGCACCACTCCACGGAATTGCAATTGCAGCGCATTGGAAACTGTGATTCCGTGGAGTTCACAGCCAAAGAGCGCGCGGCACTTGAAGCTTTTGCGCTGTGCTACTTCAGTGAGTTTTTGAGCCGGCATGATTGGCTGGGTGGAGGCAGCTACGCCAGGGACGAAGTCTTCGATATGTTGCTGATGTTTGATTACGGTGGCTTGGCCTTGCGCCCGTTGTTGGAGTCTTGGTTGAAGGACGAGTCAGCTTCTGCGACGCTGCACTACATAAGCGCAGGGTTCTATGATTTCTGGCAGAGCCAGATTGTCAAGAGTCCTTTTGCCACAGATCGCCCGCAGTTCCAGGATGTGCTCAAGACCTGGCTGACCGACGAGGGCCATCGCCGCACGTTTGCGGATCGAATTCTGAAGCTGGATATGAGCGCCATCGACCAAACCGCTATTTGCTATTACGGTAGCCATATCACTCCGAAGGAGATGGCCGAAACCGTATTTGATTTGATTACCTATTAGGAAAAAGAAAAATGAACTACCAACAACTCAACGTACCCGGCGGTGTTCCGGTGAAGATGTGGACCAAGGGTGTGCCTATCGAGGCCGAAGCCCAGCGCCAGCTGGAAAACGCGGCCCGACTGCCCATTGTGTTCAGCCACGTGGCCGTGATGCCTGACGTGCACTACGGTATCGGCGCCACTATCGGTAGCGTGATCCCCACGATCAAGGCCATCATCCCCGCTGCGGTGGGTGTGGATATTGGTTGCGGAATGATCGCCTGCAAGACCACGCTGGTGGCCAGTGACCTGCCGGATAACCTGGGGCCGCTGCGTAGCGAGATCGAAAAGGCGGTGCCGCACGGTATGTCGCCCAAGCAATACCGTCGCGACGGAAGCAACCGCGACAAGGGGTCGTGGGAAAACACGCCTGCTACTGCCGACACTGCGTGGGCGCAACTGGTGACCGAGTTTGATGCGCTGTGCGTGGACTACCCGCGTCTGAAGAACACCAACAACCACCGCCATATGGGAACGCTGGGTGGGGGTAACCACTTTGTGGAAATCTGCCTGGACGAGGCCGGTAGCGTGTGGATCATGCTGCACAGCGGGTCGCGCGGGGTGGGTAATGCCATTGGTACGCACTTTATTGAGCTAGCCAAGAAGGATGCTGCACTGCACCAGCGCAACCTGCCGGACCAGGACCTGGCGTACTTTGAAGAAGGTGCCCAGTATTTTGGGGACTATGTGCGTGGCGTGGGTTGGGCGCAAAAGTTTGCGCGCCTGAACCGCGAGGTGATGATGCAGGCCGTGATTGGCGCGCTGCGCAAGTCTGTGCCCAAGCCGTTCGAGACGCACCTGGAAGCAGTGAACTGCCACCACAACTACGTGAGCAAAGAAACGCACTTTGGGCAAGAGGTGTTCGTGACCCGCAAGGGCGCCGTGAGCGCCAAGGCGGGTGAGCTGGGGATTATTCCCGGCAGCATGGGTGCCAAGAGCTTCATCGTGCGCGGTAAGGGCAACCCGGATAGCTTCAACAGCTGCAGCCATGGTGCCGGGCGCACCATGAGCCGCACCAAGGCCAAGAAGCTGTTCACCGTGCAAGACCAGATTGACGCGACAGCTGGTGTGGAATGCCGCAAGGACGTAGACGTCATCGACGAGATCCCGATGGCCTACAAAAACATCGACGCCGTGATGGTGGCGCAGAGTGATCT
>JANXVI010000426.1 GCA_025351745.1 Rhodoferax sp.
CGGTGGCCAGGCCCTGCGCGTGCAGCGCATGCTGGACGGCCTGCAGGCCGAGGGCGAGGCCGAGGTGCTGGTGCACTACACGCTGAGCGAAGACATACGCGCGCTCAAGCGCGTCAAGGACGCGATGGGCCAGGGCCGCCCACTGCCGATGGCGCTGCGCGAACAGCGCGTCTGGGGTGCCAAGGAGCGCTTGTTTGAGCGCGTGTTGCCGCGCCTGAGCGACGCAGCCTTATCGCAATTACTGCAAAGCGCCCATGTCGTGGACGGCATCGTCAAAGGCCTCAAGCAGCCCGACTGGCCTACTTCTGGCTGGCAGGCCTTGCACAGGCTGGCCTTGCAGTTGTGTGGATTGTGTGCAGCCGCGCCTGCCAAACAGGCTCGCTAAACAGACTCGCTAAACGGGCTGGTCATCAGCCGTTGCGCAGCGCCATCAATCCGTACGGCGCGCTTGTTTCCACTCTCGCGGTGCCAAGCCACATTGCGCTTTGAAGGCGCGTGACAATGCTGCCTCGCTGCCATACCCCACTGCATCGGCAATGGTCTTCAGTTGTTGCCCTCGCAGTAGGGCCTTCTGTGCAAGCCGCACACGCCAAGCTTGCAGGTAAACGCCGGTTGTGCTGCCAACGGTAGCCTTGAAGGTGTTGGCAAAGATGCTGCGCGACATGCCCGCAATTTGCGCCAACGCCTCTAGTGACCACTCCTTTGCAGGTTGTTCGTGCATGGCTACCAGCGCTCTGCGCAGCTTGGGATGGGACATGCCTGCCAGCAGACCGCTGTGGATGCGACCGGTTTCCATCAGATGCCTTAAAACCTGGATCAGCACAATCTCAAACAGACGGTCCACCACCTCGCGCCGGCCGCAGTTGTTGCCAAAGGCCTCGTCAAACAAAAGCGCCAGCACGTGGTCGGCGCGGTCAATGGTCTTCAGGGGTAAACACACCACGTCGGGCAGGGCTCCGGCAATCGGGTTCGCGGCCCCTCCTTCAAAGTGCAGGTGCGCGCAGACCAGCTCTGCACCGTGCGCGGCATCACTGACAAACCGGCGCGCAAAAGGCCGCGGATAGAGGAGCAGGCACGGCTCAGCCACATGTATTGCCGGCTGCCCCGGGTGGATCGCATCGAGCACCCCCGCCTTGACGAGGTGAAGTTGACCCCCATCGCCCTCATCCTTGAAGTCGGTGATCTCGCACAAAGCACCCGAGTGGAACACGCTGGCGCGCACCGGGAAATGCTTCAGCAACGCATCTAAGCGATCGGAACATATGTCGGACATGGAAAGTACTTTGGATCAAGTTTTCAGGATTTTAGGTCACCAATAGTATTTTCTCATCGGTAAAGTTCGTACTGCTACCCAGCACATCTTTCCTCGTCCACTCACCGCATAGGAATCAACATGACATTCAAGACAAAAATTCTCACAGCCGCCATCGCCACTGCCGTTTCCAGTTTCGCGCTGGCAGCGGGCAGTCCCGGTGTCGAACGCAACACCCAGGCCTTTCTTGAAGTGCTCGCCAAAGGCGGTGGCAAGCCACTGGAGACCTTGTCGCCAGCGGATGCACGCGCCGTGCTGGTTGGTGCGCAGCAAGGGGCGAAGTTGCCTGCGGCTGACGTGAGCGAGAAAACCATTCAGGTCGACGGCAGACCGCTGAAGCTCACCATCGTGCGCCCCGCCGGTGCCAAAGGTGTACTGCCCGCCTTCATGTTCTTCCATGGCGGTGGCTGGATCTTGGGTGACTTTCCAACCCACGAGCGATTTGTGCGCGACCTGGTCGCCAATTCCGGCGCTGCAGCCGTATTCGTCAACTACACACCGTCGCCCGAATCGCATTACCCGGTGGCTATCAACGAGGCCTATGCGGCAACCCAATGGGTCGCGCAGAACGGTGCCCAGATTGACGTGGACGGCAAGCGCTTGGCAGTGGCGGGCAACAGTGTGGGCGGCAACATGGCGGCGGTGGTTGCTCTGATGGCCAAGGCCAAGGGAGCGCCGGCGCTGCGGGCGCAGGTACTGTTTTGGCCGGTCACCAACGCCAATTTCGAGAACGCGTCGTATGACACCTACGCCAACGACCACTTCCTGACCAAGGGCATGATGAAGTGGTTCTGGGATGCCTATACGACGGACCCCAAGCAGCGCCTGGAGGTGTATGCCTCACCGTTGCTGGCGACACCCGAGCAGTTGAGAGGCCTGCCGCCAGCCCTGGTGCAGACCGCCGAGGCCGACGTGTTGCGGGACGAGGGCGAAGCCTACGCGCGCAAGCTGGATGCTGCAGGCGTCAACGTCGTGGCAACCCGTTACAACGGCATGATCCACGACTTCGGTCTGCTCAATGTGCTGTCATCCCTTCCGGCAACCAAGGCGGCATTGCACCAGGCCAGCGAAGAGCTGAAGTTGCGTCTGCGCTAAGCCCGTGGTCTAAGCCGTCAACGCCTGCAATACATGGTGCGCCACCAGTGCCGATGACTGCGGGTTTTGCCCGGTGATGAATTGGCCGTCGGTGATGGCAAACGATGCCCAATTGTCTGCGCCTTCAAAGTGGGCACCCAGTGCGCGCAAGCGGGTCTCCAGATGGAACGGCACGATGGCGCTCAGGCCCACGGCGTTTTCCTCCGCATCGGTGAAGGAGTTGATGCGCTTGCCCTTGACCACGGGCTCCCCATCCGGGCGGCGCGCAGTCACCAAACCGGCGGCGCCGTGGCAGACCGAGGCAATCAGCTTGCCGGCGGCAAATGCCGCTTCCACCGCGCGGGTCACGCCGGGGTCGGTGGGCAGGTCCCACATGGTGCCGTGGCCGCCGGGGAAGAACACCGCATCAAACTCGCGGGCATCCATGTCCGCCGCCACACGGGTGGTCTTGGCGCTGGCTTGTGCCACCGGGTCGGCCAGGAAGCGGTCCACTAGCGGATCGTTTTCGCCCACAGGCTTCAGGCTGCCGGGGTCCAATGTGATGGGGCCGCCCAGGGGCGATGCCAACACCACGTCGGCTCCGGCGTCCTTGAGCTGGTAGTAGGGCACGGCCAGCTCATCGGCCCAGATGCCGGTGGGCTTGCCGCTGTCGCCCATCACGGTGTTGGACGTGGCGATCATCAAAATGCGTTTTGGCGTGTTCATGGCAAATCTCTTTCATTCAAAAAATTGAGGGGCCGTTGCCGGCCGTGGAACCCAAAACTGGGCTCTAGGTGAACTGTATTGATTGTTGATCTGAAGATAAACTGCCAAAATCTGGATTCACTAATTACATGGTGTAACTATGAGCCGCAGTTTTGACCCCGTTCAGTTGGGCAGCATAGAAATGTTTTGCAAGGCGGCTGAGCTGCAGGGCTTTACCGCCGCTGCGCAGGCCCTGGGCGTGACGGCTGCGGCGGTGAGCCGCTCTGTGGGGCGGCTGGAAGAGCGGCTGGGTGCCAAGCTTTTCACACGGACCACGCGCCTGATGCGTCTGACTGAGGAAGGTCGCGCTTATTTTGAGCAGTGCCGCGAAGCGCTGGCGCAGATCGAGAACGCCGAGCGCGCCATCAACGGCAGCCAGGCCGAGCCATCGGGCCTGCTGCGCATCTCGGTGCCCACCACCTATGGGCATTACCGCGTGTTGCCGCTGCTGCCGCAATTCATGGTCCAGTACCCCAAGGTCAAGGTCGAGGTGGAT
>JANXVI010000452.1 GCA_025351745.1 Rhodoferax sp.
AACCGAGCCGGGTCAGCATGTACTCAAGAGCATTGACCTGATCCTGCGCGAGGTCGGCAACCTCAAGCGCATCGGCGAGCAGTACAGCGCTGAAGACAGCGGCACGCTGTCCATCGCCACCACCCACACCCAGGCCCGCTATGTGCTGCCTGAAAAAGTGGCTGCACTGCGCGCCGCCTACCCCAAGGTCAACATCAGCCTGCACCAGGGCTCGCCCGACCAGGTGGCCCGCATGCTGATCGATGAAGTGGCCGAAATCGGCATTGCCACCGAATCCCTGGCTGACTACAGCGAACTGGTCACCCTGCCCTGCTACGAATGGCAGCACATGCTGGTGCTGCCCACCGACCACCCGCTGGCGCGCAAGGACCGTATCACGCTGGAAGACGTGGCGTTGGAGCCACTGATCACCTACCACCCGTCGTTTACCGGGCGGACCAAGATTGACCACGCCTTTGCGACCCGCAAGTTGACGCCACGCATCGCACTGGAAGCTATCGATTCGGATGTGATCAAGACCTATGTGCGCCTGGGCCTGGGCGTGGGCATTGCGGCCGAGATGGCCGTTCGCGACGTGGTGGAGGATGGGGGCAAAAGTGGTCTGGTGGTGCGCCCCGCTGGGAACCTGTTTGGCCAAAACGTGGCCCGTGTCGCCTTCAAACGCAGCGCCTACTTGCGCAACTTTGTGTTCACCTTTGCCGAATTGCTGAGCGATCGCCTGGACCGCAAGCTCATCGCGCGCGCGATGGATGGGCATGTGGAGAACTATGAATTCTGAGACGTTGCGGGACCGATCGCAGTCTGCGCAAGCGGCCCAGCCCTGCCCTCATCGAATTAAAAATGACTCCTACGCTTATCACCCGATTGCCCCATGTAGGCACCACCATTTTCACGGTAATGTCGGCGCTGGCCGCCCAGCATAAAGCCGTCAATCTGGGCCAGGGTTTTCCTGACTTTGCATGCGACCCGGCACTGGTGGACCAAGTGACCCAGGCGATGCAGTCTGGCCATAACCAGTACCCTCCGATGCCGGGTGTGGCGGTGTTCCGTGATGCCATTGCTAGCAAAATTGCAGCACTATATGGCCATTCTTACAGGGCTGCAGACGAAATTACCGTAACTGCCGGTGCCACGCAGGCCATCATCACCGCCATTCTGGCCATCGTCCATCCAGGCGATGAAGTGATTGTGTTGGAGCCGTGTTATGACAGTTACGTGCCCAATATCGAATTGGCCGGCGGCACTGCGGTACGCGTTGCCCTAACCCCTGGGACCTTCAGGCCAGACTTTGACAAAATAGCCGCGGCCATCACGCCGCAGACTCGGGCCATCCTCATTAACAGCCCGCACAACCCCAGCGCCACCGTGTGGACGCGCCAGGACATGCTGCGCTTGCAGGAAATATTGGCTCCAACCAACGTGCTGCTGATCAGCGACGAGGTTTATGAACACATGGTGTTTGACGGCGTTGCGCACCAAAGCGCAGCCCGCTTTCCCGGCCTGGCCGAGCGCGCCTTTATCGTCTCTAGCTTTGGCAAGACTTACCACGTGACCGGCTGGAAGGTGGGCTACGTGGCGGCGCGAGGGGCGCTGATGGCCGAGTTCCGCAAGGTACACCAGTTCAATGTGTTCACCGTCAACACACCCATGCAATACGGCTTGGCGGCCTATATGGCCGATCCGGCACCGTACCTGAACTTGCCCGCGTTCTACCAACGCAAACGCGACCTGTTCCGCGCCGGCCTGGCCGGTAGTCGGTTGCGCTTGCTGCCCAGTGAGGGAAGCTACTTCCAATGCTTGGATATCTCCGCCGTCAGCGACCTTGGCGAAGCCGATTTTTGCCAGTGGTTGACGGCCGAGGTCGGCGTGGCCGCCATTCCGCTGTCGGCCTTTTATGGCGATGGGTTCGATCAGCGCGTGGTGCGCTTCTGCTTTGCCAAGCAGGACGCCACGCTGCACGCAGCGCTGCAGCGGCTCAAGGCGCTGTAAGCCCGCCTGAAATGGATTGACCTAACCCAAATTGGGTTTTCAACAGTTTTATTTATGTAAAATGCGGCGGTAGCCCTCGTGGAATATGCGTATGCAGCTACTAAAACAATAGCATAACTGTTGCTCAACGAGGCGCCAACTGCGTGAAATTTGGTCTCGCTGTGCGCGCCACGGTCTGACCCACGCAAGCGTCACCGCGTGGCTGTCGCGCTGCCGGCAGACGCAAAAAACTTCCAGACCAGCACGACCAAAGCGATTGCGCAAAACACCGCACCGCCATAGAACGTCGCCGCAGCGCCCTGTGCATCCCACAGCCATCCGGCCAGGCCACTGGCCACCAGCATGGCAAGTCCGCTCATGAGGTTGAAGAAGCCATAGGCTGTGCCGCGCAAGTCCGCGGGGGCGGTGTCCGCCACCATCGTCGCTAGCAGCCCTTGCGTCATGCCCATGTGGATGCCCCACAGCGCAACGCCTGCCAACACCGAAGCCCAATGGCTGCTATTCGCCAGAACGAGATCGGCCGCAAACAGGACGACAAGCCCCAACGCCAGGAGCTTGGAGTGACTCATGCGGTCAGAAAGCTTGCCAAACGGGTAGGCAGACACGGAATAGACCACGTTCATGGCCACCATGACCAACGGCACCAAGGCCATGGCGATTCCACTTTGTTGGGCCTTTAGCACCAAAAACGCCTCGCTGAACCGGGCCAGCGTGAAGACAGCACCAATCGCCACGACCCACCAATACGGGCGTCCCAAGCGCACCAGGTTTTCCCGGCGCACCGGATTGGTCCTGCGCTGTCCTTCCTTTCGCTCTGGCTCGCGCACGCCAATCAGCAACAATGCGACCGCCATCACCCCAGGAACCACGGCCACCCAAAATACTGCGCGGAAGTCGTTGGCCCACAACAGCATCAGAGCGACCGCCAACAGCGGCCCCAGAAAGGCCCCCACGGTGTCCAACGACTGCCGCAAGCCAAAGGCTGCGCCGCGGATGTTGGCAGGTGTGATGTCGGCGACCAGTGCATCACGCGGGGCGCCGCGCACCCCTTTGCCAACCCGGTCCAGCAGGCGGGCTGTGACGACGACGCCAGTCGACGAAGCCATCGCGAACAAGGGCTTGGTCAGCGCACCCAAGGCATAGCCAAACATAGCGAGCCCCTTGCGTTTGCCCAGGTAGTCACTCAATGCGCCCGAAAACACTTTGACGATGAGGGCCGTGGCTTCGGCCATGCCTTCGATGATGCCGACGGTAAAGGCGCTCGTACCCAGCACGCTGACCATAAACATGGGCAAGAGGCTGTGGATCATCTCCGAAGATATATCCATCAGCATGCTGACAAAACCCAGCACCCACACACCCGTGGGTATTTGCTTCAAGACCGATGGTTTGTCATTCACGTGCTTGTCCAATCTCAGTCATTTAAACAGCGTATCGAATCGCAATAGCGTCATCAGCCCCAAGACGGCGAACATCGCAGCGGCGATAGAGTGAACCAGCTTCATCGGTATTTTCTGGGCGAAGCGGTCTCCGACAAAGACTGCGGGCACATCTGCAATGAGCATACCCAAAGTTGTGCCGATCACCACCAAAATCGGACTGGGGTAGTGCGCCGCCATCGCCACCGTGGCAATCTGGGTCTTATCCCCCATTTCGGCCAGGAAGAACGTGACGAGCGTGGCACCAAAAACGCCCAATCGCCGGGCCACTTGGGTCTCTTCCTCTTCAATCTTGTCGGGGATCAGGGTCCATATGGCCATACCGATGAAAGAGATTCCCACCACCCACCGCAGCGTCTCAGGCGTCAGCGCCGAGGTGATCCACGCGCCCAAAGCGCCAGCGAGGCCATGGTTGACTAAGGTGGCACACAGGATGCCAGCAATGATGGGCAAGGGCTTTTTGAACCGTGCCGCGAGCACAAAGGCCAGGAGTTGTGTCTTGTCGCCAATTTCTGCGAGGGCGACGACGCCCATGGACATGAATAGAGCTTCCATTTCGAGTTCCTAAGGCCGGACAAAAAACACATGACCGCATATCCCCCCGGCCATAGCAAGGGTTACGCGGTCAATGGTCTTGCCAAGTTAGAAACCGCTTACACCATGATCGTGTGATCAAGTATGTTGACGCAAGCCCCTGCGCGTTATTGCAGGGCGACTACTCCCCAGTGACGCTCCAATTCTAACGCGGCCATTTGGTCATGCTCCGGTCCAGGGGTAGATATTCGCTGCGTACCCGGTGGTGGCCTGAAGCTGCGCACTGCTAATCGTTTAATGTTCGGGTAGCCCTCGTAGAATATGCTTGAGTAGCTATCTAAACGATAGTAATGTTCCACCAGCCCGGTAACAGGGCGCGGTTGCGGTGTTCACGGTAGCGGTCATCCAGCAGCAGCACCGTACCGGTATCGGTCGGCGTGCGGATCACACGACCGGCGGCTTGCACCACCTTTTGCATGCCGGGGAACAAGTAGGTGTAGTCATAGCCCCGCCCGAACATGGTCTGCATGCGCTCGCAGATGGTTTGGTTGACCGCATCAAATTGTGGCAAGCCCAGCGTAGCAATGAAGGCACCGATCAGCCGTTTGCCGGGCAAGTCAACGCCTTCGCCAAACACGCCGCCCAGCACCGCGAAACCAATACCCTGCCCCTTTGCATCGAACTGCTGCAGAAACGCCTGGCGTGCGGCCTCGCCCATCTGGCGTTGCTGGGCCCAGACCGGCAGGCTGGGGTGGCGCGCTTGCAAACAGGCCAGCGCCTGGTCCAGGTAGTCAAAACTGCTGAAGAACGCCAGGTAGTTGCCAGTGTGCTGGGTGTACTGGTGGGCCATGGTGTCGACCAGCGCATCCAGCGTGGCCATCCTGTCGTCGCGGCGCGTCGACACATCGTGAACACTGACGGCCAGTTGCGCAGGATCGAACGGGCACGGAACGTCCATGGACCGTGTGGTGTCGGACAGCCCCAGCAGGTTGATGTAGTAGTCGGCCGGGTTCAGCGTGGCGGAGAACAGCACCAGCGAATCTGCAGCGTCTATGCGGGTTCGAATGAAGTGTGCTGGCACCATGTTGCGCAGCGTGAGGGTACCGCCTTCAACCACCCCCACGTCGGTTGGCTCTGCGGGTACTTTCAGATCCAGCTCGCACAGTGAATGCTCGCCAAACTCCTCGGCCAGCGTGGCAAAGGCCAGTGTCTTGAAAAAAAACGATAGCCAGGCGCCATGCGTGTCGGCCGCATGTTCGCTCAGGTATTCGCCCACGGCACTATTGAAGCGCTGCAAGCTGCGCAGCCAGGCCTCGGGTATCTCGTTCAGCAGGCTCCAAGGCTTGACCGGCTCGCTGCGCTGGGCTACTGCTACCAGCAGGTCCCACTGGTTCAAGACCTCATCGGCAGGTCCGCGCAGCACGCTGGGCAGTTCCACGCGGACGGCAACCGTTTCACCGCGCGCCATGTCCGCGCTGTACATGCTGCAAGCGCGGCCGTACAGGTTGTGCGCCTCGTCCACCAACACGCTGATGCGCCAATTGTGGCTGGCCGTCAGCGCGTACAGCATGGCGCTGCGGTCAAAGTAATAGTTGTAGTCGCCCACCACCACGTCAGCCCAACGCACCATCTCGTGCCCCAGGTAGTAGGGGCAGACCGTGTGCTGCAGCGCGACGCGGCGCAGACTTGCCTGGTCCAACCAAGCGTGCCGAGCAGCGTCGCGCCGTGCTTGCGGTAGTCGGTCGTAAAACCCTTGGGCCAGCGGGCACGACTGGCCGTGGCAGGCTTTGTCTTTGTGCTCGCACGATTTGTCCTTGGCCACCAACTCCAGCACCCTCAACGCAAGGCTACCCTGTGTGCCGCGCACTTTGTGCAAAGCTTCCAGCGCCACCTGGCGTCCCGGGGTCTTGGCGGTCAGAAAAAACAGCTTGTCGATGCCGCGCTCGGGCATAGCGCGCAGCGCTGGGAAAACAGTACCGATGGTCTTGCCAATGCCGGTGGGTGCCTGCACCAGCAGCGTGTGGGACTGCACACAGGCGCGGTACACGCCGCCCGCCAGGTCGCGCTGCCCGGGGCGAAACGGCAACTGGGGAAACTCCAGCGCCTGCAACGCCGCGTTGCGCGTGGCCCGGTGCATCAGTTCGGTTTGTGCCCACGCCAGAAAGCGCGCGCACAGCGCATCAAAAAATGCCTGCAAGTCCGTGGCCGACCAGTCTTCGTTGAAGGGATGCTCGGTCTGCTCCATCACGTCAAAGTAAACCAGGCTCAGCGTAATGTGGGCCAGCGATCGACTCTGACACATCAGCCAGCCATAGACCTTGAGTTGGGCCCAGTGCAAGGCTCTGTGATTAGCCGCAATGGCAGACACCGAGCCGCGAAAGGTCTTGACCTCTTCGAGCACATTGGCCGCCGGATCATAGCCGTCGGCACGGCCATTGACGCGCAATCGGGCGTTTGCAATCGCACCATTCGGGGCATGGTCTGGGGCGCTGGTTGATGCGTCGTAGATGCCGCCAAGCGTGACCTCAGCCTCGTGGCCGGGCGCGCGGCGGCTGGCCACAAGTTGGTGGCCTTCCCTGCCCTGTTGGGCGCTGGGTGAAGGCGTAAAGCGCATATCCAGATCTCCGACCTTTGCGGCAAACTCGCAGAGATTGCGTACCGAGACGCCATACTCTGCGCCTCTCATAGCGCGGGGTCGTTGGGCAAATTTGCTGCTGTATGCGAGCTGGTCAGCAGCTCCTGCAGCATGCACTGGCTCGGCCGACTTGCAATGCCCACTTCATCATGCGACCGCAGTGGCTTGGCTTTAGCCAGCACCATCCATAGCGCAAAGGGCAGGTCTGCCACGGGGCGCTTGGGCGCATTGCGCAGCACCTCCAGCCGTTCCTTTTGCAGCACCATCACACCGCATTCCACAGGGATTTCGTTCGCCTCGGCAATCGGCCCGCCTTTGCGATCACATCCGAGCACATACCAGCACTGACCGCCCGCGTCGAGGTAGCTGTCGCGCTTGTCCTTTGACTTGAGATCACCCAACAGGTCGGCTCGGCTGACCTTGATCTCGTGCACGATGGGCTCGAGATAGCCCGCCACCGTGGTGTTGCGGATGGAGAACACGTCTGGCATGCAGATCTTCCAGCGCGTGCGCTCCTCGGGCTCTGAGGGCAAGCGGGCGCGAATGCTCAGGTCGGTCCAGACAATGCGTCCATCGCGCAGCATTTGCTGCGCCACACGGTCTACCAGTTCCTCGTGTGCCGAGCGCACCTGGCGGTTGCTGTGAAAGGCCTGGGCCAAGAACACGATGCCGGCGTCCGTGACGCGCATTGTGTCGTGTCCGCTGTTCCCAACCACCCGCTCCAGGAGACCGGCAGCCAGCAGTTCCACCTCGACACTGTCTTGGCAAGGCCACCCAGCCGAACGGTAGATATCGCGCAGCCGCCGCGCGTGGGCGCGACCCAAGGCGATGTTGTTGATGGTGGTGACCGTGCGCGGCATGGGCTTAGCATACTGTACAAAACACCAGCCACGCAACCCGGATCACATCCATTGTCTCAATGACTCGCACCCGTGGGTAGGAGGCAAATGGGTTGACCAACCAAGTCGTGACTCAGTGCGCAAGGCACTCTTGGGACGTTGGCTTGAAAAAAGTACTTCACGCTGCTGCGAATCCAGCACCCAAAGAAATAGGGCTTGGTCGCACCCCAAGGTGGCGGCCAAGCCCATGGTTTATCTGTCAGAGTTTGTCAGAACCGTTTCCAGAACTTCGCAAAATACGAAGCGCCATTCAAACCGAACTGCACGCTGTCGTAGATGAAACCATTGTCGGTTTCGTTGGGGTCTTGCTTGGTGGGCTTGACATTGAAGATGTTGTTGCCTCCAATGGTCAGTTTGGTGTTCTTGTCAAAGCTATAGGTAAAAGCCAGATCGGCTGAGGTCTTGGGTTCGTAAAACGCATTGGGTACGCCGTTTTCAGTGCCCGAGAAAGTGCCCAGGGTCTGGCTGCCGAAGTGGATGATCTTCAGGTTGGTTTCCCATGCGCCCTGGCTGTAGTCAAAACCCAGCGTGGCCTTCGTGCGGGGGCCGCCTTGTTCGATGAACAGGCGTTCCCGTTCCGACAACAACACGGATTCGTAGCCTTTGAGCGACGCAGGTGCGTGCACATTGACCACGTCGGTCTGGCTCAGGTTCAGCGCCAGGAACGTGGACATTTTGCCTTCGCCGATATCGGACTTATTGGACACAGTCAAATCCAGTCCCTTGGTCTTGGTGTCAATGGAGTTCACAAAAAACTGCGCTTGGCCAACACCCAAAGCCGCCAATGTGGTGCCCAGCGCCGGGAAGTTGTTGGCATCGAACCGGCCCGACAGACCGATGCGGTCTTTGATGTCAATCTGGTACAGATCGGCCGTCACCGACGTCGTCTTGTTCGGGGTCAGCGTAAAGCCCAACGTGAAGTTCTTCGAGTTTTCTTCCTTTAGTTTGGGTATGCCGGCCGCGTTGGCAATCGTGCCGCCATTTGGGGCCAGCACCACGTCTTGCGCCTTGCCGCTGATGAAGTCGGTGAAGGTCGAAGAGAAGAAGACCTGTTGCAACGACGGTGCGCGGAACCCTGAGCTGACCGAACTGCGGAACAACAATTGGTCACCGGCCCTGAAGCTGGCAGCCAGCTTGCCGGTCGTCGTGTTGCCAAAGTCGCTGTACTGCTCGGTGCGCACGGCGGTTTGCACCTTGAACTGTTGTGTCACATCCGTCTCTATGTCAGCATATAGCGCCGTGCTGTCACGGTTGCGGTTGGTGGCGTCGGCGGGCTGAAAGCCGGGGAAACCCTGGCTACCAGCGTTGCCGCCAACGCCTACTCCGTCGGCATCGACGTAAGAGCCGAGTTCGCCGGCATATATCTGGTAATTTTCGCGGCGGTACTCTGCACCAAAAGCCACGTTCGAACCCATCAAGAAGCCATCAAAGAACTTGCTGAAATCGATATTGGTGGTCGCTTGCGAGAACATGAACCCCCCCGCCTGGAATACGCTGGCGCTGCGGCCCGCACCGCCATTCAACAAATCCTTGTTGGCAATCGACGCGTTGATGGTGTTCGAGATGCGGTAGCGCATCAAGTTGGAGCCATAGGTTTGGGACAAATCGGTCGTCCACTCGCCCACTTGCCAGCGGTGGCCAATGATGGCGGTGCGGTCCGTGATGTCACCATTAATGAAAGGGACAAAACCGCTGGGGTACATAGCGGCTGAGTTGCGGCTTGGAACGTCGTCCGATCCCACACCGCCGCGCGCAAAGGCCGCCGACGATGCGTCGCGGTTTTGCGCACCCAAGGTGAAATACAGCTTGCCGGTGTTGCTGGTCGGCAGTTCGCCGTTCAAATAGATCGTGGAGTTTTTGGACTGCGTGTCACCAATGATGCGGGGGTTGTCTGCCTCGGCGCGGTTGGAGCGGCCACGGTCCGAGTATTCGGCGGTGATGCCCAGCACACCGTTCTCACCAATGCCAAAGCCGCAGTAGGCTGATGGCAGGTAGTTCTTGCCGTCGCCCACCGAATACTGGCTGTAACCCAGCACAGCTTCGCAGCCCTTGCTCTTCTTAAGCGATATATTCATGACGCCAGCGATGGCATCCGAACCGTATTGGGCGGCAGCACCGTCGCGCAAAATCTGTACGTTGTCGATGGCCAGAACGGGAATCGCATTCAAGTCGGTGCCGGTATTGCCGCGGTTGCGTGCACCAAACAGGTTGACCAAGGCCGTGGTGTGGCGGCGTTTGCCGTTGACCAGCACCAACGTCTGGTCCGAACCCAAGCCGCGCAAGGAGGCAGAGTCGATCAGATCAGCGCCGTCAGCACCCGTCTGGCGGGTCGAGTTGAAAGAAGGCGACAGGTATTGCAGGGATTGCGACAGGTCAAACTGACCGCCCTGCTCCGATGTCTTCGTCATCGGAATGAAGTCAATAGGCAGCGCAGTGTCGGTAGCGGATGCATTGGCCCGTCGTGAGCCGACGATGGTGACGCTGTCCAGTCCTGATGGGGCCACTGCGCCGGTAGTTTGCGCGACCGCGAACGAGACGGGGGTCAGTGTGGCTACGGCCGCCGCGCCGTAGATTCCAATGGATAGTGCTTTGCGAAAAACAGTCATAGCTCTCCCTTTTGAAATTGTGAAAATAGGAATTGAGCTGAAATTCTAGGGGTGCAAGACCCGCTGTGGCGGTCTTGTGTCCGCCTTACCACACTGCCAAGGCATTTCTTGGTCCGCTATTAGCGCAACTGTCGCGCTATAAGTACAGCTGCTGATTACGAATTTTGTGAAAGCAAGGGCGTCCCGGTCCTACCGGATAGATTGAAGATCGAGACGACCTGGGCCAAGCGTTCCGCTTGCTCGCGCAGGCTCTCAGCAGCCGCGGCCGATTGCTCCACCAGTGCAGCGTTTTGCTGGGTCATTTGGTCCAATTCCGACACAGCGGTATTGACGCCGCCTATGCCTATGCTCTGCTCGGACGCAGCGGCCGATACCTCACCAATGATGTCAGACACCCGCTGCACCGAACCCACAATCTCCGTCATGGTTGCACCCGCGGCGGCAACCAGACGTGAACCGGATTCGACTTTGGACACCGAAACGCCGATAAGGATCTTGATTTCCTTTGCCGCCTGGGCAGAGCGACCGGCCAGGCTTCGCACTTCGCTGGCGACCACCGCGAAGCCGCGTCCTTGCTCACCGGCGCGCGCCGCTTCCACTGCCGCGTTGAGCGCGAGAATATTGGTCTGAAACGCAATGCCATCAATGACGCCAACGATGTCGGCTATCTTGCGGGCGCTGGTATTGATCTCTTCCATCGTAGACACCACTTGGGCGACCACCACGCCGCCCCGGGCGGCTACCGCTGCGGCACTGGCCGCCAGTTGGTTGGCTTGATTGGCAGATTGGGCCGATTGGTGCACGGTGCTGCTCAATTGTTCAGTCGAAGCGGACGCGCGTTGCAGATTGCTGGCGGTGAGTTCGGTGCGCGCGCTCAGGTCCAGGTTACCGGTAGCAATTTTTGCGCTGGAGAACCGGATGGACTCTGAAGAATCGCGTACGGTGGTGAGCGAGTCATTGAGCTGATGGGTCATGGCCTGCAGTGCGCGCATGAGATCGCCCACTTCGTCTTGGCGCTGGGTGCTGGCATCCACTGTCAAGTTGCCGTTTGCCACCGCTTTGGCCACCTGCACGGCGCGCGCCAGTTCCGCCATGATTCTGTTTTGCATCAGCCACGATATCCAGACCGCAATACCCCCGGCCCCCAGCGCCATGAGCGACAAGGTCAGACTAATCGTGCGCACCTTTTCGGTGGACTGGGTAATCGTCGCGTCTGTCGTTGTTTCAATGCGCGACGTCATGCCAGCCGACACCTTGTTCAGTTCCTTGAACAGCACGTCGCTGCGTTCCAGTGCAGCCAGGCTGGTGTTGGGGTCCTCAAGTGCAAGCCGCACGGCGTCGTCGACCTCCTTGGTGTATTTGTCAATCAAGCCCAGTGCAGTTTTTACATCGTTGTGCTGTGCGTCGCTGACAGCTGCCGCACTGGCTAGCCCTGTAATGACGCGTTTGACGCCCGCTAACTGTTGTCCAAAACCGGCGCGCACTGCCTTGACCTTGCCCTCGCCCATGGAGGCAATCTGGGCCACAGTTCGGTAGACACCCGAATGCACCTCGCCAATTTGTTGTTGCGCAGCGGCCATGGTTTTGAACCCGTCCAAGCTGCTGCGTGAAATGGCCAGACTACTCTGGGCCTGGGTGCCCAGCAAATAGGTATTGATCTGGCCGGCCAACAACACCACAGCGGCAGTGAGCAATGGTGCGGCCAATAACTTCAGTCCAAGTTTCATGGGGTCTCCAACGGGAACCAATCATTTTTTCAGGCCACACCACCATGACATTTGATCTGGCAACAGAAGAACCAGCCAACCGGCTTATTGCGCGCGCTTGTTGCGTCGCTCCATGAAGGCCTGCAATTCGCCCACTACGCCTTTGCGGAACGTCATCACGC
This sequence comes from Rhodoferax sp., assembly GCA_025351745.1. Taxonomy (GTDB): domain Bacteria; phylum Pseudomonadota; class Gammaproteobacteria; order Burkholderiales; family Burkholderiaceae_C; genus Allorhodoferax. Next base: position 11,991 of record JANXVI010000452.1, read on the forward strand.
ACAACACAAATATGGCACCAATAATCACGGTTACCCAAGAACCCACTTTGTCTGCCAGCATGTCCTGCAAGGCGATCACAATGCCCGCCCCAAACACCGGTCCAAAGAAAGTGCCAACGCCGCCCAACAGAGTCATCAAGATAACCTCACCCGACATGGACCAATGCACATCGGACAGCGTGGCAAAACCCATCACCAGTGTTTTGAGCGATCCCGCCAAGCCGGCCAAGGCAGCTGACAGCACAAAGGCCAGCAACTTGTAATGGTCTACCTGGTAGCCCAGGGAAATGGCGCGTGGCTCGTTTTCGCGGATCATCTTCAAAACCTGGCCGAACGGCGAATGCAAAATGCGCGATATGGCCAGGAAGCAGGCCACGAATATGGCGACGACCAGGTAGTACATCGCGGTGTCAGACACCAGCGGCAACAGTCCAAAAAGCGCTCCACGTGGCACGCCCTGCAAGCCATCTTCACCACCCGTGAACGGCGATTGCAGCAATACAAAAAATACCATCTGCGCCATGGCCAGCGTAATCATGGCGAAATAGATACCTTGGCGCCGAATGGCCACCGCGCCAACCACGAGGCCAATCAGCCCCGCCGCAAGGGCCCCAGCCAAAATACCCACTTCGGGCGTCACGTGGTGCGATTTAATCAGCCAACCCGTCACATAGGCAGCCGATCCAAAGAAGGCCGCATGGCCAAACGACAGCAGGCCGGTAAAGCCGAGCAGCAGGTTAAAGGCACTGGCAAAGATGGCGAAGCACAGCAGCTTCATGACAAAAACGGGGTACAAGCCCAGCATGGGCGCCACGACTGCAAGAACCAGCAAGCCTATGTAGGTAAGGCGAATGAGTTTGGCGGATTGGGTCATGGCCACAGCAGGTACGGTCAAGGGAATGGAAGGGGAACGCATCATGGCTTATGCCTCTTTGCCAAAAAGACCGGCCGGGCGGAACATCAACACGATGACCATGATCACAAACACCACAATACCCGAGGCTTCGGGGTAAAACACCCGCGTAAGGCCTTCGATGACGCCAAGCCCCAAGCCGGTCAGGATGGAACCCATGATGGAGCCCATGCCGCCAATCACCACGACTGCGAATACGACAATGATCAAGTTGGAGCCCATCAAGGGGCTTACCTGGATGATGGGTGCAGCCAATACGCCGGCCAATGCGGCCAACGCGGCGCCCGCGCCATAGGTCAACATCACCATCAGCGGCACGTTGATGCCAAAGGCCTGCACCAGCGGGGCATTTTCAGTTCCGGCGCGCAGGTAGGCGCCCAGGCGGGTACGTTCGATCAGGTACCAGGTGCCCATGCACACGACTACCGATGCAAAGACCACCCAAGCCCGGTAATTGGGCAGTGTCATGAAGCCCAGATCGGTTGCACCTTGCAACAACTCGGGCACCGGATACGATTGACCGCTGGCACCAAAGAGTTCGCGAAAAACGCCTTCGATGATGAGCGCCAGACCAAAGGTCAACAACAATCCATACAGCGGGTCGAGTTTGTAGAGGCGCTTGAGAAAAAGTCGTTCGACCACAACACCGAGAACCCCCACCGCCAACGGCGCCAAAATCAACGCAAACCAATAGTTGATGCCCAATTTGTCCAGCATGAACCAGGCCGCAAAGGCGCCCAGCATGTACAGCGCGCCATGCGCGAAATTGACCACTCCCAGCAGGCCGAAAATGACCGCCAGCCCAAGGCTGAGCATGGCGTAAAACGCGCCGTTGACCAGGCCCAGCAGCAGCTGGCCCAGAAAAGCTTGGTGGGGGATGCCGAATATTTCCATGGGAGCCCGTCAGTTCGTACCTTGATAGAGAGGGGCGGCCAATCCCGATGTGGATTGGCCGCTTGGCACTAATTTACTTTTTGAGCAGTGCGCACTTGGATTCGGCCACCGTGGTGAACGCCTGATCGCCTGGCACCTTGCTGATCAGCTTGTAGTAGTCCCATGGAGTGGTCGCGTCTTTAGGTGATTTGACCTGGTAGAGGTACATGTCGTGGATCATGCGGCCATCGGCGCGGATGTAGCCCTTGTTGTAGAAATCGTCGACCTTAGTCTTCTTCAAGGTCTCCATGACCTTGTCACCGTCGGTTGTACCGGCCAGCTTGACAGCCTTTAGGTAGGTCATCGCTGCAGAGTAATCGGCTGCCTGCAGGCTGGATGGCATGCGCTTGTATTTTTCAAAGAAACGTTTGGCAAAGGCACGCGATGCGTCGTCTTGGTTCCAGTACCAGCTGTCAGCCAACTGCAGGCCTTCGGTATTGGCCAAACCGAGGCTGTGGACGTCATTGATAAACACCAGCAAGCCGGCGATCTTCATGGTCTTGTTGATACCAAATTCTTTGGCGGCTTTCATGCTGTTGGTGAAATCACCACCGGCATTGGCCAACGCCAGAATTTGGGCTTTGGAGGTC
>JANXVI010000470.1 GCA_025351745.1 Rhodoferax sp.
TGACAGTATCCAATTAACCCAAACTGACGATGGATTCTCACTGCATTCGGATAAATCAGACGAAAGATTTTTCTTTCTCATCTCTCGTGGGAATATGGTGAGGCCTGGCTAAAACAAAAAGTACCGCTGCGCCATCGGCAAACTCACCGCTGGCTCACACGTCAGCAACTGTCCATCCGCCCGCACGCTGTACGTTTGCGCGTCAATCTCCATCACCGGTAGATAGCTGTTGTGCACCATGTGCTGCTTGCGCACACCGCGTATGTTTTTCACCGCGCTCAGAGTCTTGGCCAGGCCAAAGTTTTCCTTGATGCCGGCGTTCAATCCGGCCTGCGATACAAAGGTCAGCGAACCGCGTGACAAGGCCCCGCCGAACGAACCGAACATCGGCCGGTAGTGCACGGGCTGTGGTGTGGGGATGGATGCATTGGGGTCGCCCATCGCAGCCACGGAGATAAAACCGCCTTTCAAAATCAACGCGGGCTTGACGCCGAAGAAGGCTGGCTTCCACACCACCAGGTCGGCCCACTTGCCGACCTCGATACTGCCCACCTCGTGGCTGATGCCGTGGGCAATGGCCGGGTTGATCGTGTACTTGGCGATGTAGCGCTTGGCGCGGAAGTTGTCGTTGCGCTGCAAAGTTTCAACCGGCTCAGAGCGGCCGGCAGCGGGGCTTAACCAGCCGCGCTGCGCCTTCATCTTGTGTGCCGTTTGCCAGGTGCGGATGATGACCTCACCCACGCGGCCCATGGCCTGGCTGTCGCTGCTCATCATGCTGATGGCGCCCAGGTCGTGCAGGATGTCTTCGGCGGCGATGGTTTCCTTGCGGATGCGGCTCTCGGCAAAGGCCAGGTCTTCGGCAATGCCCGCGTCCAGATGGTGGCAGACCATCAGCATGTCCACATGCTCATCCAGTGTGTTGACCGTGTAAGGCATCGTCGGATTCGTGGAACTGGGCAGGAAGTTGTCCTGCCCCACGACGCGCAGGATGTCGGGTGCGTGGCCGCCGCCCGCGCCTTCGGTGTGAAAGGCGCAGAGGCCTCTTCCCTTGGTCGCGGCGATGGTGTTCTCCACAAAGCCGGATTCATTCAGCGTGTCGGAGTGGATGGCCACTTGCACATCAGCTTCGTCCGCCACATCCAGGCAATTGCTGATCGCAGCGGGCGTGGTGCCCCAATCTTCGTGCAGCTTCAATCCGATAACTCCAGCGTTGATTTGTTCATACAGCGCCGCGGGCAGGCTGGCATTGCCCTTACCCAGAAAACCCAGGTTCATGGAGAAGGCGTCTGCCGCTTGCAGCATGCGTTCGATGTTCCACGGCCCCGGCGTGCAAGTAGTGGCAAACGTGCCGGTGGCCGGGCCAGTGCCGCCACCCAGCATCGTGGTCACGCCGCTGGCAGCCGCTTCTTCGATTTGTTGGGGGCAAATGAAGTGGATATGCGAGTCGATTCCACCGGCAGTGACGATGTTGCCCTCGCAACTGATGACTTCGGTGCCAGGGCCGATGATGATGTCCACGCCAGGCTGTGTATCCGGGTTGCCCGCCTTGCCGATGGCGACGATGCGACCGCCCTTCAAGCCAATGTCGGCTTTGACGATGCCCCAGTGGTCCATGATCAGCGCGTTGGTCATCACGCAATCCACTGCGCCCCCGGCCTGTGGGCCGGTTCCTGTTCCATCGCGGGTGCGTTGCGATTGCGCCATGCCGTCGCGTATGGTTTTGCCACCTCCGAATTTGACCTCTTCACCGTAGCTTCCTGCGCCCAGCGTGTAGTCTTTTTCAACTTCGATCAGCAGACCCGTGTCGGCCAGGCGCACCCGGTCTCCCACCGTAGGGCCGAAGATTTCCGCATAGGCGCGGCGTCCAATCGTTGCCATATCAGAGTTTCCCCTCGACGCTGGTGTCGACTGGTCCGTTCACAAGGCCTCGGAAGCCGTAGACGATGCGATCCCCGCCAAAGTCCGCCAGCTCCACGGTACGTTGCTGGCCGGGCTCGAAACGCACAGCCGAGCCGGACGCGATGTTCAGCCGCATGCCTTGCGCCGCCACGCGGTCAAAACCCAGCGCGCCGTTGGTCTCGGCAAAGTGGTAGTGCGAGCCGACCTGGATAGGGCGGTCGGCCGTGTTCTGCACGACCAGAGTGGTGGTGCGCCGCCCCGCATTGAGCACATGCTCGGGGCCGTCGTCGCAAAGGATTTCGCCGGGGATCATGTTGTGCTCACTTTCCTTTGCGTGCAAACCAGATTGCCGCCGCCGACAGGCACCCCACGACGACGAAGCCCCACACATCGGTAGCGTGCCAGTGCGCGCCGTTCAAGCCATGACCGTCATGGGCGAATACGTCGCTAGCCCTCGTAGATATTGCACATATAGCTATGGAAAGCGTAGCGTTTGAAACAAGGGATCGCATGGAATGGGTCTCCGGTGGAAGCGTGTCTTAGACAATGGGTTGGTGGACGGTGACCAACTTGGTGCCGTCAGGGAAGCTGGCTTCCACCTGGATGTCGGGGATCATCTCGGCAATGCCGTCCATCACGTCTGCGCGGGTGAGCACAGTGCGGCCTTCACTCATCAATTGCGCCACGGTCTTGCCGTCGCGGGCGCCTTCCATGACGGCCGCACTGATGAGGGCCATGGCTTCAGGGTAGTTGAGCTTGAGCCCACGCGCCTTGCGCCGCTCGGCCAGCAGGGCTGCGGTGAAGAGCAGCAGTTTGTCTTTCTCGCGGGGGGTCAGTTCCATGTCTCGCTCTCAAGTGGTTGGCGGAGTCCTTGGCATTATTAGGCAATATCTGTGCCTTGGTCGACAGCTCTGTACGCTGAATGGCGGATGCCTGGTGGTATGCGCCCGCAGCTCGGACCTCCGTTTGCAATGGACTTTTGCCCCGCTCGGTGCCAACCACGCCGCGCCGTATCAGTCGGGTAGCGGGTTTTGCGCAGGTAAAAGGAGGAGCCCGCGCAGCGGGCGGGGGACACGGAGCAAAATCCGCTACCCGGCTGATACCCCCCAAAAAAACCGTGGCATGGAATCTGCACAACCCCACAGTGCAGCAAATAGCCGACCTTCCCCCCCAGCCCGAAGCCCCGCCCCAACGCGTGGTGAAGATCCGCCGCGACTACAACAACTGGGTCGCCAGCGAGACCATGGAAGACTATGCGCTGCGCTTCACCCCGCAGCGCTTTCGCAAATGGTCCGAATGGCGGGTGGCCAACACGGCCTTTGGCGCGGCATCTTTCCTGGTGCTGGAGGCAGTAGGCGCCACGCTGTTGGTGCAATACGGGTTTGTGAACGCCTTCTGGGCCATCCTGGTGACCGGGCTGGTGATCTTTTTGGCGGGCTTGCCCATCAGCGTCTACGCGTCGCGCTACGGCGTGGACATGGACCTGCTGACACGGGGTGCGGGGTTTGGCTACATAGGCTCGACCATCACGTCGCTGATCTACGCCACCTTCACCTTTATCTTCTTTGCGCTGGAGGCCGCCATCATGGCCTATGCGCTGGAGTTGGCGCTGGACATCCCGCCCAGCTGGGGCTACCTGATCTGCGCGCTGGTCGTCATCCCATTGGTCACGCATGGCGTATCGGCAATCAGCCGGCTGCAGGTATGGACGCAGCCGCTGTGGTTGCTGATGCTCGTGATTCCCTTTGGCTTTGTGTTGGTGCGCAACCCTGTTGCATTCGAGGGCATCACGCACTACGGTGGTGAGTTCGGCGTGGGCGGCGTTTTCAATCTGCACCTGTTTGGTGCCGCATTGACGGTCGGCATTGCGCTGATCACGCAGATGGGTGAGCAGGCCGATTACTTGCGCTTCATGCCCGCACAGACCGCAGAGAACCGCAAGCGCTGGTGGCTGTGCGTGATGCTGGGCGGGCCGGGCTGGGTGCTGCTGGGCGTGGCCAAGATGCTGGGCGGCGCTTGTCTGGCCTACCTGGCGATCACCCACAGCGTGCCCACCGACCGCGCGGTGGACCCCAACCAGATGTACCTGGCGGCCTATGAGCATGTGTTCACGTCGCTGCAGTGGGCGGTTGCCGCCACGGCGGTGTTTGTCGTGTTGTCGCAGCTGAAGATCAATGTCACCAATGCTTATGCCGGCTCGCTGGCCTGGAGCAATTTCTTCTC
>JANXVI010000480.1 GCA_025351745.1 Rhodoferax sp.
TGGCCCAGGCCATGCAAACGCTGGAAGACGCCATTCGCAAGATCGACGCCGAGACGCGCGAGATGTTGTCTGGCACGTTCGAGCAGGTCAACCAGCACTTTGGCCGCATGTTCCCTGAGCTTTTTGGCGGTGGCAATGCGCGCCTGGTGATCACTGGCGACGAAATTTTGGACTCTGGCGTGCAGGTGATTGCCCAGCCGCCAGGCAAGAAGAACCAGACCATCCACCTGCTGTCGGGTGGCGAAAAAGCGCTGACCGCAATTGCGCTGGTATTTGCGATTTTCCAGTTGAACCCTGCACCCTTCTGTTTGCTGGACGAAGTGGATGCGCCGCTGGACGATGCCAACACCGAGCGTTATGCCAAACTCGTGCGCAGCATGAGCAAAGAAACCCAATTCCTTTTCATCAGCCACAACAAGATCGCCATGGAAATGGCCGAACAATTGATTGGCGTGACCATGCAAGAGCAGGGCGTGTCGCGCATTGTTGCGGTGGACATGGAGTCTGCCCTTACCTTGGCTGAGTTGACATAAAGCACCATGAGCACTCTACAAATCGGTTTGGCAATTGCGGGCGGCGTTGTGCTGGCTGCCGTGGTGGCCCATGGTGCCTGGAGCACACGCAGAAACGCGCCGCGCCAGGCCCAGCCGGAGCCCGCCGGTCATCCGCAAGGCTCACCCCAGCGCGAACCTTCCCTGGATGCAGACGCCCAGGACGACACCCAGCCGATGACGCTGCCGCCCGTGGCGCGGCGCTCGGTTATGGATTCACTGATTGATGTCATAGCCACCATCGCGTTGGATGGCCCCACGCAAGTGGTGTCGGGCGAAGCTGCCATTGCCGCCATGCCAGCCACACGCCGTGCCGGTACCAAGCCCTTTGCGATTGAGGGCTACAACCTGTCGACGCTGAACTGGGAAGTGCCGGTGGCTGGTCAGCGTTATGGCGGCTTTCAGGCCGGTGTGCAGTTGGCCAGCCGATCCGGTGCACTGAACGAAATCGAATACTCCGAATACGTGGTCAAGACGCAGGCCTTTGCGGACGCCATCAACGCCACGCCCGAGTTTCCGGAAATGCTGGAGGAAGTGGCCCGTGCCCGCGAGCTGGACCAGTTTGCCAGTGCGCACGATGCCCAATTGGGCTTCACCATACGTGCCCGCAACGCATCCTGGAGCCCCGGCTACGTGCAGCAAAACGCGGCACGCCTGGGATTTGTTGCTGGCGTCATACCCGGGCGCATGGTGTTGCCTGCCAGCGCCGAAGGTCTGGCGCCGGTGCTGGTGCTGGGTTTCGACTCGCAAGCTGCGCTGGCAGAAGACCCGGCGCAGTCGGCTATCCGCGACATTGCGCTGCATCTGGATGTCGCCCAGGTGGACCGCAGCGAGCAGCCGTTTGATCGCATGCGCGACATGGCCGCGTCGCTGGCCCAAACCATGGATGGCGTAGTAACCGACGACAACGGTCAAACGCTGACCGCAGAGACCATGGACGTCATTGGTGCCGAGCTGCAAGGCCTGTACGACACGCTGGAGCAGCATGACCTCGCAGCTGGCTCTGTGCTGGCGCGGCGTCTGTTTGCTTAATTTTTTAAGGGCCTGAGGCCATGGCCACCCTGGATCTATTCGCTGGCGACCAGCCTGCTCCATCCCAACCTGACAGAAGCCGCGTGCAGGCCCTGCATGGCATTCTGCACCGATACGCCCACCAGTACTATGTGCTGGACGAGCCGCAGGTACCGGACGCCGAGTACGACCGGCTGTTTCAAGAGTTGCAGGCGTTGGAAACGTCGCACCCCGAATGGGTGACACCCGATTCGCCGACCCAACGCGTTGGCGGCAAACCGCTGGAGCAGTTTGCGCCCGTGCGCCACGCGATGGCAATGCTCAGCATCCGTACTGAGACAGATACCGAAGCCAGTGGTGCGCAGAATTTTGATGCCCGCGTGCGTAAGGAACTCGGCTTGGCCCTTTCCGACCCGGCGGTGGAATACGTCGCCGAGCTCAAGTTTGACGGGCTGGCCATGAACCTGCGCTACGAGCATGGCGTGCTGGTGCGGGCGGCCACCCGAGGCGACGGAGAAACCGGGGAGGATGTGACGCAAAACATCCGCACCATTGGCCAGATACCGCTAAAAATTGGCGCCGCCGACCCTTGCGAATTCGGTCTCGCGGTTCCCGCTGTGCTGGAAGTGCGTGGTGAGGTCTACATGCGCCGCGACGACTTCGAGGCCATGAACGAGAAGCAGCGTCAAAAGGGCGACAAAACCTTTGTGAACCCGCGCAACGCGGCCGCAGGCGCCGTGCGCCAGTTGGACCCCGGTATTGCTGCCCGGCGCCCCTTAAGCTTCTTTGCCTATGGCCTGGGTGAGGTCACACCAGTAGAACAGGGCGGCCCCGACTTTGGCACCCACTTTGACATGCTGCAGACCTTAAAGCATTGGGGATTTCCGGTTGCAGCCCTCGTGGAACGGGCGCGAGGCGCTACTGAATTAATAGCATACCACCAACGCATCGGACAAACCCGAAACCAGCTCCCCTACGATATTGACGGCGTTGTCTACAAAGTCAACAGCCTGGCTTTGCAACGGAAACTGGGCTTTGTCAGCCGCGAGCCACGTTGGGCCGTAGCCCATAAATACCCGGCCCAAGAGCAACTCACCACCGTGTTGGGCATTGATGTGCAGGTGGGCCGCACAGGCAAACTCACACCGGTGGCCAAGCTTGCGCCAGTATTTGTCGGCGGCGTCACGGTCACCAATGCCACGCTGCACAATGAAGACGAAGCCCGCCGCAAGGACGTTCGCATTGGCGATACCGTAGTGGTGCGCCGCGCCGGTGACGTCATCCCCGAAGTAGTCAGCGTTGTGCTACCCGCCGATACCGTGGAGCGGGGCGCGGAGTTCACGATGCCCCGTGTCTGCCCCGTATGTGGCTCGGCTGCGGTACGCGAAGAAGGTGAGGCCGACTACCGTTGCACAGGTGGCTTATTTTGTGGCGCCCAGCGCAAGCAAGCCATCTTGCACTTTGCGCAACGCCGCGCGGTCGAGGTAGAGGGATTGGGTGAAAAGCTGGTGGAGCAGATGGTCGATGCCGGTATCGTCAAAACCGTGCCTGATTTATACCGTCTGGGCCTGACGGCGCTGGCGGGATTGGATCGGATGGCAGACAAGTCGGCACAGAACGTCGTTTACGCGCTGGAGAAATCCAAGCAAACGACACTGCCGCGTTTCCTCTTCGGTCTTGGCATTCGACACGTAGGTGAATCCACGGCTAAGGCGCTGGCACGGCACTTTGGCAAGCTCGACACCATCATGGATGCCACCGTGGAGCAGTTGCTGGCGGTGGCCGACGTAGGCGCTATCGTTGCGCAAAGCCTGCGCACCTTCTTTGAGCAACCCCACAACCGCGAGGTCGTGCAACAGTTGCGTGCCTGCGGCTTGACCTGGGAGGAGGGCGAGCCCGCAGTGCAGGCGCCCCAGCCTTTGGCAGGCAAGACCTTTGTACTGACTGGCACCTTTCCCACGCTGAGCCGCGACGACGCGAAGGATTTGTTGGAAGCAGCGGGCGCTAAGGTGTCCGGCTCGGTCAGCAAGAAGACTGACTATGTAGTGGCCGGAGCCGAGGCCGGCAGCAAGTTGGAAAAGGCGCAGGCGCTGGGGGTGGCGGTGATTGACGAGGCGGCGATGATGGACTTATTAAGGCAAACATGACCGTTCGTGACATCCTCAAAATGGGCGATCCGCGCCTGCTGCGCGTGGCGCAAACCGTGCCCCAGAGTGATTTCGACTCTGATGCGCTGCACCTGCTGGTCAGCGACTTGCTGGACTCGATGAAAGCCGCCAATGGCGCTGGCCTGGCTGCTCCGCAGATAGGCGTGGATTTGCAGGTCGTCATCTTCGGTAGCCGCGACAAAAACCCGCGCTACCCGGACCGTCCCATCGTGCCACCCACGGTGCTGGTCAACCCCGCCATCACGCCCTTGTCCGCAGATGGCAGCGCAAGCGACAACGCGCCCAAGGACGACGATTGGGAAGGTTGCCTCTCCGTGCCCGGCCTGCGCGGCCTGGTGCCACGTTGGTCTCGCATACGCTACACCGGCTTTGACCAATACGGTGACCCCATCGACCGCACCGTGGATGGCTTCCATGCCCGCGTGGTGCAACACGAGTGCGACCACCTGTGGGGCAAACTCTACCCAATGCGGGTTCGTGATTTCAGCCAATTTGGCTACACTGAGGTCTTGTT
>JANXVI010000489.1 GCA_025351745.1 Rhodoferax sp.
CTGCATTTTTGCAAGGTGTTCGCGTGGTCAGGCGTTTTGGAAATGCGAGAGGCACAGTCTTTTTCCTGGGAGCGGTTGCCGGTTCAAATGCGTCCGGTTTTGCCAGGAACGGTGCCGGTGTTGCAGTGGTTGGCGGATGAGCAGCAATTTAAGGGCGCTACACATTTTGTAGCTACGAACCCAATAAACTAGAGGGCTAGCAGCCGATTTTGCTTAAGCCAGTCGACCAAAAAGACCTCACTGCAGCGTATTGTCGCCGAGATCAAGGTCCTCGGCATTGGGCGGGGCAGCCACCCGAAAGCTTTCGCCGGCCCAGGCACCAAAGTCCATGTTCTTGCAGCGCTCGCTACAGAAGGGGCGGGCTGGGTTAGCGGCGGCATAGACGCTGTCGCCACCGCAGCCCGGGCAGCGGACAATACGGTTGAAGGCCGGGCTGGAGCCGCCGTCCTCACTGTTCGCGTCCACGGTCATTTTGTCCCTGGTTAAGAACACAGCGTCAATTCGAACGCGCGGTCATCGTTGCAAATGTGCAAGCGGTCATCGTTTTCGTGGCGCATAAGACGGATCGAAACCATCAGCCGGTTGCCGCTGATTTCGGGGATCAGTCGCAGTTCATCGTGCAGAGACAGCCGCAACAACTGGAATGTTCGCCCTTGCGGCAAATTTTGTTGAAATTGCCCCCCAACGGCGATCACCTTTTGCGGTGAACCAGAATCCCGCAGCATTTTGAGCAGCAGATGTATGGGTTCGGCCAAGGGGGCCAAACTGGACGCCCAGCGTTGCAAATCGGCCTGACGGGAAGCGGTATCGCGGTGCTGCCATGCGTAATAGGCCGGCAGATCAAATTCGCAGGTGCCCCCGGGGATACCAACGCGGCTGCGGATGCTCATCAGCCAGTCGTTTTCAGTCAGCGCCTGACCGGCCTTGCCGGGCTGCACATTGAGCGCACTGAAGCAGCGTTCAATGTCATGAACCACGCCATCCAAAACACCCTCGGAAATGGCCGGGTTGCCCCGGTAGGCATTCAAAACCTGCTTTTGTTTATCCAAGTCTCTGAGCACATCGGACTTCAGATCCGCGCGGGCGCCCACATCCATGACTTCAAACATGGTCGCGATGGCGAAATGGTGGTCCAGAGGATCCTCACGCGACATCAATTCGGACAAGCGCAGGAACAAATGCTCCAGACGCAAATACGTGCGGATTCGCTCGTTAAAGGGGTATTCGTATAGGATCACGCTGATTTTTCCAGTGGCCGAATCATAGCCCGAACTGGGTGCCTATTTCTCGCACCTGCTGCCGAAGATTGTCAACAGAGATGCCGTCGTTGAACAGCACCAGGTCGGCTGCCGCCCTGCGTTGCTTGCGGGTGGCTTGGGCTATCAAAACGTTGCGTATTTCGTGTTCTGCCAGACCATTGCGGGCCATCACGCGCGCGACTTGGGTCTCCTCGGTGCAGTCGATGACCAATATCCGGTCTAGCCGCATGCGCCAATGTGGAGACTCCACGAGCAAAGGAATATCAAAAACGATGCACTGCGCACCGCTTGCTTCTGCCTCTTGCGTTTGTTGTGCGATGGCCTGCCCGACCAAGGGGTGGATGATCGCTTCCAGCCGTGCTTTGGCCGCTGGGTTCGAATAGATGAGCTTGCGCATTTGCACGCGATCCAGCGCGCCGCCGTCGGTGATCAGCGCGCCTCCAAATGTGGCTTTCAATGCCGCTATCGCCGACCCACCGGGGGCGGTCGTCGCCTTGGAAAGGGCATCTGCATCGATGACTGCGGCTCCCATTTGCTCCAGAAGGTTTGACGCTGTACTTTTGCCACTGCCAATACCGCCGGTCAGGCCCAGTCTCAGCATGTGGTCACCCAGGGGCGTAGCTGAATGGAAAAATGAAAGGAATCCAATGGACTAGGGTGGGTGGCCCAATCACAAACAATAACAATCCAGCGCCTGCGAGGAAAGGGCCGAACGCAAAATGTATGTCTTTGTGTGCCAGACGGCCCACCAGGAGGGCAACACCGCCAAAAATTGACCCCACTACAGAGGACAACAGAACGATAGCGAGGAGATGTTCTGCACCAAACCATGCTCCTAGCGCAGATAGGAGTTTGAAATCACCATGCCCCAACCCCACTTTACCAGTGAGAAAGTGGTGCACTTGATAAACCGACCAGAGTGACAGATAGCCCAACACAGCCCCCCAAACGGCTGACTTGAGGCTGATGTTCCAACCCAAAGCGGCAATGACCAGTCCCAACCACAGCAGCAGGTAGTTCAAATCGTCTGGCAGCAACTGCGTGTCGAAGTCAATCAGGAACAGGGCTATGAGTAACGCCGAAAACGTTGCCCATGCCAATGCCAACGCTGTGGAACCGTAGTGCGATGCTGAGAAGTAGAACAACAAGCCTGTCACCAGCTCAACTGCGGGATAGCGCGCGCCGATCGGCTTCTTGCATTTGGAACACGCACCCCGCAAAGCCAGATAGCTGAATACAGGGATGTTTTCGAACCAGCGAATTTGGTGGCTACAGTGTGGGCAACGCGAGCGAGGCACCATAAGGTTGAAAGGTTCAACTGCAGGCAATTCTTTCCCAGAGAGTTCGGCACAGTCTACTGCCCATTCCCGCTCCATGATCTTGGGCAGGCGGTACACAACTACATTGAGAAAGCTGCCAACCAGTAAACCGAGCAAACCGATGAGGCTGGCGTCCAGCCAATGCACACCGGAGATCATCAAACCACTTGCCCCAGCTTAAAGATTGGTAAATACATGGCAACCACGATCCCCCCGATGACCGTACCCAGAATCACAATGATGATGGGTTCCATCAAGCTGGAAATGCCGGCCACCATGTCATCGACTTCAGCCTCGTAAAAATCGGCTGCCTTGCCCAGCATGTGGTCGATGGAGCCAGATTCTTCTCCAATTGCGCACATCTGCAAAACCATGGAAGGGAACAGATTGGCATTGGTCATGGCTGCGGTCAACGCGGTCCCGGTCGAGACTTCCTGCTGAATCTTGAGGGTTCCAGATTCAAACACGCTGTTGCCTGAAGCACCGCCAACGGAGTCAAGCGCCTCGACTAAAGGAACGCCGGCAGCAAACATAGTTGACAAGGTGCGGGTCCAACGGGCGATACAAGATTTTTCAACGAGTACGCCGAATATCGGCAATTTCAACATCACGCGATCCATCACCATTTGCATCTTCTTGTTGCGCTTCCAAGACTCCATGAAGAAGTAAACGCCACCACCGATACCACCAAAAATCAAATACCAATACTTGATGAAAATCTCACTCATGGCGATAACAATCAGCGTGGGGGCTGGCAGCTCCCCGCCGAAAGATTTGAAAACTTCCTTGAACGACGGGATCACAAAAATCATGATGACCGAAACCACGACGAACGCAACGATCAACACCGTGATGGGGTACATCAGCGCCGACTTGATCTTCGACTTGATGGCCTCGGTTTTCTCCATGTAGACCGCTAGCCGGTCCAACAACTGGTCCAAGATACCCGCGGATTCTCCAGCTTCCACCAGATTGCAATACAGCGCGTCAAAGTACAGCGGAAACTTACGGAAGGCCACATTGAGTGATGTGCCCGTTTCAACATCCGATCGAATGTCGTTCAACAATTTGGTGACCCGTGGATTCGGGTTTCCGCGCCCGACAATATCAAAAGCCTGGAGCAAAGGAACGCCAGCCTTCATCATGGTGGCGAGCTGGCGGGTGAATATGGCCAGGTCTTTGGGCTTGATCCTCTTGCCCGCACTCATCCTGCGCTTTTTGATCTTGGTCGGCGTGACGCCCTGTCGTCTGAGTGAAGCCTTAACCTGGTTTTCGCCAACTGCGCGAATCTCGCCACGCACCTGCTTGCCGTTGCGGTCCTTGCCCTCCCACTCAAAAACAGCGTCTTTATTGCTGTCCGCTTTTTTTGCCGTTGCCATAGCATTCCTCTGGATTTTTTGTTATTCGTTGGTGACGCCGAGAACTTCTTCGAGCGAAGTCATTCCCAGTTTGACTTTACTCAGCCCAGACTGGCGCAACGAGCGCACGCCTTCCAATTCAGATTGGCGGGCAATATCGAGGGAACTGCCGTCGCGCAGAATGATGCGTTGGATCTCTTCGCTGATGGGCATGACTTGGTAAATACCGACACGTCCCTTGTAACCATTGTTGCAGGCCGAGCAGCCTACAGGTTTGTAAGGTTTCCAGTCGCCTTGCAATTGCTCTTCGGTAAAGCCGGCACTGATCAGGGCCGCGCGTGGCACATCTGCAGGTGTCTTGCAATTGGGGCATAAGCGTCTGGCGAGCCGTTGAGCCGTGATCAAAATCACGCTGGATGCAATATTGAAAGCCGCAATACCCATATTGCGCATGCGGGTCAGTGTGGCAGGTGCGTCGTTGGTGTGTAGGGTGGACAGCACCAAATGGCCGGTCTGGGCCGCTTTGATGGAGATGTCTGCGGTCTCCAGGTCGCGAATTTCGCCCACCATGATGATGTCGGGATCCTGGCGTAGAAACGATTTCAACGCTGCGGCAAACGTCAAACCAGCCTTTTCGTTGACGTTGACCTGGTTGACTCCTGGCAGGTTGATTTCCGACGGGTCTTCAGCGGTGGCAATGTTGACGCCAGGCTGGTTCAACAGGTTCAGGCAGGTGTAGAGTGATACCGTTTTACCGGAGCCGGTAGGCCCCGTGACCAAAATCATGCCGTAGGGGCGGCCAATCGCCTTGATGAGACGTTCTTTTTCTTCCGGCTCATATCCCAATGCATCGATACCCAGTTTGGCACTGCTGGGGTCCAGAATACGGATCACAATCTTTTCGCCGAAAAGGGTGGGCAAGGTGCTAACCCGAAAATCGATGACCCGGTCCGGCCCGACCTTGAGCTTCATGCGGCCGTCTTGGGGGATGCGTTTTTCAGAAATATCCATGCGCGAGATCACCTTGATCCGCGATGCGAGTTTCTCCTTGATGGCGATGGGGGGGGCGGCAATTTCGCGCAATTCACCGTCGATACGGAATCGCACCCGGTAGGTGTGCTCATAGGGCTCGAAATGCAGGTCCGAGGCACGCATGCTGAATGCGTCCATCAACATCTTGTGAAGAAAGCGCACGACGGGCGCATCTTCCACTTCGGATGTGTTGGCCTGCCCGTTGTCAACCACCGCTTCCGCTGCAGCCTCGTCAAATTCAAAGTCACCGCCGATGATGTCTTCCATCGCCTCGGTCGCGGTGGTGGCGCTGGCATCCACCAATTTTGAGAGTTTGTCGTACTCTGCGATCACCCAGTCAACGCCCATCTGCGTCGAAAACTTGATTTTCTCTGCCGCCGCCTGGTCAGATGGGTCGGCTGTTGCAACAATCAGACGGTTGCTGCGCTTGCTGAGCACCACTACGCGGTAGGCCGTGCAAATTTTGCTGTCGAGCAGACCTTTTGGCAGCCGGTTGCTGTCGATCGCGTCGAGGTCCAGCAGGGGCGCTGCAAAGGCGGCGGACAAGGTGTGTGCCAGGTCTGCGGCTGATACGGCACCTGAACCCACCAGCTCCGCGATAAAGCTGTTTTTGGTGGACAAAGCCTTGCGATACAGGTCTTCCGCAGACTTTTGGCCCAACTTACCCGCAGCGATCAGCGCCCGCCCGAGTCCAGGAAGAGCAATGGGTTGATTGTCGCGTTGTTGGGGATCTACAGTGGCCATGAACCGTTTGAAATAGTCGTTGCGGATAGGACCTGAGCATCATCGCTGATTGCCCGGTCAATGTAAATCAAATGCCGACAATGTTACTTTGTCGACATGCGGTGCCATCGGCTGCATATGCTACCCTTGGCGCTATCTATACTAGAGCAGTCTGTGCATGAATTCAACCGCGCGTACATCGCCCGACAAGATCATTTCCGTCGTACTGTGTGGTGGCAGTGGTACCCGGCTATGGCCCTTGTCACGCAAGGCGCTACCCAAACAGTTCGTTCCCCTGATCAACGGTAAAAGCCTATTGCAATTGACGCTCGAGCGCTCAGCGCGTTTGTCGACAGAGCAGTTGATCGTCGCCAGTGAGGACCATCGTTTTCTGGTGCAAGACTGTGTCGACGCAGCGGGCATGTGCGCAAGCATTTTGCTGGAGCCCGTAGCCCGCAACACAGCCGCCGCCATGGCTGCCGCTGCGCTGAATACGCCTGCGGATGCTTTGTTGCTGTTTTTGCCGGCGGACCACCATATACCGGACCAGGAAGCGTTCGCCGCAACGATCCGCTCCGGCGTTGCTGCGGCACAGGCAGGCTCTATCGTGACCTTTGGCGTCCTACCTGCGTTTCCCAGTACGGCCTATGGTTACATCCAACAGGGGGCTGCGCTAGAAGGTCAGGGCGCGGCCCACGCGGTACAGCGGTTTATAGAGAAGCCCAACGCCGCGCGTGCGCAAGAATTGCTGTTGGCCGGCGGACATTTCTGGAATGCGGGTATTTTTCTGGTGCAGGCAGGGGTCTTGCTTGCGGCGCTGGCACGTCACGCGCCCGACATACTGGCTGACTGCCAGTTGGCGGTTGCCGCACAGACGGTTGATGGGGCATTTCGCCGTTTGGGTTCAGCCGAATTTGCCGCATGCCGATCAGACAGCTTCGACTATGCCGTGATGGAAAAAGCCAGCAACGTGGCGGTCTTGCCATTTGTTGCTGCTTGGAGTGATGTAGGCAGTTGGAATGCGGTGGCAGAAATGACACCATCCGATGCGCAAGGCAACCGTATCCACGGCAAAGGCCATGTGCTGCATGCCACAAACACGTTTGTCCACGCGCCACATCGCCAGGTGGTGGCGCTGGGTACGCGCGATCTGTTGATCATTGACACTGCCGATGCGGTTTTGGTGGCCCACGTGGACCATGCAGAGCAGGTCAAGACGGTCGTCGCCCAACTTGAATCATTGGGTGTGCCCCAGGCACAGCACCACCGCCACGTTGCGCGTCCCTGGGGCATGTATGACAGCGTTGACGCAGGGGAGCGCTTCCAGGTCAAGCGCATCGTCGTCAAGCCTGGGTCCTCGCTCAGCTTACAGATGCACCACCACCGCGCAGAGCACTGGATCGTCGTCAGTGGCACGGCAGAGGTCACCAATGGTGACAAGGTAATGCTGTTGACCGAGAACCAAAGCACCTATATTCCGCTTGGTCAGATTCATCGCCTGGCGAATCCTGGAAAGGTTCCGTTGGAGATTATTGAAGTTCAGTCCGGCTCTTACCTGGGTGAAGACGATATTGTGCGGCTGGAGGACACCTACGGGAGAATGGTCTCCAGCCCTCGTCAGGAATGAATAGGTTGCTATATATTTGATAGCTTTCACCCTGGTCGGGGTGAGAGGATTCGAACTTCCGGCCTCTACGTCCCGAACGTAGCGCTCCACCAGGCTGAGCTACACCCCGCGTGTAGATATTGCATTTGACAAAAATTAGTGGTTTCTGTCGAGCAATTGTGATGCCAACTGTACTAATTGGTCCCTGTGAGGGCCGTCGGGTAGGCGTTGTGCTGCAGCAATAGCGCGTTTGGCCTCTTGTTGTGCCGCGTGGCGGGCAATGTCCAAAGCACCCGTTTGTCTGACGATGGCGATGACGGCGTCCAGCATGGTCACGTCGCCCGTCTCAATGGCCTGCTGAATAGTCTCGCGCTCGCGTAATGTGCCCCGTTGCATGGCGGCAATCAGGGGGAGGGTCGCCTTGCCTTCGCGCAGGTCGTCGCCCAGGTTCTTGCCCATGATGGCCGCATCACCGGTGTAGTCCAGCACATCGTCAATCACCTGAAAAGCGGTCCCTAACGCCTGTCCATATTCGGCACAAGCTTCTTCAAGAGCCGGGCTGGCGTCGGACAGGATGGCGCCTACACGGGCACTGGCCTCAAACAGCTTGGCGGTTTTGGAACGGATCACCTGCAGGTAGCCGGTTTCGTCGAGGCCGGCGTTGTGCATGTTCATTAACTGCATGACCTCACCCTCTGCGATGATGTTGGTCGCATTGGCCAGCACCGCCATGATGCGCATGCTATGCGTATCCACCATCATCTGGAAAGCGCGTGAATATAGAAAATCGCCGACCAGTACGCTGGCCGGATTGCCGAATTTTGCATTGGCAGTTGGGTTGCCGCGGCGCAGCGCGGAGTCGTCCACCACGTCGTCGTGCAGCAGCGTGGCCGTGTGGATGAACTCAACCACCGCGGCCATATTGAATCGCTGCTCGCCCTTGAAGCCCAGGGCACCGCAGCACAAAAGCAACAGGGCTGGGCGCAAACGCTTGCCGCCAGCCGAGATGATGTACTGGGAGACGCTGCCCACCAGGGGCACGCCGGAGTCAAGTCTGCGTGCGATCACCAGATCGACCTGGAGCATGTCCTGTTCGACAATGGAAATACCGTTGGAGGCGCCGGTTGTGGTGGCTTGCAAGGAAGTAAAACAGTTTGTTAGTTGGCGAATTGTATAGAAGGCGGGCCCGTCACCTTTGGCTTGCAAATGGCCAAATTGACGCTTTTGACCATCAATGTTATACTCACGGGCTCTGCGAAAATTCGTTTGCAGATTCTCAAATTGAAGAGGTCAATATGTACGCGGTCATAAAAACCGGTGGCAAGCAATATCGGGTTGCTGCTGGCGAAAAAATTAAAGTAGAACAGATTGCTGCGGATGTAGGCCAAGAGATTGTGTTTGACCAGGTTCTGGCTGTCGGAAACGGCGCTGAATTGAAGGTTGGCACACCCTTGGTGTCCGGCGCAACTGTCACAGTCACAGTACTGTCTCAGGGCAAGCACGACAAAGTGCGCATTTTCAAAATGCGCCGTCGCAAGCACTATCAAAAACGTCAAGGTCACCGCCAGCTGTTCACAGAACTGCAAATC
>JANXVI010000009.1 GCA_025351745.1 Rhodoferax sp.
GCCTTCCGCACCAACACGCGCTTCAAGCTGCTGAGTAGCGGCATGGTGGCCAAGCGATTGAGCACTGCGTTTGACTCGGTCACGCTGTACGGCAACGACCCCGATCCACGCCCGGACATCTACGGCAAGGTCGGCAACAGCGGTGTGTCCATCGCCACGCTGGACGACATGAAGGTGTTGTACGGCGGTTTCGATTTGTGCAGCCCCAGCACCAGCGTGTCCATGACCATCAACGGCCCGGCACCCAGCATCCTGGCCATGTTCATGAACACGGCCATTGACCAGAATCTGGAGAAATTCAAGCTTGATAACGGCCGTGAACCGACAGATACCGAAAGCCAAAAAATCCGCGAATGGGTGCTGGCCAATGTGCGTGGCACCGTGCAGGCCGACATTCTGAAAGAAGACCAGGGTCAGAACACCTGCATCTTCTCCACCGAGTTTTCGCTGAAGGTCATGGGCGACATCGCCGAGTATTTTGTGCACCACAACGTGCGCAATTTCTACAGCGTGTCCATCAGCGGTTACCACATCGCAGAAGCGGGGGCCAACCCCATCAGCCAGTTGGCATTCACGTTGTCCAACGGATTCACGCTGGTCGAAGCGTATCTCGCGCGTGGCATGCACATCGACGACTTTGCGCCCAACCTGTCGTTCTTCTTCAGCAACGGCATGGACCCAGAGTACACGGTCATGGGCCGTGTGGCGCGCCGCATCTGGGCCGTGGCGATGAAAGAAAAATATGGTGCCAACGAGCGCAGCCAGAAGCTCAAGTACCACATCCAGACAAGTGGCCGCAGCCTGCACGCGCAAGAGATCCAGTTCAACGACATCCGCACCACGCTGCAAGCGTTGATCGCGATCTACGACAACTGCAACAGCCTGCACACCAATGCCTTCGACGAGGCCATCACCACGCCGACCGAAGACTCCGTGCGCCGCGCGATGGCCATCCAGCTCATCATCAACCGCGAGTGGGGCCTGGCCAAGAATGAGAACCCTAACCAGGGCTCCTTCATAATCGAAGAGCTGACCGAGCTGGTCGAAGAAGCCGTGTTGTCCGAGTTCAACGCCATTGCCGATCGCGGTGGTGTGTTGGGCGCGATGGAAACCGGCTACCAGCGCGGCAAGATCCAGGACGAGAGCATGACGTATGAAATGCTCAAACACACCGGCGAGCTGCCCATCATCGGCGTCAACACTTTCCGCAATCCGCATGGCGACCCGGTGAACGACAAGCTGGAGCTGGCGCGCAGTACCGACGAAGAAAAGCAGAACCAGTTGAAGCGCCTGGCCGCATTCCACACCACCCACGCAGCCGAGTCACCCACAGCCTTGAGGCGCCTGCAGCAGGCCGTCATCGACAACAAGAACGTGTTTGAGGTGCTGATGGACGCGGTACGCGTCTGCTCGCTGGGCCAGATTACGAATGCGCTGTTTGAGGTGGGTGGGCAGTACCGGCGCAATATGTAGTTGGCGGCGAGGGGCGTCTTGTCCAATTCAGGATTGATGCCGACAGTGCATGTGGACTAAGCGCAATGGCGCCGCGTTGATCGGAGTTGTCACGCTCTGCGTTCTGCGCCCTGCAATCAGGCCGTCCATGGCACGTGCCACGGCCACCAGCACACCCAAGGCCGCTACTACCTTCTGCTGCAACGTCAACACGGCATTGTTGGTTTCCTGAGTGGTTTTGCCTTTGCAAATCAATCCGCTCGGTCACTTTGGCCTGTAAAACGGCCTCTACAGGCCTTGCCCGACTATTCAACGCGAACACGGCTGCGAAGTTGTCCGCGTCCATCGACTTCTCCCGTGATTCGGCACTTTCTGGCAACATCGCCTTTGCGGCAGCGAAGGTGTCGCGCATCAAAGCGCGCTCCAGGGATTTCGCAGCAAGACACGAATATTTTCTGCAGGACAGTTTCTGAGTGGCGTACGGTGGCTGCCTATGTTAGTCTTGGCTGAACCAAGCATTAATTGATTGAGGTGCCATGGGCAACACAACAGGGATTCTGCTATTTGCGGCTGTTGCGATCGCGACTTTTTTGGGTTGGCAATTACTCAAACTCAAGGGTCGGCTTGCGGTAATGGTCGATGCCGATGAGGCAAAGCTTGAGCCACAGCGTCTGCGTGAGCTGTTGGAGGCCTTGCAAAGAGAGCACCAGGAGTTGCGAGACTCTTCGAGCAGTGAACTCTCCGCGCTCGATGCCGAAATAAACTGCTTGCGCGAGCAGATAAATCCGGGAGTATTAGAGCAATTCGAAAAGAGCCAACAGGCAGGTGCCGCGGCTCTGGGCAACAGCAAGGCTTTGTCGGGGGAAATTGTGGCACTCCTTGATTTGGTAAAAACCTTTGAGCGCTGGCATGCCGATATGAACGAGCTGGTCATCCACAACCGCGCGATGCACGACAAGAACGACGAATTCGCCTCGATCGTCAAATACATGATCATTGTCACACTCAACGCCTCCATCGAGGCTGCCCGGGCGGGCGCCTCGGGGCGGGGGTTTGCCGTGGTTGCCGATGAAATGCGAAACTTGGCCGCCCGGGCGGAGAGCCTGTCCGAAGGCTATCGCAACAGCCTGCACCAAAATGATCTGATCACCACCACCACGTTTCAGGACTTGCAAGCGGGCGGCAAGATGATCATAGGGTCCTTGACGGGGCTTAACTTGATCAACAACAAGATCAAAGACGAGCTGACTTCCTGAGTTGAAATCACATGATTAGCAATCGGGCACGAAACAGTTTTGATCAAATGTTGATGCTGGGGATCAAGGCCAGCATGGGCGGCACTTCGCCTGAGACTTGCGAGGTCGAAGTAGTTGCAGACCTGAACAGCATTCGTGAAACCAATGTCGTCATGTTAACGGTGGCTTCGTTCTTATTCAGGATATCGGTGTTGGTTTATTTCTCGTCGGACGACGCCACCCGAAATCACTTTGCCGCGGTTAACAATGTCGCCCCTGTCGATATGAACGACCAGGCTTTTCTGGATGCCATCCGGGAATGCGGCAACATTTGTTGCGGCACGCTGAACCGCGAACTGGCGCGTGTCTATCCGCATGTGGCCATGTCCACTCCCAACATCATCGAGCGTGAGTGTGTCAATCATCTGGAGTCCTTAAACGGCGGACACCTTCAGCATTTTCGAGCTTCCACCGTAGGGGACAAACTATTCCACGTCACCCTTTGCGTGCGTGAATATGCGGACATTGATTTTGAGTGGGCCATGCTCGAGGAGGCCACTGCTGCCGGTGAAATGGAGTTTTTTTAATGGAAGATTACAGTTAGAGAGAAATGAAAATGAGCGAGCAGTCGAAAATTGTCAGCAAGGTATTGGTCCTAGAAAGCAATACGGCTTGCCTGGACCACATCAAAGTTTTTTGCGATAGCAATGGCCTGGTAGGGCTTAAAGTGCAACCTGATAATGTTATGGCTGTGCTGAGGTCTAACCTTGATCTGGGTGCCATCCTGCTCTCGGAAGTGTTTGCCGACAGCGCCCAAGGCGGAACCGCACTGGCCCGCAAGATCCACGCGGTGCGCCCCGAATTGCCCATTTTTTTACGCCGCGAAGTGGCCGATAACCTTGACGACATTCCCGAGCGTGACCGCCTTTTGTTCAGCGCAGCCTACACCATTGGCTCCATCGCGAAACTAGAGCCCGTCATTGAAGAGTTCATCTTTAGCCGGTCCTATCCGAATGCATTGGTGCGCGGCATCACCGAAATTGCTATCCCCGCATTGGAGAGTCAATTCAAGGCGATGAAAGTGGAGGTCGAGGCACCGTATCTGGTGCGTGATCGCCTCATTTTTGGCGAGATATTTACCTTGATCCCATTGGAAAGCAGTTGGTGCAGAGGCTACATGATGTTGCAGACGGAGGAAGACGCCTTGATGCATTGGGTCAAGGCGGGGCGTACGTTTGTCAAACCCGAAGAAGCCTACGATTTTCGCAACCTCAATGGCCTGCTGGGTGAAATTACCAATCTGATCTGGGGTGCGATCAAGAACCGCTATCTGTCCAGTGTCCGTGAGGATGTGTACCTGTCACAGGTGCCGATCATCATCAATAACTTGCACCGCTACATTTCATTTGGGTCCGACAACCCCCAGCTTTGCTTCAAATACACGGTGTTGGACGTCAATGATGCGTCGTTTCGACCGTTGGTCATTCAACAAAAATTTGTTTTTAATCTGAGTTGGTCCCCAGAAGATTTTTCTGAAAATATCACTTCGGTTGATGATTTGGTTTCTTCGGGTGAGTTGGAGTTTTTTTAAAACGGAAAGAGGCTTGTTATGGCGCAAATACTGGTTGTAGATGATTCAAGTACCGTTCGCAACGAAGTGGGTGACTTTTTGCAAAAAAACGGATTAACCGTGGCCCTCGCCGTGGACGGGCGCGACGGGTTGGTCAAACTCAAGGCAGATCCGGGAATCAAACTGATTGTGTGTGATGTCAACATGCCCAACATGGACGGCCTTACGATGGCTGAAAAGGTGCGAAGCGAACTCAATAACAGCGCAGTCAGCATCGTCATGCTCACTACCGAAAACTCTCCGGTCATGAAAGAGCGGGGCAAGGCGGCTGGCATCAAAGGGTGGATCGTAAAACCCTTCAAGGGCGACGCCGTCTTGCCGTCGTTTAAAAAGCTGGTAGGTGTTTGACGGACCAGGCTGCGCAATCCGGGCTAACCCATTGCCTGGACGGCAAATTTGCCTGGCATGCTGATCACCGTGTCAAAAGCACGGTAATTGCTGTCGGTATCTGAACTGCGGAAAACCAGTTCTATGGTGCCTTCTTCGCGCTCGACAAAGCTCTTGACGGCGTCCATGCCAACGCCCCTGCCCGATATCTCTGTCACCACCGCCGCAGTCGAGAATCCCGGGGCAAAAATCAACTGAGCAATTTCTTCGGGGCTGGCTTGCTGATCGGCCTGCAAGATGCCCTTTTCAATGGCCCGCTCACGGATTATGGCTATCGCCAGTCCAGCACCATCGTCGCCCAGCTTAAGCACGACGCGTCCATTTGCCAATGACACGTCCAGGTTGATGTGGCCTGCCGCAGGCTTGCCCTTGGACAAGCGCTTTTCGGGCGACTCTAAGCCGTGATCCAGAGAGTTGCGGTACAGGTGCATGAAGACGTTCTTCAACAAGTCGGCAATCTGTGTGCGAAGCACAATATTGTGGTCGGCTATGGTCACCTTGGGCGGCTCTTTGGACAGTTCTTTGGCCAGCGAAGGAAGCGATTCCACGATCCCCTCCAAAGCTTCCTGAACACGCACGGTGCCCAGCATTTTCAACATGTTTTGCAGCCGCATTTGTGCGGACCGCATCACTTCCAGGTCATTCCCGCGCACAGAGTCGTCCATGAGCTCCAGCGCGTCTTGAATGTCTTGCTTTTGTACCATGAGGTATTTCTCGACACCCGCGCGGCGCCCCGGTCCTGTTCTGCCCAATTTGACTTTGTTGATGTGCGCGTATTCTTCAACGGCAGCCGAGGCGCAGGTCAGCTCACCCAGCAGCTTTTCCTGGTCCCACACGGCCTCTGGGTTTTTGCGCAGTTCTTCGTAGCTTTGCTCAGCCTCATGAACCAGGTTGGTCAGGTGCAGCAAGCCGAAAGTACGCGCATTGCCTTTGATGGTGTGCATGTTGCGGAACAACTGGGTGATCGTCTCGGGGTCCAGTCCACCGGCGGGAGTGGCGCCCACGCCTTCGATAATTTTTTTGTTTTCAGCCAAGAATTCGACTGAACCGTCAATAAACCCGGAGAACTTCTCTTGGCTAATTGCAAGAATTTGGCCAATGATGTCGAGCTCGCGTTTTTGCTGTCCTGCCGCAGCGGCCAAGGCTTTCAGCTCGGTCTCGTCGCGCACGCACAACATGAGCTTATCGACGACGCCGCTGTGGTCGCTGATCGGTGACCAGCTCAGCCCGATCGATTTCAGGCGCCCATCCGGCATCGTCATATCAAACTCGGTCACGAGCAAGTGCGAGTTGAAGTCGTACTGCATCTCGTCTTCGCCGATCACAGAGTCGATGGTGGTATCGATTTGCGACAGAACATCGGCGCCCAGGTTGGATCCGCTGAACACCAACTCCATTACTGGTCGGTCAGCGATGTCGTTGGTTTCAAAAATAGTGGCCATGTAAGCAGAAAATTCGGGGTGAATACTCCCGCCTTTGACAACCGTCAGCACACCCTGCGGCATGTTCTGCAGCATGGCGTTGATGTCATTGGTCTTCTGGCGCAGCTGCTCCGTACGCTCTGCCAGGCGGGCTTGCATTTCGTGCAGGGAGTACAACAGGCTCTGCGTATCGTTCTCGGCCAGTTTGATCTCCATGGTCAAATCACCGTCGGCAATGCGCTTGGCAATAGCTTTGGCATAGGCGGGTTCGCCGCCGAGCTGGCGCGTCAGGCGCCAGATCACCCAAGTCCCCACGCCGATTGACATGACCACCAGCAGAAACACGATACCCACCACCCAAATCACAGACGTCTTGTAAATCTCACCGGTGTGCAGCATGGTGGCCTGGGCCGACTGGCCGCGCTGGGCTACCAGGCTGTCTACGATTTTTTCGACCTTGCGGGTTTCGTTGAGCAAGCCGGCGTCTTCCAAAGAAACTCCGACATCCATTTCCAGGTAGGACAGCGGTTGCTCCTTGACGAACTTCACGTACTCGCGCAGGCGCTTGGACCACTTGGCAAGGATTTCCACCAGTTCCTTGGTCGTTGCGGCCGCTTGTTCGCCGCTGGACAGGCCCTGAATGACGGC
The DNA here is from genome assembly GCA_025351745.1 of Rhodoferax sp. Classification (GTDB taxonomy): domain Bacteria; phylum Pseudomonadota; class Gammaproteobacteria; order Burkholderiales; family Burkholderiaceae_C; genus Allorhodoferax. Next base: position 6,774 of record JANXVI010000009.1, read on the forward strand.
GATCTTTTTATCCACTTCGGCCAGGCTGGTCTCAATGTTGTTGCCCAAGGTTTCGCGTTCTTGTTTCGTGCTTGCGGTCAACAACTGGGTTTCTGCACGGCTGGCACGCAACACATTGCTGCGCACCTGCTCGGCGGCTTGGCCTGCGGTGTATTCCTGGTTGTAAATGACACCGGTGGATGCATTCAGCCTACCCATCTGAAACAGGGAAAAAACGCCAATGACCACAGCACCAGCCACGACGCAGGCAAAAGCCAACCCCAGGCTGGCCCGCACCGACAGGCCATCGACCGCCGAACCCAAGCGCCTCAGAATCGTCTGGGCCGGGTTCTCGGGAGGTTGCCGAACTTCTGCCGACGAATGGGCTGACGGGGCCTGCGCGCTGTCTGTTGGATCGGATTTCATCATGCGATTCCTATAGTGAACGATACGACGACATCAGGATAGCCGGGTTTTATGCACGTGTCCCCTTTTTTTCTCCCTATGGAGGGCGCCAGCGGGTGCCCACGGGGAGCAGATTGTCAAAGCCTTGTTTGGGGTAGGTGGGCAGTGCCGGCGCAATAGGCAAAGCGGACGGCGCGTTGCTAAAAGTGCAGTGCTGCCGTCAGCCAGGCGCGCCGCGTATAAGGTACTTCCGCCACCCGGTTGACCGTGCCATATTTCGTGTATTGGTCCTTGTTGGCGTTCTGCACGACCATGGCCACTTCTGCACTACGGCCTTGCTCAAATTTGAATGCCTTTGCGAGCCGCAAATCGATGCGATGCATGCTGAATTCCGGAGTCACGTCGGACGAGACATCCATGATGCGCACTTGGTCCCGAAAGTAATAGCCCGTGCTGACCCGCCAGGAATCGGTCAGCGCCAGCGACAGCAAAATGCTCCCACTATTGGTTGGCACCGACTCCGGGAACAGGGCCAGGTATTCGTTGGAGTAGTAGGCTTTGACCAAGTCCCCTATGCGGGGGTCGAAATACTGGGTCGGGAAGGAATCCAGGCTGCCCGATGCCTGCTGGCGCGCGTAATTGGCGACCAGAAAACTGCGCCCCTCATCCCAGCGGAATTTTGCGGTGACTTCCACTCCCTGGTACTCTGCCGCCAACAGGTTTCCAAATCCATCGGCACAGGGCGACAGTGCTGCGCATTTGTCCCACCAAATCAGGTTGCGTACAGATTCGGCATAGGCACGGGCTTCGATGGAGAGGCCCAGGTCGCGAAACTCGCCGACATAGCCGATCTCGCGCGACACCACGCGTTCGGGCGTCAGCGGGATCACGGGCGGCACATAGGCGCCACCCCAAATGGTGTTGTCGGCGGCGATGAACGCTTCTGACATCACCGGGCTGCGCGTGGCGGTCGACACCCCAAATCGCAGCGTATGCTCAGGCGAGAGGTGGACATTGAGTGAGGCACGGGGCGAGGTGCTGCGGTTGCCCATGCCGTCATCTTCCAGCATGGCGCCGACGTTGAAGACCGCTGCGTCGCGCAGGCGCCATTCGTCATGGATAAAAAACTGCCAGGAACTGACGGTGTACGGGTGGGCAAACAGCAGCGGAAAATCGGCATAGTCGCTGCGCACATCGGCACCCCACACCAAGCGGTTGTTGGTGCCCAGTTGGACGGTGTTTTGCAGTTCCAGATCATTGCGCTGGCTGAACACGTCGCGGGACGTAAACCCTTCGGCGCGGGTCTTGCCTATGACTTTTCCCTGGCATGCCTCGGCGTCGATGCAGATGTAGGGATCCCGGGAGCGGCGGCTGGCGCGGGAAAAGGTCAGCCTGCTCTCGTCACCACCGGACCACATGTGTAGCCAGCTGATCTGCTGGAAATCGCTGCGCGCCGTGGTGTTGCGAAACGCGTCTTCGGGACGGCCTTCTATACCCAGACCATAGGCCCCATCGCTGCTACCCCACTGCAGGTCCACGCTGTCTGTCTGGCTGGGATGGTAGTTCCCGCGGAAATTGAAAACTTGCGTGCTGTTGCGGTCGTTCAGGACTACGTTGTCCAGACCCAGGTCCGAGCGGGATCCGAGTGACACCCGGTAATCAAAATTGCCTGCAGACCGGCCAAAACGAAGCGACGCGTCGGTCGCATGCCCGACGGTGCCCGAGACGCTGGTGCCGGCCAGGTCTGCCGCATCGCGCGTGATGATGTTTATGACGCCGTAAAACGAATTGGAACCGTGTGAGGCAGAGGAGGGGCCGCGCACCACCTCTATGCGTTCAATGTCTTCTGTCAGCAACGGCAGGTCTGCCCAATTGACCCCGCCAAACGGCGGCAGGTAGGCGCTGCGCCCATCGATCAAGACCTGCATGCGGCGCGCCAGCTCGTCGGCAGAGCCATGCAGTGACACGACGGGGCGATTGGCGTCTGCAAACCCCACATACATGCCGGGTACCAGCCGCATCAACTCCGCCACGGTGCGAAACCCCGATGCCACAATCATTTTCCGGTCAATGATGGTGACTGCGCTGGGGGCTTCCGAGACGGGTTGTGCCAGCCTCGATGCGGTCAGCACCAGCGGCAGGTCCTGGGTGAAGACATCGTCCGTCGACACACTGGTTTGGGCTAGGCAGGGCCAGGCGGACAGCAACACCACGGACGCCAGAGCCACCCGTGGATGCCGTTTAAAAGAGCCAAATTGGAACATGGTTGCAAGTGCGCAAGTGCCGGAACATGATGCCATGTTTATGCGCAAGTTGTTACAAATTAAGTGCTTAAAACGCTTGGCTTCGCGTTGTATTCTTTCCCGCGTGTTTGGCCGCATACAACATCCGGTCCGCGGCGCCACTGAGCAGGTGCCGGTTCTGCTCTGCCACGGGGTGGGTGGTGGCCACCCCCATGCTGATAGTCACCTGTGCCGCCACTTCCGAATGCGCATGCGGTATTTGCAATGCGGCAACACTGTCGTGAAAGTTTTGCGCCACTTGCAGGGCCTGGTCCATATCGGTATTGGCAAGAATGGCGGCAAATTCTTCCCCCCCATAGCGCCCCAGGCAGTCGCTGGGTCGCTGTACACACCCGTGCAGAGCTTTGGCCACGCGCACCAGGCACTCGTCCCCGCTGCCATGGCCATAGTGGTCATTGAACTTCTTGAACAGATCAATATCGATCAAGATGTAAGTCAGTGGCATGTCGGAGCGCAGACTGCGAGCCCATTCTTGTGCGAATGTCTGGTCCAGGGCACGGCGGTTGGGGATTTCCGTCAGGGCATCCATGAACACTAGATTTTCAAGCAGGCGGCTTTGTCGTTTGAGCTGCATGTGGACGCGGATCCGTGCCTTGACCACGGTTTTGTTGAATGGCTTGGAGATATAGTCCACCGCGCCCATGGCAAAGCCCATGCTTTCATTTTCAACGTCCGCCATGGCGGTGATGAAAATGATGGGAATATCTTTCGTTCCCACCTGCGCTTTGAGGCGGCGGCATACCTCGTAGCCATCCATGCCGGGCATCATGATGTCCAGCAGGATCAGGTCGGGCGGTGTGTCCGATTGCGCGATTTCCAAAGCCCGTTCACCGCAATTGGCGACCTTGACCTTATACGTGTCCATCAGCAGGCTGCTCATCAGCGACAAGTTGGCCGGCGTGTCGTCCACCACCAGAATCGTCGCCTCACCGCCTAACGCCGGGAAATTATTCATATGCGTCACCATGTCGTGTGAACTTCAATCCAAAGTGATGTCCAAGCTCGCTGCAATGTCCTGCAGCACCAAGAGCGCTTCGTGCAGTGAAAAGCGTTCAACCAATCCTTCGAGTCGGCGATATTCATCTGCCTGGGCACTGCCCCTGACCAGTACGGCCAGTGGCGCGAGCAATTCCAGTGCTTGTGCATTGTCGTTGCGCAGCAGATGGGCCATTTTCCGCAGCAGGTCGTTCAGTGCTGTCGCACCAACCGGTTTGGCTTCAACGGATTGGGCTACTGTCTCTGCTACGATTGCGCGCTCGATGGTGTCGAGTTGTTGCACCAACAGGGTCTCCACGGCTTCCACAAGGGCTGGCGCCACAGCAGTGGAGGTTGCCATCAAGGCCAACTCGAGGCGTTTGGCTGCTTCGCATAACCGCGTGGCACCGATATCGCCGGCTGCGCCCTTGAGGGTGTGCGCCAGCCGCTGCGCTGTGACATAGTCACCCGCTGCAAGGGCAACTTGCATGCGCCGCATAAAGTCTGCATGGCCGTCGCGGAACCAACGCAGCATGTTGCGGAACAAGTCGCCATCGTCTCCAATGCGTCCCATGACCTTTGCGACATCCAGGTCGCCCACGCGGGGCATGGGGGTGGTTGGCAGCATGGGTGGCTTGGCAAAGGCGACATCGGTACCAGTGCGCGGCTTCATCCAGCGGGCCAGTGTCCGGAACATCAGGTCGATGTCGATGGGTTTGGCAATGTGGTCGTTCATGCCGACGGCTGCACACCGCTCGCGGTCGCCAGCCATGGCGTTGGCCGTCATGGCGATTACCGGCAGTGCCGAAAAGCGCCCGTCGGCGCGTATGCGACGCGTGGCCTCAAAGCCATCCATGACCGGCATCTGGCAATCCATCAGCACACCGTCGTAGTGGAAACAGTCGATCTTTTCCAGTGCCTCCTTGCCGTTGCTGGCCACGTCGACCTGAATGCCCGCCCGGCCCAGAATCTCCAGCGCGAATTCGCGGTTCATGTCGTTGTCTTCAACCAGCAGAATGTGGGCTCCGCGCAAGGCGGTCTCCACATCCGTGCGGGCACTGAGGCCGGCAACTGTTTGGCGGCCGGGCCGGGCCTCCATACCCAGCGCCGACATGATGCTGTCGTGCAGCGTAGACGGTGCCACCGGCTTGATCAACAGGCCGTCAATGTTGACACCCGAGTCCTGCACATGGCGCAGCAATTCCTCCCGGCTGTGCGCCGTCACCATCATGCACACGGGTGGCGCCGGCATGTTGTTTCCTGCCTGGATCCGGCGTATCGTCTCCACGCCGTCGATGTTGGGCATGTGCCAATCCACCAGGACCAGGTCAAAGGGCTTGCCATCCCGGTGTGCCTGCGCCAGCGCATCCAGGGCGTGCTGGCCACTTGTGACGCAGACCGCCTGTATTTGCAGGGATTGCAGCATGCCGTGGAAGATATCGCGTGCACTGGCGTTGTCGTCGACCACCAGTACCCGCAGCGTACGCATGCGCCCCAGCGTGGTCTCACGTGAGCCCTGTCCGGCGCGCAGTCCAAATCGGGCGGTAAAGGAGAAGGTGCTGCCCACACCCGGCTCGCTGGTGACATCCATCCGGCCCGACATCAGCTCCACCAGCCGCTTGCAGATGGTCAGGCCCAGTCCGGAGCCGCCGTATTTGCGGGTTGTCGAGTTGTCGGCCTGGGTGAAGGCCGTGAACAGGCGCCTGATCTGTTCGGCGTTCAGGCCCACGCCGGTGTCGACCACGGCGAACCGCAGCTCTGCGCTTTGCGGGTCTACCGCAATGGTGCTGATGGACACCGTGACCTCTCCGTGCTCGGTAAACTTGATGGCGTTGTCAACCAGATTGGTCAGGATTTGCCGCAGGCGTAGCGGGTCACCGACCATGGCGTGTGGCACCTGCGCGTCAATCCTGAACAGCAACTCCAGCCCTTTCTTCTGCGCCTTGATCACGGCCAAGTCGGTCACGCCATACAGCACATCCTCCAGGAGGAAGTCAATCTGCTCGAAGCTGACTTTGCCTGCCTCGATCTTGGAAAAATCCAGGATGTCGTTGATGACCCCTAGCAGTCCCTTGGCGGCTGTTTCGACGTTTTCCAGGTAATTGCGTTGCCGGGCATCGAGCGGAGTCTGCAGCGCCAGGTGGGTCATGCCAAGGATACCGTTCATGGGCGTGCGGATTTCGTGGCTCATATTGGCCAGAAACTGGCTCTTGGCAGTATTTGCAGCCTCGGCTTGCTCGCGCAAGATCTGGTCTGACTTGGACAACTGCTCCAACGCCAGGTTTCTATCCTTGAGTTGTTGGGTCCGGTGGGCCACCTGCAGCTCCAGATTGACATTGACCTTGAACATGGCCTGGTGACTGCTTTGCAGTTCTGCCGCCATGAGGTTGAAACCGTTCTCCAGCTCGGCAAGTTCGCCCGTCGATTGGGTGGGGATGCGGGTCTCCAGTTTGCCCTGCGCCATCTGGTTAACGCCGCCCAACAGGGACAGCAGGGGGCGCATGATGTCGCGGCTCATGCGCAGGGCCAGTACTGTGGCGCTGGCTGTACCCAGGGCACCAATCAGCAGGCAGACCACAATAAACAGGTTCTTGCTGCGTTGGCTGTCGGCGGTGCTCAACTCCAGGTAGGCGGTGCCCAGCAGCTTGACCGGGTTGGCGGAGGCGGCGGTGGCCTGGTCCAGCAGGCCAAAGCCGTCGCCCTGGCGCACATCCTGGTAGATGGGTGCGGCGAAAACCAGGGCATCGGGGTCATTGTGTAAAACCTGCGCCTGATTGACCGGGCCGGTGTGGGTCTGGCTGAACTTGCCGGGGGTTCCACTGACAGCCAGCACCCGGTGCTGGGCGTCCGTGATCATGACCGCCTTGACGTCGCCCTCGCGCATCACGGCCTGGGTCAGCGCCTGCAAGACCTCGCGGTTGCCCGAGAACGCCCCGTATTCACTGGCCGGTGCCAACTGGCGCACGATGACAGTGCCGCGCAGTTTGAGTGCGCCGTCGATTTCGCTGATGCCGCCCACCACGACCAGTACCGTCAGCAGTACCGTGATGAGCCAGATCGGCGCGAGCGCCAGCAGCAAAATACGGTGTTTGAGGCGCCAGTTTTTCATGGCCCACTCCCCGGCAATTGCTTGAGCTTTTGCAGCAACTGCACTTCATCGTCCATGCTCAGCTCCAGTGAGGTCCGCACCTGGTCGTTGACGTTGACAGAAAAATACCGGGGCGATTGGGGGGGCGGCAGGCCACCGCTGGTCGGCAGGTTCTGGATGATTTCGGCCACCTGTTGCGCGATCTGCCACGGGTGGCTGAAGACCGCTGCAAGCGCCCCGGCCTTCACGTAGGACGGCGAGAACCCGAACAGGGGAACCTTGGCACGGTAACTGGTCAGCAAAATGGTGGTGATATTGCTGCGGTTGTAGATGGTGGCGTCGGGCACCGCCAGCAGGGCATCGCTATTGGGGAGCAGTCGCTTGAGGGCGGGCACCAAATCCGCCTCGTCGGCGACCATTTCGATGCTGGCCACCATGAGTGCCTCGCGCGCGGCGGCCAGCAGGTTGGCACTGAGGTCTGCGGAATCCTTACCCAACAGGATGCCGACCCGCCGCCCCGGCACTGCGTTTCGAATCAGCGACAACTGCCGCGCCCACGGCTGGTCGAAATACACGGCTGAAAAGAGCCTGCTGTCCTGGGTTCGCCCGTTGGAGCGGACCAGGCTGCGAAAATTGGCACGCGGAACCAATACGTTCAGCACCGGAACATTGGGCGGCTTGCGGGCCATGGCGGTCATCGCGGCTGTGCCCACTGCAACCACCACTTGGCCGTGGTTGCCGCGCGCCAACTCGTCGTTTTTACTCGGTGTCAGTGTCGTGACGCGGACACCCACGGCCTTGGTGCCACTGCCCGGCCCAAGCGCATCGCTGAGGTAGGTGGCAAACTCAGCATAGGCGCCACCGTCCTCGCTGAGCAGCACGGTGACGGGCTCCTGCGCCCCCGCGATGCAGTGGAAACCGAGCCCGACCATAACGAGGATGCAGAGGAAACCCAAGCGCATGTTGCCAAGTATCGCACCCCCACGCGCCACAAGCCGCCTGGTAGCGGTTCTGGTCTATATGCTATGCAATTTATAGCTAAGTGTGCTTATTGCACGAGGGCTATGGCGCGATATTGCATAAGCATGCCGGCTGCAGACGCCTATACTGGCAGCCCTTATACACTCGGGGGAAACACGCTGATGCGCGTCCGCACCAACTATTTCAAAGTCACCGACATGCAAGCCGAGCCCACCAAGTCCAGCACGCATGGGTCAGAGTTTATGGTCGGCAGCACCGGCATCGGCTTCCTTCAGAATCGTGCTGGCCACGCCCGCGCCCTGCGTTCGAGCTGTGCAACTGCTGGGAGCACGGCTGAGGCCAAAACCGGCGGGGTGCTATCACGCCTTTCAATTTTCGAACCTACATGAAGCGCTTTGTCGTTGTTAGTGGATTGCCGGCCAGCGGTAAAACGACTGTCGAGGCCGCAGTTGCCAGCGCACTGGGGCTGCCCTTGTTAGACAAAGATGCGATTCTGGAGACTCTATTTGCGAAAGATGGCATAGGCGACCCGCGCTGGCGATCACGCTTGAGTCGGATAGCGGATGACCTGCTTCAAAGTCAGGCCGTGGCCTCAGATGGTGCCGTCATTTCATCCTCTGAATCTTGTCGCTCTGCTGTGTGCGCTCGAACCATCTGCAAAATAGGCGGGAGCGCAATGGAAGACCTGCGCTCCTCAGTGCGAAGTGGGCTATTTGTAGTCGGGCTTCTTTCTTTGTGCGCTCAAATATGCCACGATGTCCGCGCGGTCCGCGGCTGCCTCCACGCGGTAGCCCATGCGCTGACCGAGCACCACCACCTCTGGGTCGGTCAGCCATGCCAGCAGCATGTGCCGGTTCCAGCGGTGCTTGGCGCCTGCCAGTCCTGGTGAGTATTCATAGACCTTGGCGGTACCCGCCTTACGTCCCACCACGGTCCGCAAGGCGGGGCCCACGCGGTTGGCATCCAGGCTGTGGCAAGCGGTGCAGCGTGCTTCGAACAGCGTCTGGCCGCGCGCCGCCGATGGGGCCTGGGCCGCCACCGGTGACCCGACCAGCGCCAGCAATGCCGTCCACAAGCTAGCAACCAGCCACCGTTTACGCATCGCAAATGCAGGCATCAGGCACCAAAGGACAGGGCACCAGCGGGCAGGGGGCGACCCAGGGTGGTGGTTAGCACGGTGAAGTGCATGGTTTCATCCGCAGCCAAACGTGCGGCGACCTTGGCCAGGTCTTTGCTGCCAAACGCGGGGATCACGCCCAGGTAGGCGTTGATGGCGCCCAGCTCTAGGCGGGCGGCCAGGTCCAGCACATCGGTCTGATTTTTGAGGGTGTCTGCCTTCAGCGCCTTGGCATACTCTTCCAGCTTCTTTTCCATGACCGGCGTGCCGCCCAATTTCTGGATCGTGGCGATCAGCGCGTCGCGCAGAGAGGGGCCGCGGATTCAGACGCCCCCGTGCACCACTCGGGTTTGAATCCAACCGGCCAACTGCTGCGTATTCTGAGTATGTGCGCTATGTGCAACCCAACCCTCCCAAGGGAATGTCAAATATGAATCTATCCTCTAGCCTTCGCAAAACGGGCACAGTGTACTATCTATTTAATAGCAACCTGCACTCGCCGTCGGGAGCGGGGCTCTCGGAGCGAAACACCCGCCGGTTCCATCACAATGCGGGTATGAACACTGAAACCAACGACGTCCTGCTGATCGCGCTGCTGGAGCGCGTCGCGCAGAAAGACGATGCCGCCCTCAAGGTCCTCTACCGGCAGTGCGCGCCCAAGCTGTATGGTTTGGCCTTGCGTGTGGTCACGCAGCGCGATTGGGCCGAGGATGTGTTGCAAGAGGCCTTTTTGTCGATCTGGCGGTCGGCGCCCGACTACCGGGCATCGCTAAGCCCGCCGATGGCCTGGATGGGCTTGATCGTGCGCAGCCGGGGGCTGGACATGCTGCGCAGGCGCACGGCCGATCGCAGCCACGTGACACAAGAGCTCGACGAGACGCTGTCCGACACGCTGGCGTCCGACACGCCCACCCCGATGGATACGGCCCAGGCCAGTGAACAGGCGTGGGCGCTGCACCAGTGCCTGGGGCAGCTGGACAGCAAACAGCGTGAGGTCGTCAGCCTGGCCTATGTCCGCGACCTGAGCCATGGCGAACTGGCCCAGCAACTGAGTCTGCCGCTAGGCACCGTCAAGACCTGGATACGGCGCGGCCTCGAACAGCTGCGCCTGTGCATGGCGCACTTTGCATAAAGAGCTGACCATGAACCTCCTGAAAAACCCCGACTTGCTGGAACGCCTGGCCAGCGCCTATGCACTGGGTACCTTGCGCGGTGGCGCACGCCGCCGCTTTGAGGCCATGGCGCGTGAGCGGGCCCCGGTGCGCGCCGCCGCGCTGATCTGGCAGAGCCGCTTGGCCAGCATCAACGAATTGCAACCCGAGGTGCAGCCCGACGCTGTCGTGTGGACCCGCATCCACAACCTGGTGCAGGGTGAAAAGACCGGCACCGCGCAAGCGGCCGTACGTGCCCAGGCGGCCGCAGAATCCACCGGCGTGGCCGCTTGGCTGCGCAGCCTGACGCTATGGCGCACGGCCACCGCAATCGGTGCGCTGGCGACCGTGGCGGCCGTCACGGTCAGCGTCGGTCAGCGTCAGGAATATGGCGGCGAAATCGCCCGCCTGCAAAACCAGTTGCTGGCCGCGCCGCAGATTGAATACGTGGCGGTGCTGGCCGATGACAAGGCCGCCGCCTCCATGCTGGTCACCTTCGACCCCAAGGCCAAAAAGCTGACGCTGCAGCGCGTGGGTGCTTATGAAGAAGCGGGGGATCGTTCGCTGCAGTTGTGGGCCTTGCCGCCCTCGGGTGGTCCCAAGTCGCTGGGTGTGCTGAGCCGCGACAAGCTGCTGCGGCTGACGGCTGGCGAGCGCGATGTGCGCGAGGTACCCACGCTGGCCATCAGCCTTGAGCCCAAAGGCGGCGTGCCCAGCGAAACAGGCCCCACAGGGCCCGTACTCTTCAAGGGTGCCTTGATCCAGAAGATGCTGTAGGCGGTATCAACCCCGGCGGCGCCGGGCCACCACATCCAGCGAGATGGTCAACTTGGCCGGTGCCGCACCCACCACCAGCGCGGGCTGCGCTTTTTCGACCAGTTGGTTGGCATGCCAGACCTTGAGGCTGGCGGTGCCATCGGGCACGTCTTCGATGAGGGCGATGCCATTGGCTTCGGTCTTGACCGTCCATGGCGACTCGGCCACATACACATGTCCGCTCATCGATCCATGGATAAAACAGCCCAGCAACACGGCCCCGGTAGCGCCGGGTTTGTCCAGCGACAGCACGGTGGAATTGGCGGGCTTGCCATCGGATTTGCCCTCCAGGCGCAGCGACATGCCGTCGTTATTGGGGCTGGCACTGGTAACGGCGCCCGGCACGGTCAGGCGTACATGGTGGTCCCAGGCGTCGTTGTTGGTGAAGCGCACTTTGGCGCCGACACCCACGACGGTGACATAGGGCACAAACTGCATTTTTTCCTGATTGACGGTGGCCGTCAGCGGCAATGCCTTCTTGGCGGTGCCAGGTGCGCTGGGCAGCACGACGACCACGGCGTCTGGCAGCGGCTTGCCGTCTTTGTCCAGCACCAGCACCTCCAGCGTGCCGGCCTGGGCAAGGCCAGCCAGCAGGCCCGTCACCAGTGTGGCAGCCAGACTGCGGATAGAAAAACGGGGCGCGGTTTGTAGGATAGTCATAGTCATGGTCATAGTCTCGCTCACTTTACCGTGATCACGTCACGGTGCATAGGGGCCAGCAGGGCCAGCAACTGGTTCTGGGCGCTGAACGCAATGCCTTGCGCGTCCATGGCCTGTTGCAGCACCTCGACCAGGGCATTGAAGTCGCCCTTGGTGATGTCCAGGTTGGAGTGTGCCGATTTCATGTCCGCGCCCTTGTACTGGCATGGCCCGCCCATGACAAAGCAGAACTGGTCAACCAATTGTTCTTTGACACGCTGCTGGTTGGCCGGTTTGAAGTGGGGCCCGGTGCGCGGGTCGGCCAGCAGGCGGACCATGAAGTCGTCCACCAGCCTGACCAGACCAGCCTTGCCGCCAAAGGTGTCTATGAGGGCGCTGTTGGTAACCATGGTTGCAGCGGTGGTCTGGGCAGTGGCGGGCAGCGCCATGCAGGTGGATGCGGCCAACACCAGGGCCGAAAGAACGGAGGGAAGTAGTTTTTTCATGGAAATCTGTGGGTAAAAATAAAGTTCAGTTCTGAATGCAAATCAGAATGCAAATTGCGCGGAAAGGTAGTAACCGCTCTGGTTGCGTGCCGCCGTCACGCCAGGCACGATGCGGCCCAGGTCGGCGTAGGCCAGCGTCACGGACACATTCTTGTTGGGCGCCCAAGCTACGAACACGTCCTTCCAGGCGTCTTCTGCCAGAGCGCTGCCCAGCCCGGCTGCTCGGCCCAGGTCTTCCAGGTTATTCGGCTTGGCGCGGTATTCGGCACCGACGGCCCAGTTTTTACTGAGCAAGTAGGCCGCCGACACTTCCGGCACCCACGAGCGGCTGTCTTTGCCCGGCGCGGCCGAGCCAAAGCCCAGCAGACCGTTCTGGTTGGCATTGGTGTTGCGCAGTGTGGCGTTCACCAAAATGCCCTGGGCCAGGAACAGCTTGGTGGCGTTCACATAGAAATCGGTGCCATTGGTCTTGGTGCCTAAAAAGTTGAACACCGAGTTCAGCGAACCGGGTGTCACCGACTTGTATTCCAGACCTACAGCGATCTGCGGCATCCACGAATCGCTGTCCAACACCGCGTCACCCGCCACTTTGACCTTGACGCCAAACACATCCATCATGATGTGCTGGCCCGGTGTAACGCCAAACGGGGCAATGCCGTTGAGTGCTATTGACGGCGATGCGTCGAAGTCCTGCCGGGCCAGCGACAGCTCTACACGGTCCTTGATACCAACGGCTGCGCCGTAAACAGTCAGCCCATAGTCTTGCGTGGTGGTACGGGTCACGAAGGCGGACCCCCCAATTTCACCCGCCGTTGCATTGCTGCCAATGACCGCCCAGGGCGTCAGCCCACCACCAGCCGCGCCGTCAATGGAGCTGACGCCGCCAGTGAGTAACAGCTTGCCGGTATCCGCCTGCGCCAGACTGCAGCCGAGCCCCGCAGCGCCGATGAGTAGGGCAGTAGTGAGTGTTTTCATGTTCGGTGTCCAATAGTAAAAATTAAGGCAATCCAGCCGCCGCTGGCACAAGGGAGTCGTCCCATCCCCACCGCTATACGCAAAGGACTGAGACTTGGATTCAATTATGTTGTAAATATCTGAAAAGATTGCTTATCGATAATGGCTGCAAGCCTTGCTCAACTGTTTGTAAGTTCCAGGAGACGCACGTGAATATTGAAGAGCGAAAACGAGAAAACGCTTTGCGTTTGGTAGAAGACCATATTGGCCGCCACCTTGCGGAGAGCCAGAAGACCGGCGAGCTGCAGGCGGCGGCCAGCTTCGGCAAGCCGTTGGACTTTGGCGATGGTTATTTCGAGACGCCAGAGGATCTGCGCATGGGGTACAAAATTCTCAAGGACGGGGGTTATGTGCCGCCCGAAGTCGAGTTGATGCAAGAAATAGAGGCGCTGCGGCGCAATCTAGAAGCCGCACCCAACGGCGCAGATGCACCGGCCAACCAAAAGCGTTTGTCAGAGATGCGGCAAAAGCTGGCCATGCAACTGGAGCGACTGCGCGGCAGTGGTGCCTTGTAAGCGGCGGGGGATCTGGCGGGCGGTGGCAATAAATTTGACTTTTATTGCGCTGACCCGCTTGGCATAACTCCAAGCCGCGGTATGCTCCTGACCGCATGCAAACCCCATAGCGATCCTGTGGGGTTTGCGGTATTGTCAGACTGAGCTTGGCTACCCGCCAAACGGCCAGTCTATCTTGAAACCTGCCGCAGGACACGACCCTGCAAGGAGTGAATGCCTATGCCACCGTACGAGCCACTGCGTCTGCATGTGCCCGAGCCCACCGGGCGACCCGGCCATGACACCGACTTTTCCTACCTCCCTCTTTCAGAAGCCGGCGCCGTACGACGTCCCCCGGTCGATGTGGCGGCTGCGCAAACCAGCGACCTGGCCTTCACGCTGATCCGCGTGCTGGACAAGGACGGCAACGCCGTCGGCCCCTGGGCCCCCGAACTGGACGTGGCCACCCTGCGCAAGGGTTTGCGCGCCATGATCAAGACCCGCGCCTTTGATGCCCGCATGCAGATCGCGCAGCGGCAGAAGAAGATGTCCTTCTACATGCTGTCCTTGGGAGAAGAAGCCATTGCCTGTGCCCACGCCATGGCGCTGACGGAGGGCGACATGTGTTTCCCCACCTATCGCCAGCAGGGCCTGTTGCTCGCGCGTGACGACTGCAATATGGTGGAGATGATCTGCCAGCTGTTCTCCAACCAGAACGATCCTTTGAAAGGCCGGCAGCTGCCGGTCATGTACTCCAGCAAAAAGCAGGGCTTTTTCTCCATCTCCGGCAACCTGGCCACACAGGTGATTCAGGCCGTGGGCTGGGCCATGGCATCTGCCATCAAGGGTGACACCAAGGTCGCATCGAGCTGGATCGGCGACGGCGCCACCGCCGAGGCAGACTTCCACACGGGCGTTACCTTTGCCCATGTGTACCGCGCGCCGGTGATTTTGAACGTGGTCAACAACCAGTGGGCCATCTCCACCTTTCAGGCCATTGCCGGGGGTGAGGGCACCACTTTTGCCGCACGCGGCGTGGGCAGTGGCATTGCGTCGCTGCGCGTCGATGGCAATGACTACCTGGCCGTGTACGCCGCATCCCAATGGGCGCTGGAGCGCGCGCGCCGCAACCTGGGGCCGACCTTGATCGAGTGGGTGACCTACCGCGCAGGCCCGCACTCCACATCCGACGACCCCAGCAAGTACCGTCCGGCCAACGACCCGGCTCGCTTCCCGCTGGGTGACCCGATTGCGCGGCTGAAGCAACATTTGATCAAGCTCGGCGCGTGGACCGATGCCGAGCACGAAGCCATGCAGAAGGAGCTGGAAGCCGAAGTGACTGCAGCGCAGAAAGAAGCCGAACGCTACGGCACGCTGGCCGACGGCATGGTGCGCAGCCCGGCCGAAATGTTTGAAGACGTCTACAAGGACATGCCCGCGCACCTGCGCCTGCAGCGCCAGGAGCTGGGGATATGAGCATGGATAACGACAACAACGACACCGCCAACGACATGAACGCAGCGCAGAGCCGCCTCAAGCAAGTGAACGACCCCTCGGGGGGCAGCGCAGTACGCGCAGCGACAAGCGTGGGGGCCACATCCCCCATGACTATGATCCAGGCGCTACGCAGCGCGATGGACGTGATGCTGGAGCGCGATGACAACGTCGTCGTCTACGGCCAGGACGTGGGCTACTTCGGCGGCGTGTTCCGCTGCACCGAAGGCCTGCAAAAGAAATACGGCACCTCGCGCGTGTTCGACGCCCCCATCTCCGAAGGCGGCATCGTCGGCACTGCGGTGGGCATGGGCGCCTACGGCTTGCGTCCGGTCATCGAGATCCAGTTTGCGGATTACGTCTACCCGGCCACCGACCAAATCGTGTCCGAGGCGGCGCGCCTGCGCTACCGCTCGGCGGGCGACTTCACCTGCCCCATGACGATACGCATGCCTTGCGGCGGTGGTATCTACGGCGGGCAAACCCACAGCCAGAGCCCGGAGGCCATGTTCACCCAGGTCTGCGGTTTGCGCACGGTGATGCCGTCCAA
>JANXVI010000016.1 GCA_025351745.1 Rhodoferax sp.
TGACGTATAGACTCGGCGCGATTCGGTGGCCGTGCCGTGTACCAGCACGGGCAAGCCTTCACGCGCCAGCAACAGCGCCAGCAGCGGGGTCAGCACCGGCAGCTTGCGGGCGCCGTTGTAGCTGGGGATGACGATGGTGGGGCGTGTGGTGCTGGCGGGCAGGCGGTGCAGGCGCTGGTGCGTGGCATCCAGAAATCCGGCCATCTCTTGTGCGGTCTCGCCCTTGATGCGCATCGCCAGGCAGAAGGCGCCGATTTCTAAATCGGTCACCGCGCCATCCAGCACCTGGCCAAACAGATCTGCCGCCTGCTCGCGGTTCAGCGGGCGGGCACCCTGGCTGCCGCGGCCAATTTCCTTGATGTAGTGTGCGATGCCCATCGGCATATTGTCCCGCAGGCTTGATGACTTCGGGTTATTTGCTTAGAGCGGTGTAGGGGGATCAAAGGTTAGATCTGTTTGAAGCGTCCGCTAAACGCGCTGGAGACCGCTATGGACACTGGGCTGCCGCGCAACACAATGTGCAGTCGGCCCATCTCGTCACGCCGCACCCGCTCTATGGCCGACACCCGGATCACCGCTGAGCGGTGGACTTGCCAAAACTCGTCTGGGTCGAGTTCGTTCATCAATTCTTTGAGGGGTTTGCGGATGTAGCGCTCCCTGTCGGCGGTGATGACGGCGGTGTATTTGTCACGCGATTGAAAACACAGCACTTCAGACGCGGCAATTACATCGATCTCTGAGCCCTGGCCGCAGTTGAGCCAACGCAAATGCTTTCGCTCCGACGCCACTAGTTCACCCAACACTTTGAGGACGTCGGGGCGAAGTGCTGCCTGCTGCGCGTCACGCGGCTGTGCCAAGAGTTTGAGGCGGGCCACGGTCTCTACCAGACGTGCTGTCTTGACGGGTTTGAGCAGATAGTCCACAGCGCGCGCCTCAAAAGCTTCTATGGCGTGCGCGTCGTAGGCAGTGACAAACACGATGTGGGGCGCCGCTTCGCTGCCAGCGGTTTGGCGTGCGACCTCAATGCCCGACAGGCCCGGCATGCGAATGTCCAAAAACGCGATATCCGGCGCGTGTACAGAAATCAAATCCAAAGCTTCGTCTCCGCTATAGCCGCATGCCAGCACCTTCAAGTCGGGCCACGCTGATTGAAGTTGGGACTGCAGCGCCTGCGCCAAACGGGGCTCGTCGTCGCAAATGATGGCTGTGGTCATGGCTGTAGTGATGGTTGGGCTTGCAACGGCAGGTGCAGGGTGGCAACGACGCCTTGAGGGATATTGGCGCCGAGTGTCAATTTTGCCTCTGCGCCATAGGTGCTGGCCAATCGCTCGCGAATGTTGACCAGGCCCAGGCCGCTGCCTGAACCGTTGTTCGTACCAAAGCCCAAGCCGTCGTCAGACACCGCCAGCTTGAGCTGGGGCACGGGCGTGCTGCGGTCGATGCTGGAGGTTACAGTAATGCGACCAGGGCCGGACATGGGTTCTACGCCGTGCTGGATGGCGTTTTCGGCCAAGGTTTGCAGCATCAGCGGCGGGATCAGCAGCGCCGCGGTGTCGGGGTCAACGTGCAAATCCACGTGCAGGCGGTCGCCCATGCGCAGGCTTGCAAGGGCCAGGTAGGCCCGCACCAGTTCAAAGTCTTGTGCCACCGTAACCCGGTCTTGCCGCAAAGACGCGAGGCTGGCCCGCAGAAAATCCGATAGCTCGTCGGCCATGCGCTCCGCCACATCGGGATCACTGCTGATCAGGGCTTTGAGGTGTGCGAGGCTGTTGAAGATGAAGTGCGGCTCAATCTGGCTCTTCAGCATCTGCAAGCGCGCCTCGGCCAATTGGCGGCTTTGCTCCGCCCGTTCGACGCGTAGTGCCAAGCTCTTTTGTTGTGCAAAGCTGAACCATTCCGAGACGTGGATTGTCAGGGCAGCCAGTGCATTCCAGACCGTGCCGTATTCGTGCGGATAACCCGCCAGTTGACCAATGCCGGCCTCCCACACGAGCGCCGCAAGCACCCAACCGATAAAGAATCCATGGGCGACATACCATACCATCGCCCGCACGCCACCAGCCGTGCTCGGCGGCAAGGGTTTGCGTCGGTGGGTGCGGCCTACACCTATCATCGTGAGCACCAGATAGATCTCGGCCATACGGTAGCCATAACTGCCCGCCTTCGCGGGAATCAACATGCAGACCGCAACAAACGCCACCATGCCGATGGCACCGGCCCGCAGTACAAGCGCATCGCCCCAAAGGGACCGCAGCCAATAGTGCGCGGTGGCGGTACGTTGCCGCAAATTTTCCAGCGAGGGCCGCCAATGGGCATGTAAGTGTTCCCAATCGGGCAGGCCCAGAACGGTTGCTTCACGGGCTGCGCTGCGGCGCTTTTCGTGGGCGTCTGCCCAGCCAAGAATGATGGCGATGATCCAACCCAAGCCCTGCCACAGCATAAAGGCCGCGCCCCAAGGGTTGCGCCCATCGGCAAGAGGTTTTCGCCACGTCATGTAACCCAAAATCACTGTGCCCGCACAGCCACAGAACAGAGCGGTCATCAGGGCATGGAATTCCCAGTAGCCCCTTGAGGCCCCCCACAAGGGTGGCGGTGTGGTGGGACGCAAGCGCAAGAATTGGCGATAACACCAGGGCGCTACCGTGTTGGGCGCCATGTCGAACGCGGCAAGCACCTTGATTGCGGTTTGGATTTTTTCAGGAAGTTGCATGGTCATGCCTATGGGTTGGAAGTGCCTGAAGTCTCCACTGCCAAAGGCCCTGCCGTAAGAGTCTGCGATGAAAGTTGTCCCTTTGGGGATGAATCCTTACGGGGAAGGATAAACGCCGACAGGCCGCAGACAGATTTCCGGCCCGCAATCTATAGCGCAATTCATTAACTCATATCGAATGCAAGCTGGCTGTCGGGATCGACATTCGCACCATCCGTTTGACCTCGGGCAGGCACGACCCACAGTTGGTGCCGCAGTTGAGCGCCGTTTGCAATTGGATGAGGCGCTGGTCTTCGTCGCCTGTGCACTGTTTCAACCCGGTCGCAATGTCGGTTTCGGTGATGTTGAAACAGGTGCAGATCTGTTTGCCACGCGCCTGCACTGCTACCGGCGGTTTGGCGCCCGGCACCAGCAGCATGCGGCCATAGGCTTGCGCGGGTAGTTCGTCTTGCAGCAGGGTCTTGATCCAGCTTTGTGCGCTGGTGTCACCGGCCAGCAGGAATGCGTTGAGCCGGGTTTCACCCTTGCCATCACCCGCGCCTGCTGCGGGCGTCAGCTGCACGGCGCGGCGCTGGCCGCGTTTCTTATCGACATACCGCAGCACGTCGGCGCCGCCCAGGCCCAGCAGGGCCTCAATCTTGGACAGCACGGCGTCGTCTGGTGTGTCGTAGGCGGCGGCGCGGAATAGCAGGCCGCTGCGCTCGCGGCCAAAAGGTGTGCAACTAGCAAACGCGAACTGGCCCATCAGGGCTTTCAATTCTTCGCGCGCCTGAAGCGCCACGTCCACGGGCAGCCAGGCGATGCCCAGCAGTGACCACGGCAGCTCGGCCTTCAGCACCTTGATGGCCGCGTGTTTGAACTCCGGTTGTTTGGACGTGGGGCAATAGGCCGGTGTGGTCAGCGCGTTGACGCCGGCCAGCCGTTCGCCGGTGCTGCTGGCGCCACTCAAAAATTCTTCGCCCCAGTGCATGGCGATGAATGTCTGCTGGGGGGACAGCGTGGTACTGGCCAGCACCGGCACCACAATGGAGCCGCGCTTGCCGGTGACGTGGACCAGGTCGCCGTCTTTCAACTGGCGCCGTTCCATGTCCTGCGCATTCATCTCGATGCTGGGCTCCGCAACGTGGCCAAACAGGCGGCCCAGCGTGCCGGTGCGGCTCATGCCGTGCCATTGGTCGCGCAGGCGGCCGGTGTTGAGCGACAGCGGGTAGCGCGCCTCACGTGGCTCAGCCACGGC
>JANXVI010000018.1 GCA_025351745.1 Rhodoferax sp.
TTGACCAGAACGGTCAGGCCGCCCTTGACCTTGCCGGAAGTGGTACCGGTGACGAATTCGCCGGATTCCAGAGATTTTTCCAGAGACATCCACGAAGCGAGACGCTTGGCGGTGTCGCGACTGACGATGGTGTCGCCGTAGCCGTTTTCCATGGCCACGATGGCGACGGACACAAACTCACCTACTTGAACTTCGAGTTCACCCTTGTCGCTCTTGAATTCGGACAATGGAACATAGGCTTCGGACTTGAGGCCAGCATTGACCACGACGAAGTTGTGTTCGATGCGAACGACTTCAGCGGTAACGACTTCACCGATACGGGTTTCCGAGCGTTTTTGTGACTCTTCAAATAGGTCTGCGAAAGATTCTGACATTTGCTTTGCGGTCAAAATGACCGCGGGGTTAAGTTGTTGAACCAGACAACCGGTGCGCATGCTGCGCGAGAGGTGTTGTGTGGACCTGACAAAAGCGGGCGCTTTTGTCTACCTGCCATCAACCTTCTTAAACGACGGTTTAAAAAGGCTGTTTGCCCTGCCACCAACCCAACACCAGATCGACCGATTCTTCAACCGTTAAATCTGAGTTGTCCAGCAACTGGGCGTCTCCTGCGGGCTTGAGCGGTGCAACGGCTCGGGATGAATCCCGTGCGTCACGAAGCTCCAGGTCCGCGCGAAGAGATGGGAGTGTAGTTGAAATGCCCTTAGAAATCAACTGCTTATAGCGCCGTTCGGCCCGCCGTCCGGCGCTGGCGGTCAGGAAGACCTTGAGCGGGGCATCGGGAAAGATCACCGTGCCCATGTCGCGCCCGTCGGCTACCAGGCCCGGCAACTGGCGAAAACTGTGCTGCAAATTGATCAAGGCATCGCGCACAGGGGGCAGGGTGGACACTTTGGAGGCGTTCATGCCGGCTTCTTCGGTGCGGATGGTGTCGCTGACGTCGTCGCCGTTGAGCAAAACGCGGCCGTTGGTGAACTGGATGTGCAGGCCCTTCACCAGCTTGGCGATGGCGGCTTCATGGGCTGAGTCCAGCCCCAGGCCTGCGCGCTGGGCGGCCAAAGCGGTGATGCGGTACAGCGAACCGGAATCCAGAAAGTGGTAACCCAGCCGTTGCGCCAGCACGACGGCCAGCGTGCCTTTACCGGAGGCTGTGGGGCCGTCTACGCAGACCACAGGAATGGTCGCCTGTGGCGTATGGGCCAGCGAAAACAGCGCTTCGAAGTAGTCTGGGAACGTCTTGGCTACGCACTTTGGGTCTTCGATACGCACCGGAATACCGGCCGGGTTGAAAGCCGCCAGCGAGAAGCACATGGCGACGCGGTGGTCGTCATATGTGTGGATGGATGCAGCTTTCCACTGTCCGGGGGGCGTCACCTGGATAAAGTCCGCGCCCTCGACCACGTTGGCGCCGAGCATGCGCAATTCAGTAGCCATGGCGGCGATGCGGTCTGTCTCCTTGACCCGCCAGCTGGCGATATTGCGCAGCGTTGTCGTGCCATCGGCATACAAGGCCATCACGGCCAGTGTCATCGCCGCATCGGGGATGTGGTTGCAGTCCAGGTCGATGGCCTTCAGCGGCCAAGGGCCACGCGACACTTCCAGCCAGTTGGGGCCGCTGACCACGTGCGCGCCCATTTGCTGGGCCGCATCTATGAAACGAATGTCGCCCTGAATGGAATCGGCCCCCACGCCAAGGATCTTTATGGAATTCTTCCCGCTAGCCCTCGTCGCTATTGCACCAAGTGCTATAAAATAGCTAGCAGATGAAGCATCCGCCTCAACGTGGATGTCGCCCGGTGACTGCAGCTTGCAACCGGCGGGAATGGTGAACTGCTGCCAACCGTCACGCTGCACGTGCACGCCAAAGCGCGCCAACAGGTTCAGCGTGATCTCGATGTAGGGGCGCGAAATCAGCTCGCCGACCACTTTGATGACGATGTCCTGTCCAGCCGACGGGCCGCCCCTAGGCTGGACGGCGCCCTCGGGGGGCAGCGAGGACACATTAGTGCCGAGCGTGGGGGCTCTATGCATGGCGACCAGTGGCAAAGCCATCAGCAGCGCCGTCAAAAACTGGCTGGAGACGTCGCCCCGCACCTTGATGGGCGCATCCAGAACCAAGGTTGGAGTGCCTATGTGAAGCGGCGGAAAACCATCATTGCCCAGATAGTCGATGCGGCAGCCCAACTGGCGCAAGGCGTCGACCAGGTCGCCAATGGGCCGCTCGTGCATGCGCGCGATACCACCCAGTTCAAAATCTCCACCCAACACGGCCAGCGCGGCGGTGAGCGGGCGCATGGCGGTGCCTGCGTTGCCCAGGAACAGTTTGGCTTGATGCGCGCCCAATCGTCCGGCCAATCCGTCGATCTGCACGGTATTGCCTCGCTGGCGAATACCGCAGCCCAGCACACGCAGGGCGTCGAGCATGACGCGGGTGTCATCGGAATCCAGCAGGTCGTGCACCGTGGTGGTGCCCTGGCAGAGGGCGGCCAGTAACAGAACCCGGTTGGAGATGCTTTTGGAGCCTGGCAGTGTCACCGTTCCCAATGCACCGGCCAGTGGGGGGATGTCCAGGAAAGCGGTGGAATACATCGATTAGGGGTTGTGTCGGGAGGTCATGCTCCACGTGCCGCGGGTGTTGCTCGCCTGCTCCAGCAAGCCCTCCAGCGCCTCGGTGTTGCCACTGGAAATCATCAACTCCAAGGCGTGCAAGTTGCGCTGGAAGATTTTGGATTGGGCCAGCAACTCTTCGCGGTTGGAAACCAGGATGTCGCGCCAGACCTTGGGGTCGCTGGCAGCAATGCGGGTGAAATCGCGAAAGCCCGGGCCTGCCAGTGACAGGTAGTCCTGACCCAGAGGCTGCCCGGAGATGGCGTTCATCAGGGCAAATGCAATCAGGTGCGGCAAATGGCTGACGGCTGCAAAGGCCGCATCGTGCTGTTCGGGCGACATCTTCAACACCCGGCAACCCAGCGCGGTCCACACGTCCACGGCCTTTTGCAATTGCACAGTCAGTGTGCGTTCGATGGGAGTCAGTATGACCTGACGGCCCACATACAGATCCGGGTCGGCATTGTCTACGCCCGATACTTCCTTGCCGGTTATCGGGTGGGTGGGCACGAACGAGCCAATGTGTTCGCGCAGCGCGCGCCTGCCTGCGTCAATGACTTCGCGTTTGGTGGAACCCACGTCCATGACCAGCATTTTGTCGGTGACCAGGTGCTTGATCGCCTTGAAGGTGGCTTCGGTGGCGGCAACGGGCACGGCAATCAGCACAATGTCGGCGCCCGACACGGCCAGCAGTGCAGAGGGCGCCTCCACGTCGATGACGCCCATCAGGCGCGCGCGCTCGGTGGTGCTGGGCGACTTGCTGTAGCCCACCACGCGCTTGACCAAACCGGCGCGCTTGAGCGCCAGCGCAAACGAACCGCCCATCAGGCCGCATCCAATCAATCCAAGCTGTTCAAACATAAGAGTTCCTGAAGATTGGC